>DGQO01000264.1 GCA_002400445.1 Chitinophagaceae bacterium UBA4412
ACATACAATAAAATAGCCGTAACTCAGTTGGCCAAGAGAATTACCAATTAATATGGCCAGCCCAAAACTACCAATGATAATAACAAGGAGCGCCAAAAGCCCAATAGCCATCATCGTTACAATACTAGATAGCGTAAGTGAAATTTTTTGAGCGGCTTCCAATTTAATAATCTCGATACGTGTCTCTGCAATTTCTTTTGCTTTGTCCAGCAGGAGGCTAAATTGGTCTATTGATGATTGCATGATGAATTTTACCCGTTGAGTTTAGTGTTTAAAAAATCTTAAGAAAAGCTGTTTTGGGCAGCGGTGGTTGCTTCGTTTTTCACTTTATTCACTTTTGCTTTGGCCGCTTGTCCGGCCTCGTCAGCACTGTCTTCCGCTTTGTTGTAAAGATTTTTTACATGATCTACCAGGTCGCTGAAAGAAGACTTTACGGTATCAGCCAGGTCACCTGTTTTGTCTGTAATTTTTTTTCTTGTTTCAGAACCCTTATCTGGTGCAAGCAGGATACCAGCCAATGCACCAAGTGCTGCGCCTGCTACGAAGCCCAGCAGAGTGTTTTTGTTGCTCATGAGATGTTTTTTAAGTTTTAAAATAGTTGTTTGTTTGCGAAAGTTCTCTGCATATTGAATGCAGAGAACCAATTTTCATAAGGGGAATATTAAAAACGGGCGTTTATATTATAATGATCTTGATCTGCCGAAAATGAGCGACAAGAGAAACAGTACAATAAAAATGGCGAATAATATTTTAGCGATTCCTGCAGCACCTGCAGCAATTCCGCCGAAACCAAATATTGCTGCAATGATTGCAACTACCAGGAAAGTGATTGTCCAACGTAACATAGTTTTTAAGTTTAAGAGTTAACAAATGTGTTCGGTTGTTCTTCTGCCAAATGGTATTGAAAATAATGTGCCGTAGTTGCCATTCAGGAAGATGTAACCAGGATTAGGAGGCATTATGTAGAAGTAATTTCTATAACTGTGGAAGAGATTGGTGAATAGATGAACTGAATGGTGGAACAGATGTTGCGATGGTTATCAGCAGAAAGATCCACATGCAACTCCATTCCACCAGGGGGGCTTTGCAAAGTGAACGACAACATCGCTTTCTCATTAATCTAACAAGTCTCTTTTTTTACCTGCAGGCGTTCTACCTGTGCAAATACTTATTTGTGCGATTCTTACTTCGTCATATCAATTACCAGGGGAGGATAAGGATTGGCTATATCAGCGCCTTTTTTCTTCTTCTCGTTACTTTCTTACTTGCCATGTATGCTAACAGGCGGGTTGTAACAAATGCTGCCACGGTAGAAAAAACCAATAAAATTATTTCGAACCTCGAAGCGTTGATCTCAGCGGTTAAAGATGCCGAAACCGGGTTCAGGGGTTATGTACTTACCCAAAACACGAATTTCCTCGAGCCCTATATCGGCTCGAGGCGCACTGTAGATTCTTTGTATTTGCAGACGGCAAAGCTTTATGAAGAGAGCCCCGAACAACTGGTGCATTTAAACCAGTTGAAAAAGAAACTCGACGCTAAGTTTAAGGGTATTTCTGATAACCTGAGCATCATACAGCAAACTGGTACCAATAACCTTTTGCCAGATAGTATTATAAATACCCGAGCTCTTATGATCCGCATAAGGAAAGATGTGAGCACTATGCAGGATCATGAAAAAATCCTGCTTATACAAAGGAGCAAGGAACTTGAAAACACAAGTACTGCAGTTACGAGTACCATGATTGCTGCTATTATCATCGCTTTCTTTTCGGTTGTATTTGGCTTTTCAACGCATCGTAAAGAAAATAAGGAACGAATGGAAGCTGAGCAAAAGGTGAAGACTTATCAGGCTGAACTGGAGCAGCGGGTGAAGGACCTTGCAGAGGCAAATATTAAATTGCAACAATTAAAGAAGCAGGAGAAATTTGCTTCATCTGGCAGAATTGCCCGCACCATTGCACATGAAATAAGGAATCCTCTTACGAATATTAACCTGGCTACCCACCAGTTGGAAACTGAAGTTTTGCCCAACGATGAGGATGGCAAGTTTTATTTTGAAATCATTATGCGCAATAGCGAACGGATCAATCATCTGATCTCTGATTTATTAAATTCAACCAAGTTTTCAGACCTTCATTATGAATCTTTAACGATAAATGAGTTATTGGATGAAACAGTACAGGAAGCAAATGACCGCTTGCTGCTCAATGGTGTTGAACTCGTTAAAATGTTCACTCCCGAAATTTGTAAGTTCCAGGGGGATAAAGGGAAACTGCACATTGCTTTTCTAAATATTATATTGAATGCTGCAGAGGCTCTTGAGCATACCGTGAAAGGCGTGATCACTCTTGAAACCCGCCGGGAAGAGAATCTCTGCAAGGTGATTATCAAAGACAATGGGCCGGGAATGGATGAAGAAACATTGGACAAACTTTTTGAGCCTTACTTCACGAATAAGCCAAATGGGAATGGTCTTGGCCTCACCAATACCCAAAACATCATTTTAAACCACAAAGGAGATATTGAAGTGCGGAGCCTACCCGGACAGGGAACCTTTTTCACAGTAAGCCTGCCCTTGGAAGAAAAACAGTAGAAATTGTGTAAAAAAATCCACAATTTTACTATTTAGCGATTTTCTTTACACATTCCAGCGCCTCATATACATCGGCCATCACAAAGGGCTTACTCAGGAAATAGTCTACGCCATTTTTATTGGCATTGGTTCGATCCGTATGCGTGTCATGGGCAGTGATCATCACGATTTTAATACCCGGAAAATCTTGTTTTACCTTTTCGGCAAATTCAATTCCCCTACCGTCTGGTAGGTGGTTATCAAGCAATAGAATAGCAGGACGATGCTCTATCAGCGCCTGTTTTCCAGCCTGTATGGAATTTGCGAAGTAAGTAGTGTAATTTTTATTACTAAGGTTACGCCTTAAAAAATAACAAATATCTTCTTCATCGTCTACAATGAGAACAGTATCCTTATCATTCATATCTGCAAATAAGAAGATTCAAAAAAATAAACAGATTTGGTGGTAAATTGATGTAGTTCATTTCACAAATTACTAGCCAAGCTATATTCAATATCAAATTTGGGAAAAGTGGGGAAAAGGCATTCCTTTTGCTTATTATCAAGCATTATTGGACAAAAATGGGAAAAATTAGCTACTATGGAACTGGAATTAATGTAGAAAGGATTCAGTCGCCATTCAAACTCTAAAAACAACAAACTTATGAGCAAGCGTATTCTGATTATTGACGACGATATGGATATGTGCAACCTGCTGAGCAGGTTTTTAACCAGGAAAGGATTTGAAACAGAGACGGCTTTCACCGGCAATAAAGGCCTGGTAAAATTCCGGGAGAAAAATTTTGATGTTGTGCTTTGTGATTTCAGGCTTGGAGATATGGATGGCAGGGAGGCACTTACAGAGTTCAAGAAAATAAATCCTGAAGCTGTTGTTATCATTATTACAGGATACTCAGATATTAAAATGGCCGTAGATGTAATGCGCCAGGGGGCCTTTGACTACATTACCAAGCCACTGATCCCTGAGGAAGTGGTGAATGTAATTAACAAAGGCCTGGCAGATGAAAACGCAGGTATCGGCAGGCCAGAAGCTCCGGTAACGGCGGGAGGAGGAGGACAGGCAGCATCGGCAGGTAAAAAATTGCAACCTACCGAAGAAGGAGATTTTATGCGGGGCATTTCGCCAAGAACAAATGCACTTTATCAGCAAATAGAATTAGTGGCACCCACTAATTACAGCGTAATATTATATGGCGAGAGTGGAACAGGCAAGGAGGTTATGGCCCGTACCATTCATCAGAAGAGTAACCGGCACGATAAGCCTTTCATTGCAGTGGATTGCGGAACACTTTCCAGGGAACTAGCAGGTAGTGAGTTGTTTGGTCATGTAAAGGGATCATTTACAGGAGCGCTCACGGATAAAGAAGGCATATTTGAAACCGCCAATGGAGGCACACTGTTTTTAGATGAAGTAGCCAATCTACCACTGGATGTGCAGGCCACTTTGCTTCGGGTAATACAGGAAAGAAAATATAAAAAGGTTGGAGGTAATAAGGACCTTACTACAGATGTAAGAGTACTCGTAGCTTCAAATGAAAACTTGCAGGAAGCTTATCGTGAAGGCAAATTCCGGGAAGATCTTTATCATCGTTTTAATGAATTTTCTATTTCTATTCCACCATTGCGGGAACGGAAAGAAGACATCATCCTGTTTGCAAATTTTTTCCTTAAAAAAGCCACAACAGAACTGGACAAACAATTGGATGGTTTTGATGATGAGGTACTGCAGTTATTTCTGAGTTACAACTGGCCAGGCAACCTGAGGGAATTTAGAAATGTAATTCGCCGGGCGGGCTTGCTTACCACGGCAGGAAAAATAAATAGCAATGTACTTCCCTGGGAAATCATCGGTGGCATGAATCAAATGTCTTCCTCTTCATCATCTGAAGTGCCACAACAGCATATTCCCGCTCCCGTTATGAATCTCGACAGTCTTGGAGGCCTTAAAGGGGCATCACTGCAGGCCGAGTATGAAACAATAATGAGCGTACTAAAAGAAGTAAAATATAATAAAAGTAAGGCCGCTGCTAAACTGAATATTGACCGGAAAACACTCTACAACAAGATTAAAGCTTTTGAAGAAAGCCGATCTGCAATTTAATTTTCGATAGCAATATTTTCTGCCCGCAAGCCATTTAGCCTGCGGGCTTTTTTATACTACAAATGTTACGGTGCATCTGTTCTTCTACCGGTATGAATGGACAAATCCACAGTTTTGTCAGGCATCATTCTTGACTATGTTCAGCACATAAGATATTTTAAACCACTTAAAAAAACAGTCATGGAAAAAATTCATATGACCACCTTATCATCTGTACTGGAAAAACTGCGGATGAAAAAACAGGATAACGAGTTTGCCATGAAAGATGGATGCTTTACTACCAATGGTAATAAGTTGTATTCTGCCGAGGATCTCACTATCGTACGCACTTATCGCTTTGAGGGCGAGTCTGATCCTGCAGATTCAATGATACTGTACCTGATTGAGGCCAAAGATGGTTTGATAGGTTATAGTATGGATGTGTATGGGGCTGGCAGTAACAAAGAAGAAGGCTACGACGATTTTATCAAGGAGATAAAAGTGGCCGAAAAAGAAGAAACAACAGAGGAGGAATTTTAAAACAAGATGATGATGTAAAAACGCCATTGCAGATGCAATGGCGTTTTTCGTGGGGAAAATCGGTTATACTATTTTCCTCTTGCAGTAAGGACTACACCCTTAGCTACAGATTGCCAAATTAAATTAAAGAAGGAACGGTGTTCATCTCTCTCGTACGTGGTATGCTGCACAGGTACAGGATCATTTTTTCTTTTGGGGCTGCTGTCTTTAATTACAAATGTGTTTGCAATAAATGAAAGCAATCCCCGCTTTTTAAGTTTGTCATCATCTGCATCTTGCTTTAATGCAGAAATTTTTAAGTCGTGATAAGCAAATTCTACTGTTGCTTTAGCCCTATTATTATTTCCGTCTACTTGCATTTTCAAATGATCAATCGTGAGGTCATCTACCCTTACCAATGCAAGGAATTTTAGGGCATCATTCAATTTTTTACCATCCATTGTGCCCAGGTTTGCATTTACAGAAAAAACACCACTCTCGTGCTTGGGCAGATTGAAATGAAACACGGCATCCAGTTTACCTGCATTCATAAAGAGGGTGTGTGCAGTTACCTCCATATCACCGTTTTTGGCGTACACTTCGGGAATATTGGTTACGTTTTTTAATGTGCCTGAAGTGTGGTTAAATTCAATGACTCCCGATCTGTCAACTTTCGGATTCACTTCTTCATACGATACAAAAATATCCTCGAGTGCTATACCCCTCACATGAATGGGGAAATCTATTTTCATGAGCATCTGATGAGGATAGTTACCTACTTTACTTTCCGGGGAGGCGGGTAATCTTCTGTCGTCATATACTTTTATAAATCCTCCGGTTAAATGAACACTGTCTCCGTAAAATCCATCATTGCCAATGAGGCTCCACCAGTCAATATTNNCGCATAATACCATTGCCCGGCGTAAGTGCCAGGGAGTCCACTGTAAAATGATACATTTTATCTTTGGTAAAACTGCTGTAATTACTCAGGTAAACACTGGCATCTTTTGCAAATAAAATCCGGGTGGAGTCATGAACTGTTTCCGGGCTGAGCTCAATATTATAAAAGTAAGCAGAAAGATTCTCCAGCACAGATTTATGGGATTGCTTGCCCAGGTTATTATGCGTGAGCCGTATATTTTGCAATCTCAATTCTTCCACTTTATAGGACTCGTTTTCCAGCGCTATACGATCGTATAAAGAGCCTGTGTCTTTGCGGTTATAGCTTCTCTTTTGATGGGTGATGATCACATCCGGTGTATCCAGGATTATCTTACCCAGGCTCAACTTCTCAGCATTAATGAGGTCTACGGCAGAGATGCCTGTAATGAGCAGCTTGCGCAATTTTAGATTATAGATATCATCTGGCAACATTTCCCTTGCATCTAATACTTTCATGCGGGAAGAGTCTACCTGTAATTGCACACCGTTTGCCGTTACTGTAGACTTTAGTACATCAATCTGTATATTGTCAATGGATAATACGTACAGGCTGTCTGTCGCCCGGGCAACCATACCCGTGAGTTTAGTTTTAATGAGGCTTTCAAAATTATCGCTTTTTCTGGTGTGCAGATAAATAAACAGCACTGCGATGATCGCTATTATTCCACCGGCTACCCATGCGAGCCGCCTACTCATCATCTGCATTTTTTCGTGGCGGCTTCACAACATCTTTGGGAGCAGTATCAATAGAATCTGCTTTGAATGCACCTTCGGGTTGCGCAGGGTTTTTCTCGTTATACCCTTTGGGAGTTTGCGCTTCCTCTACATCAATTTTCTTAATTGCCTTGGCCATAACTTTAAAGTTTAT
>DGQO01000095.1:0-2489 GCA_002400445.1 Chitinophagaceae bacterium UBA4412
GAACTCAAAGAGCCATCCACCTGTATAGGATTTGCCTGCAATGGTCCTTTTAATTTCAATGGTAAATAGCCATTGCACGAATGCACAGAAACACCCAATTGCGGAAGCACTTCATCAAAAAAATGCATCGGTCTTTTTTGTAAACTGCCTGCACCATCCACTTCTACTTCCGCCGTACTCAATGCTGCAATGGGCGTAAACATACGGATGCTTAAACCGCTTTCACCACAAAAAATATCACGCTTAACCACCACATCATCTTTAAAGAAGGGACTGCCTTTTACGTAAAGATGATCTTCTTCTTTTTGCACAATAGCGCCAAGGGCTTCAATAATGCTGAGTGCAGCTACATCATCATTGCTTATACCCGGATTATAAATTTTTGTGCTACCCTCATGCAATAATGCAAGGGCACAGGCACGCTGCATGGCGCTCTTGGATGCAGGCGCTATCAGGGTTCCCTGCAAATTGCCGGGTTTGATCGTTACATACATCAATACTTCATCAGGCAATTTCATCCAGGTAAGTTTTTAAAAGATCCATTGCAATAGGATGAATGGAGGCTGTGCCGATTTCATCCAGTAAAATAAAACTCATGGTATTGCTCTTGCGTTTCTTGTCAAGCTTCATTAACTCCCACACTTTTGTTTTATCCATCTCATGCTCTACCGGTAGTCTGTATGCCAGCAACATTTTGCGGAGGGCGGCAGCATCGGCTGGAGAAAGGCCGGTTATTTTTTCGCTGAGTTTGGCAGCCAGCATCATTCCTACACTCACGGCATGACCATGTTTAAGATCATAGATGTTTTCAATGGCGTGACCAAAAGTATGTCCAAAGTTGAGCAGCTTCCGGTCGCCTTGTTCATATTCATCGGCTAGCACAATTTGCTTTTTAATATTGATGTTTTGTTCAATCAGGTTTACCAAACTTTCCCTGTTTTGCATGAAGTATTTAATGTCGTGCTGAACAAGTACATCAAACATCGGTTTGCTTTTTATGCAGGCGTGCTTGATAATTTCTGCAAAGCCATTGATCCATTCTACTTCTGGCAAACTGTTTAAAAACTGGTAATCAAAAAGAATCAGTTCCGGCTGATAAACCGTACCCACCATGTTTTTATATGGGCCGCAGTCAATACCATTTTTGCCGCCAATGGCTGCATCTACGAGAGACAGGATTGTTGTGGGCACGAGTGCCAATTGTATCCCCCGCTTATAAATACTGGCTACATAACCCGTAATATCTGTAACCACTCCCCCGCCCACGCCCACCAGCACAGTTTGCTTGTCGGCCTCTATAGCAATCAGTTTTTTAATAATGTCATCTACTGTGCCCTGCTGCTTATGTGCTTCGCCCGCCGGAATTCTTATGCAGGTCAATGCCTCAAATGCATCATGGTGATGCGCAAAAACATTTTCGTCTGTTATAATCACTATTTTTTCGAGAGGAAAAAATGAAGTGATAGAACTAAAGGGTGCGCCGTACAGGAAAGTTGCTTCTTTCTGCGAAAAAACTACCGTTTCCTTTTTCATACTAGCTGTTTATTTTTCATCGTACATCACTTTATTTTGGTGGCCTATGCTTTCCAGGTGAAGGGCGTCAAAATAGCGCATAATAAATTCCTGGCTTAAGCCCAGCATTTTACCGCGGTTCACTGCCTTCTCCAGGATTTCATTCCAGCGGTTAGTTTGCAGGATGGTTACATTATTGTCTCTTTTATAAGCGCCAATTTTGTCTGCCACCTTCATACGCTGCCCAATTAATTCCATCAACTCATCATCAATGTGATTGATTTGTTCCCTGAACTTAGCAAGGGCAGTTACAAAGTCTTCTGAATTTACATTTTCTTCTCTCCACACTAATTCTTCCAGCATTTCATTAAGGCGCTCCGGCGTTACCTGCTGCTTGGCATCGCTCCAGGCGTTGTCTGGATCCACATGACTTTCTATCATAAGGCCGTCAAAGTCAAGGTCAATTGATTTTTGAGAAACGGATTGCAACATCAGCCGGTTTCCACAAATATGTGATGGATCAGAGATCATTACTAACTCAGGGAAACGCCGCTTCATTTCAATAGGCAAATGCCACATGGGTGCATTGCGATATTCCAGGTTACCGTAGTTAGAGAATCCGCGGTGAATCATACCAATTTCCTTTACCCCAGCTTTTTGCAGGCGCTCAATGGCACCGCTCCAAAGTTCAAGATCAGGATTGATGGGATTTTTCACCAGCACAGGAACATTGGTTCCACGCAATGCATCTGCCACTTCCTGCACGCTAAATGGATTTACGGTAGTGCGTGCGCCAATCCACAAAATATCTACATCAAACTGCAGCGCATCCTCTACATGCTTNNTCTGTAGCCACTTCTACAGCGATGGGTAACCCGGTTAAGGCCTTGGCCTGAGTGAGCCAGGGCAATCCTTTTACACCGATACCTTCAAAAAGACCGGGCTTAGTTCTCGGCTTCCATATACCGGCACGCAGT
>DGQO01000095.1:2690-3000 GCA_002400445.1 Chitinophagaceae bacterium UBA4412
CAGTCTTACTGTGCTTTCAAAACCACCGCTTGCCAGCTCAAAAATGGCATCATCCTCTTTTTCTTTTTCCAAAACGGTATTGGCCAGGGCAAAAGAGGTAATGTGAGAAATATGACTCACATACGCCGCATGCAAATCATGCGCTGTGGCATCCATATATATCAGGCGCATTTGCAAATGGCTGTATAGGTTTTCCACAAGGCTAAGAGCATCCGGATCTGCTGAAGTTTTATTGCAGATAACTACGGCTTTCTCAGCAAAGGCGCCCGATACAGCCGCAGATGGCCCACTGAATTCTGTACCCCACATG
>DGQO01000085.1:0-23750 GCA_002400445.1 Chitinophagaceae bacterium UBA4412
TTCAATTCCGTTCCCGGGTACAAAGCGGCGCATTGCCGCTTTTTTGCATTTATGTACTTTACCTACATTTTATATTCTGCAAAATGTGATCGTTACTACATTGGTAGTTCGGAGGATATAATCAAACGACTGGCTCGCCATAATGCCGGCCAGGTGACCTCTACAAAGTTCTGCCGGCCCTGGGAGATAAAATATATTGAAGAATTTCCCGAGCGTGCCGTTGCTATCGCCCGGGAGTTTGCCTTAAAAAAAATGAAGAGTCGTGTTTACTTAGAATGGTTGATTAGAACCAAGAAGTGAAACTGTTAGCCACGCAGCAATGCGAGTGACGGTTCAATTCCGTTCCCGGGTACAATATGTGCAATACCGCTTTTTTGCATTTATGTACTTTACCTACATTTTATATTCTGCAAAATGTGATCGTTACTACATTGGTAGTTCGGAGGATATAATCAAACGACTGGCNNCCGGCCCTGGGAGATAAAATATTTCGAAGATTTCGAGGATCGGGCCGCTGGTGTTTAGGGAGAGTTTGCATTAAAGAGAATGAAAAGTCGGGTTTATCTCGAATGGTTGATTAAAACACAAAGGTGAAACTGGTAGCCAGGCAGCATTACGTGTGACGATTCAATTTCGTTCTTAGAGAATCTTTAGAGTATTATCATAGGAATAGAAAACTGTTGAGGTTGGGGAATTACCGACTTACATTTTTCCCATCACATACATATCGCCCTTTGGTGTCGGATTACCGCCAGCAGTTTCCAGCGTTACAGCAAAGGCTTCCACTTTACTTTTACCAAAAGATTTCATTTTCTGAATGCGATACTTTTTATCTGCAGTTGTAGTTATAATCAAACCTGCATCCACTGGCTTACCATCTACGATACCCCAAAGCTGGTATTGCATTCCAGCAGGTATTGCAGGCAGATTGCTTGGATCTATATAAACCTCGCCGCTGTTTTTCATCCAAAAGACTTTGGCAGCGGCTTCTGGTGCTGCCGCAAGTCCCTGCAGAGCCACCGGCATGCTGTATTTATTCTTTACAACCTGCATGTCTTCATCCATGCCTTCCATACGGTTGTGCATCGATGCTAATTCCGTTTTTGAAGATGTATAGGCAAACTCCGTTTTTTGTAAACGATTATACCAGGTAAAATTTAGCACAACACTTCCCATTAAAAGCAGAATAGACGCTGCAGCTAAATACTTCCAAACAGGTGAAATGTGGGCATACCTTTTTTCCTGGCTAAAAGATAATGTTTGCACTGGTACTACCTGCGAAGCTTGAGGAAAAACGGTATCTAAGATGTTCGTTTTAAGGCCGGGTGTTGGCGCCATTGCATAAGCAAAAGCATAGGATTCCATCAGCTTTTCAATACTGTCTAACTCTGCTCTTACCTCAGGATAGTCTGCAATCCATTGCTCTACCGTGGCCACTTCGCTTTCAGTAGCCGCTCCTGTGGCGTACAATTCCAGTAATCCGGATGATATGATAGCTGATATTTCCAATTTTAATTTTTCGCCAATTTTCTTAATTCCATGATTGCCGCACGCATACGGGTTTTTACAGTTCCCAACGGAATGCCCATTTCTTTTGAAATTTCCTCCTGTGTATAGCCATTAAAATACGCCAGGTCTATGATAATTCTCTGATCTGGTTTCAAGGCTTCCACTTGCTTGCGTAATCCAAGGCTATCAAACCTTTCGGCCCCGCTTGCACTATCCTTTTGTCCAATTACGGAATTATCGTCTTGCGAGATTTTTTGCTGCTTTTTATATGCCTTGCTTCGAATGGTATCAATGGTTAAATTTCTCGTTATATTAACCATCCAGGTGAAAAGGCGCCCTTTTGAAGGATCATATTGTTTAAAGTTATTCCAGATTTTTACAAAGGCCTCCTGCAAAATATCTTCAGCAAGTTGAGTGTCATCAATCATGCGGTGAATAATTCCATTCAATGCAGCCGAATAGTGATCATATAAATAAGAAAATGCAGCCTGATCCTGGTTTTGCAACCTTAAAATCAGTTCATCTTCACTATATGTTTTTATTTCACCCAAAAAATCTGCTTAAAATTATGTGCATCGAAAATAGGGGATTTTTGCTTTTGAATAGAAGACTGCGTAATATAAATACGGTTAGCGTAAAGTTTTAGCTCATGAAATTCTGATTGCACATACACATTGCATAATTTTAATTTTCGATGAAACCAACATTCGAGTTTAAAAAACTATCGGCTGAACATGATCAGAGTTTAGCCCGCATTATTCGCTCTTGCCTGGAAGAATTTAATGCGGCTAAGCCCGGCACCGTGTACTATGACTCTTCTACAGATCACCTTAGTTCACTATTTTCAAAGACCGGCAGTGATTATTTTATTGCTGAAGTAGGTGGCACAATTGTAGGCGGTGCTGGGTTTTATCCCACGGAAGGTCTCAGCCCGGATACCTGTGAGTTAGTAAAACTTTACCTTATTCCGCAGGTAAGAAATATGGGTCTGGGCAAAGCATTAATGAGGCATTGTGAAGCCGCCGCAAAAGCTGCTGGTTATAAAAATATCTACCTGGAAACTATGCCTGAGTTACATGCAGCCGTGCCACTCTATTTGAGAATGGGCTACGTTTCTTTACCGGAGCAGTTGGGTAATAGCGGGCACAGTGGCTGCAGCATTTGGATGATCAAATCCCTTTAGGCTATTGGCATCACTTCGAACACCGGGCTGAAGAGGTATTGCTTTCCTGTAGCCAATTCTGTGCATTTAAATCTTTTTCTGAGCCTGGGGCCGAGTTTGAATATACGCCCATCGCTTAATTGGAAAACACTGTTTGGAAGCAAATCCTCTACTAACAAAAGCCCGGAAGTATGCCCGTCATACTTTTTTAAAACCCTGAGCAGGGCTTCATCACTGCAGCTACTTGCTGCCGGATTGTGTAGCGTTTTTTTTAGTGTTTGAGAAATATCCGGGGGAAAAATTTCTTTCGTTAAAAACTGTTCTAAAATTTTACCAAAGGCCGATTTCCACTCCACACCATGGGGTTGTACCCGGTGGCCGTATCGCTCGTAAGTAAACAAGTGGGCGAGTTCATGCAAAAGCGTAATAAGGAATGCATACTTATTCAGGTTGCCATTTACGCTGATGCGATGATTTTTTCCGTGAAGCGCATGCCGGTAATCACCCAATACGGTTTTTCGCTCCCGGGTAACTGTTAAGTGTACTTTATGGTGTAGCAAATACTGCAACACATCATCAAAACTTTCTTCAGGAAGATATTCTCTGAGCACCTGGAAAGGTACATGCTCTTTAGGCATTCTTCGTACGATTTAAACGGAGAAGCATCAGCACTTCTGCCGTCAGGTAAAACAAATAAAAAAGGAGAGAAATAAATACGGCTGGCTTATTATACTCAGGACCGATGATGGTTACGTAAGCAAGTACAGCAATGGCACACATAAACATTTTAAACATCATGCCACCAAGTACGCTGCGGATAAATACATTGGGGTTATTGTGGTTCAAAGCATTTTTCTGAAAGAGATACACAAGCAGGTGCAGGATAAAAAAGAACAAGTTGGCAATGATTAAAATATCGGCATCAATACCTCTCTTCAGTTCAAATTGCTTATTCAGTAAGACTAACGTGTTTAAGGTGACAAACACAAAAAACAACGGCAATAGGTATCTTAAACCAAATTTCATACACACAAAATTATTTGGGAGATGTATCCCGGGCGATTTTTATCATCAGCCCGGCAATAATGAGCAAAGGTAATAGCCACGACAATACCGGCATAGAGTTTTTCATCTGTTCATCGGCCTTTATGCCTGGCCAAAGACCAAAAGCAATGGCCACCAAAAACTGGGTGGCCATAGAAGCATATTTAAGCAGATCGTTTCTTTTATTCATTCACTGCTGCGGGTATTTCTGCATTCAGTTCTACCACATTTGCACCCATCTGGCACTGCCCGTTAAAACTTACCGTAGGTTCAATAAATAATTTTGTAGTATGAATATCGCCCGTCACACTGGCATTGCCTTTAAGAATAAGCAGACCTTTTGTGCTGATATTTCCCTGCACATGTCCAGACACATCAGCCTCATTGCTATGCAAATTGCCTTCAATACTTCCTGATGGCCCGATGAGCACTTTGGCTTTACTATATACATTACCTTTTACGTTTCCATCTACCCTGATATCTCCATTACTTTGAATATCTCCGATGATGGTGTTGCCGGCGCCAATAATGCTGGCGGAAGCAGGCGGGGCTTCGTCAAATTGGGGGTTGGTTTTTCTTGTAAACATAAAGGATGAATTTTGGTTTGAGAGAGGTATTTTATGCTAACGTTTTTTAGCCGGGTTTTATTCTCAATCATCCGTAGTTTCCAGTTTAGGAAGAGCTAAAGTGGTGGTATCCAATGTAGGAATTTTTCCTGTGAGCACTTTTTGTACATTTTCAAAATACAACTGGTTCTGTCGGAGAGCCTGCTCCATCGAATCTGTGCGAATTTTTAAGTCACGGTATTGTTTTACCTGTTGCACATTGCCATAGCCCACACCAGGGAGGTAATATTTAAGCGGGGTAAATATAATGAGTGACGCCGTAACGCCAACCAGGATGAGAAAGATCGTGCTAAAAGCAATATACACACTCATCCTGTTAAGTTTAAACTTAACAACCTCTTCATAAGTGTCTTCATTCATAATCACTAAACGGTAGTGATTGCGCAGCCTTTTAAGTGTATTTACAGGTTCTTGCGTGGCCATAACTTTTTTCGTTGTGGCTAAAGTACTAAACTCTATCAAAGGATCGCATTCTTTAATCGCTAATTCCGTGGAATAACAGTTCCTTTTTTAACATTTTCAATCTTTGCATAAATCGGTAATTAACAGGGAGCCAAGTATATTTGACAGTTGGTTTACCCAAAAAAAACCGATATTTATCGCCTACAGATCAATAATATTTTTCATGTTGAAGACGTCCTCAACCTTTCTTTCCGTGCTTATTGCCGGATGTTTTTTCAGCACCAGTGTTTTTGCTCAACCCACATGGACGCTTGATCCTTTCGGCAAGGAGAAAAAACCTGAACAGTATGAAGAAAAAAAACTCGCTTCAGAAAAGACTGGCGACTCAAAATTCGGTACGTTCAGGCGGATCGTTCAGAATACCACCACGCACTATAACTATTATTTTAATGGGAATAATAAAATAAAAGCTGTTGTGGAGCGAGCCCGCCTCAGCGCTAAAGATGATTACAGTAAGTTGCTTTCATTTTACCCTTACAGTTTTGAAGCAACCGCAGCTCAACAAGGTGACCTTGATTCTGTAATTTACAAAGCTACTGCCGGCATTCTACTTCACGATTTGCGAAGTGACTGGGTTGATAATATGTATCTTCTCATAGGTAAGGCTTATTACTACCGCAATGAGCTTGATTCTGCTGCGCTCACATTCCAGTTTATCAATTACAACCTTTTTCCCCGGAAAAAAAATGAAGACGATAGCAGGGTAGTGGGTACTAACGATGCTCCGGGTGCAGGCAACTTATCTATTGCCAATAAAGAAAATCCAAACTTTCTGCAGAAAGTGTTTTCGCTGCCTCCCAGTCGCAACGACGCCTTGGTCTGGCTCGCCCGCACATTTACCGCACAAGGAGCCTATGGCGATGCAGCCGGGCTGATCAACATTTTGCAGTCAGATAAAAATCTGCCCAATCGCCTGAGGTCAGACCTGGATGAAGTGACCGCCTATTGGTTTTTTGCGCAGCAAAATTATGATAGCGCTGCCTCTCATCTTGCATTGGCTTTAGACAATGCCCTGGATATGCAAGACCGGAGCCGTTGGGAATACTTGCTTGCGCAGATGCTGGAGATGCGGGGGAAATATGATGAAGCCTCTAACTATTATCAGCGGGCATCAAAACATACCACCGATCTTGTGCTTGATATTAATGCCAGGCTTAACCAAGCCAAAATGCTAAGGGATGACGCAGATCTTGCAGCGCTAAACCGCAGTATTGAAAACCTTATACGCATGGCCCGCAAGGATCGCTTTGAGAATTACAGGGATATCTTGTATTATTCGGCGGCACAGCTTACAATGAAACGGCCAGACACTGCCAATTCATTCGTTTACTTAACCCGTGCAGCAGCTTTTAATAAAGGCAATCTTCCTTATAGAAATAAAACCTATTTCCAGCTGGGAAACCTTTCTTATGTGCAAGGCCATTATAAAGCAGCAGCTTCATTTTACGATAGTTTGGAAGTAGCTGCCGACGATGAAACTATTAATGCTGCAGAATTAAACGAGCGTAAGGAAGGCCTGGGCAAAATGGTTCGCTTCATCAATAACGTGGAGAGAGAAGATAGCCTGCAAAGAATAGCCGCTATGTCTCCGGCAGAAAGAGATGCTTTTGTGAAAAAATTGCTGCGTCGCCTGCGCAAGGAAAAAGGAATGAAAGAAGAAGATTTTAGTGGCGGAAATCAGCCCATCACTTTTAATAATAATAAACAGGAAAGCACTGATCTTTTTGAATCCAATGCAAAAGGGGAGTGGTATTTCTACAATAATAATGTGCGTAACAAGGGCCTGGCAGATTTCATAAGAAAATGGGGCAAGCGGGAAAATGTAGATAACTGGAGACTCAAGGAAGCAGGTGCAGGAAATATGAATGCAGGCCCTGGCGGAGATCCGGGTATTGGTGTAATTGCTGGAGACACCGCAGGTTCGCTGGTGCCCATGACCTTTGATGCGCTAATGGCAGATATTCCACTCACTGCAGAAGCCATGGATAGCAGCAACCGGATTATCGCTTCATCTATGCTGGCGATTGCTAAAATATTGCAGGAAGATTTACAGGAATATCCTGCGGCTATTGCAAAATACGAGGACTTTCTTTCAGCATTCCCAGATGATCTTTCGGTATCAGAAGCTTTGCTGGGTCTGTATTTTTGTTATTCAAAAACGGGTGAGTTAGCCAAGGCACAATATTATAAGAACATGCTCACCAGCAAACACGCTGGTAGCCGTGCAGCTACACTGATACAAAATCCTTCTTTACTTAATCCTAATGCAAAGACGCCTGAGCTTACAGCTAAGTATGAAAATATTTACAACCTTTTTATAGAAGGCCGTTTTGATGAAGCCGTAGCAGAGAAAGCAAAAGCAGATAGTGTAAGCGGCAGTAATTATTGGTCTCCGCAATTGCTGTACATTGAAGCTGTTCATTATATAAAAACACAGCAGGACAGCAGTGCGATTGCAGTATTACAAAAGTTACAGTCACTCTATCCAGGATCTCCGATGGCTCCTAAAGCAGCCACTCTTGCTGATGTGCTGGGCCGCCGCAGTGAGATTGAACAATATCTTACAAAACTTGAAGTAACCCGGGCAGAAGAACCCAGGATTGTAGTGAGTGATGACAAACCAAAGCAGCAAACAAGCAATATAGCTCCTACAGCAGTAGCGCCGGCAAAAGTGCAGGCTACGGTGCAACCGCTCAAAGTGCGTGATACCACAGCCATAAAACCGGTAGGAGAAGCGGCCAGTTTCTCTATAAGGCCAGAACTGAAACATTTTGTTGTTATGCTTTTAGATAAAGTGGATTACACTTATATCAATGAAGCAAAAAATGCATTTACG
The DNA here is from genome assembly GCA_002400445.1 of Chitinophagaceae bacterium UBA4412. GTDB lineage: Bacteria > Bacteroidota > Bacteroidia > Chitinophagales > Chitinophagaceae > Ferruginibacter. The sequence goes on from DGQO01000085.1 coordinate 7,640, forward strand.
AGATATAATCGCAGCAGTTATCTTACGCAGAACATAAAAGTAGACCGGGATACCATTGATGCACAACGCACCATCCTGCTCTTCTCCAACTTTGAAGATGCAGAAACGGCACTCAAATATTTTGATAAAGTAAAGAAAGCTGCACCGGATGAAGTTTCCTGGTTGCCTGCAAATAAATATTCATTCTTCATCATCTCGGAAGATAATTTGCAATTGCTCAAAACCAATAAAGACCTGGAAGGATATCGCAAATTGTTGAATGGCATATTTGGCAATCGCTTTTAAGACTCCTGTGTTCCTGCTGAAAAAAAATAAAAAATGAAACGAACGGTAAAATATTTATGGTGGGCTTTTTTCGGAGGCTTTGCCGTATTAATCCTGATGATGCTCCTGGCTAATTTTGGGCTATTTGGAAAAATGCCTTCCGTGCAGGAACTCGAGAATCCAGAGGCTGATCTTGCCAGTGAAATCATCAGCGCTGATGGTTTGTTGATGGGGAAATATTACACAGAAAACCGCAGCGAAGTAAAATACAATGAAATATCGCCCAATGTGGTGAATGCATTGGTAGCTACCGAAGACGAACGATTTTACGACCATTCTGGCATAGATGCGCAAGCGCTCGCACGGGTTGCATTTACCGCAGGTACCCAGGGTGGAGGAAGTACAATCACGCAACAGTTAGCTAAAATGATGCTTGACCAGGGGCATAGCAATATTTTAAAGCGGGGATTAGAAAAACTAAAAGAATGGATTGTTGCGGTAAAACTGGAGCGAAATTTTACCAAAGAAGAAATCATCACGCTTTATTTAAATCGTGCAGCCTGGGGAAATGTGTATGGTATTCGTAACGCAAGCCGCACGTATTTCCAAAAGGAACCCGCCGATCTCAAAATTGAAGAAGCTGCTGTACTCGTGGGTATGCTCAAAGGGTTTATTTATGAGCCTATCCGGCATCCTAAAAGTTCCATTGATCGCCGTAATACGGTTATCAACCAAATGGTTGTAGCCAAGCAACATTTTCTTACCCCAGCACAAGCAGATGCTTTGAAAGCTAAGCCGCTTATCACGAATTACCGCCCCATTGATGAAGTGCTGGGTATTGCGCCTTATTTCCGACGGGCTTTGTTGGAGGATCTGAGAACATGGTGTAAGAATAATATTAACCCTCGTACAGGCGAGCCTTACAATCTTTTAAAAGACGGGTTAAAAATTTACACAACTATCGATTCCAGGATGCAGAAATATGCAGAAGAATCTGTAGAAAAGCATATGCCGGTAGTGCAGGCAAAACTGGACAGTTATTTTAAACTCAAAAAGGATTTGTGGAAAGGTCACGATAATATTGTGCAGGCTGCTATGAAACAATCAGAGCGATGGAGATCCATGAAGGCCGAAGAGATGGATGAAGAAGCCATCAAGGCCTCCTTTATGCAGCCTGTGAAGATGAAGATATTTTCCTGGAAAGGAAATGAAAAACATGAGAGAGATACGGTGATGACGCCTTACGATTCTATTAAATACCATAAGCAACTGCTGCAAACATCTTTTGCAGCAATGGATCCGAGAACCGGTGAAGTAAAAGCCTGGGTGGGTGGTATTAATTTCAAATGGTTTAAGTATGACCACGTTACTGCCAAGCGCCAGGTAGGTTCTACCTTTAAGCCGATACTGTACACGCTTGCGGTTACAGACGCTGGCTATACGCCAGAAACTTATGTGTCCGGTGAGCCACTCACGCTGGGCGGGAAAACAATTTCCAAGGGTGGTGGTGGAACGCTCGCTAATTGCCTGGCTTTCTCCAGGAACGCAGCGGCCTGGCATCTGATGGCCACAGTAGGCGTGAGCCGCACCATTGAATTTTCAAAACAAATTGGTATCACAGCTTACTTGCCACCTTACCCATCTATTGCCCTGGGCACGGCTGATATTCCGATGCTGCAAATGCTGCAGGCATACAGTATGTTTCCTAATAAAGGATATAACACTGCACCCATAATGATCAATCGCATTGAAGATAAGAATGGTAATCTCATCCATGAGTTTCCGGTGGGCCAAAGCAAGCAGGTGATAGGTGAAGCGGATGCTTATACCATGGTAAAAATAATGCAGGGGGTTGTACAGATAGGTACTGCCCGNNACAGATGGATGGTTTATTGGTTATACGCCAGATCTCCTGGCAGGTACTTGGGTAGGATGTGACGATCCGTTTATACCAGTTTATACTTCCAATGCTGGCGGTTCTGAAATGGCCGCTCCCAAGTGGGGTATGTTTATGGAGCATGTGTATGCCGATAAAAAAATTGAATTTCCCCGCCAGAAGGAATTTGATGCGCCGGCAGAAATGGCCGGAGATCCTATTTATGCCGATATCAATTTTGCAGATATCGTAAACAGCGGCGACAGCCTCACCGAAGAAAATGGTAACGGAGATGCTAATGAATACCTTGACGACAATTCCCAATACACTGAAAAAGATAGCAGCAAAAAAACAGCGCCAGCGCCGGTAAAAAAGCCAGAGGAAAAAGCACCTGGCCAAAATCCGAAAGCTACCATGAAGCCACCGGAGAAGCAGAAACCCGCAAATGATTATCGCTAATCTTACTATACTAAAAAATGCAGCTTCGAAGCTGCATTTTTTATGTGAATATTATGCTGTTGCTGCATTTCGCAAGCCATAAGTAGCGGTGTCTAAATAATTACCATTAAAATAAAAGTTGCCTTTATAATAGGCTTCTTTCAAAAAGCCTTGTTGTAGCAAAAGCATTTCTGAAGCAGTGTTTGCAGGGTTGATGTTCGCCTCTATACTGTGCAGCTTCATCGTATTAAAACCAAAATAGATTACGGCTTTCATCGCCTCGCTCATATACCCATGCCTGAAAAAAGCAGGCAGGAGCATATATCCAATTTCTGCCCGGCCGGTGCTTTTGTCCATACGCCAAAAGCCAATTGTGCCAATAAGTTCTTCTTCCTTTTCAGTTAGTGTAATTGCCCATGTAATGCCTTCATTCGCTTTTAACTGTGTTGTAATTTGATCAATAAAAGCAGAAGCTTCTGCTTCCGAAACCAAAGGAGCACGGTCTAAAAACCGCATGGAAGAAGGATTACTTCGCAAGGCAAAAATACTTGCACTGTCGCATGGCTCAATTTGGCGAAGTACAAGCCTGCGGGTTCTTAGTACGGGAAAAGGAGTGAATTGTATTTCGGGCATCAGGCTACTTTTTTCCCCAGGATTGATAAACTGTAATTGTTTCCATCCATGATGGCCACATCCTTTAAAACGCCCCATTCCTGGAAACCTGCATTTGAAAAAAGATGCAGACTCGGTAAGTTGTGAGAAAAAATGAAGCCCAGTAAAGTATGAATACCTAATGCAGGCGCACGCTGCATGCATACTTGCAAAATTTCTTTGCCAAATCCCTTTCCCCTTGCGGTTTCACGAAGATATATGCTGAGTTCGCTGGTGCCAGCATATGCGGGTCTTCCATAAAAATCATTGAAACTTACCCATCCAATAATGATGTTTTCATTTTTTACCAGCCACAAAGGCCTTGTTTCTGGGTTGTGATCCAGGAACCAGTCTAACTTATCCTCACAGCGCACTGTTTCCGTGTCTGCGGTTACCATTCTCCCCGGGATTACCGAGTTATAGATCTCAACAATTGTTTCCAATGTATCCGGTGTGGCATCTTCAAATTGCAGTGTCATGTTTGCAATTTAGTAAAGCCCGGGAACCGGTGAAGAAATTTCTATGGATGGCAAGTTCAATCCTCTATAACTTTTAAAGCACTTGCACGATGAGAAATTTGAGATAGTGTGTATTTTCCTGGTTTGGAATAATGGGATGATCCGGACTCTGGGTTTGAAACAGCACTTGCCGCACTTTCCGTTTTGCATCCTTTGCAGCTTGCATCACTGTATCTAAAAATAGTTTTGGTGATACCAGGTTAGTGCAACTTGATGTTACAAGAAATCCACCGGGTTTAATGAGTTTAATACCACGCAGGTTTATTTCTTTATATCCGCTCACAGCTTTGTCTATGCTACTCCGATTCTTTGTAAATGATGGCGGATCAAGCATTACAACATCCCATCTCCGCTCTTCCTTTGTGAGTTGTTTTAATCTGTCAAAAGCATTTACACACTCAAAACTGCACACGTGCTCCAGGTTGTTCAGTAAAGCATTCCTGTTACACATTGCAATGGCTTGTTCAGATATATCAAGACCCGTTACGGATGCTGCGCCATAATGTGCTGCAGCAATTTCAAATGAACCGGTATAACAAAAAGCACTAAGCACATCCGCATCTTTTACAATATTGCTGATGGCCCTGCGGTTGTCCTGTTGATCGAGGAAGTAACCTGTCTTTTGGCCGTGTGCTATATCCACATGATAAAGCACGCCGTTTTCTTTGATAATAATGTTGGTATCAAAAGCTGCTGAAAGAAATCCTTTTTGTTGAGGCAGACCTTCCAGCTCCCGCACGGGCACATCATTCCGTTCATATATTCCTTTCGGATTAAAGATTTGCTGCAAAGCATTGGTAATGCCTGGTTTCCATACATCAATACCAAGAGCCAGGGTTTGCACTACGAGGTAATCATTGAATTTGTCAATGATGAGTTGAGGGAGTTCATCGGCTTCGCCAAACACGAGCCTGCAATTTTCCGTGTATCCCAGTTTTTGACGGTAGGCCCAGGCTTCAGATATTTTTTTGAAGAAAAAATAATCATTAATGGTTTCCTGTTTCACCCGGGTGAGCAAGCGTACAGCAATCTGCGATTGTGGATTGTAATATCCTTTGCCTATAAACTGCTTATCATAGCTGTACACTTCTACAATTTCGCCAGGCTGCGGCGATGCATCTTTTTCTTTGGCGCTATTTACTTCGTTGTTATAAATCCATGGGTGCCCTTCTTCTATCCGCCTGCTTATATTCTTTTTTAAAATGATGCTTTTCATAATTTATATTTTTTGCCTGCCCATTTTTTCTTCAAATGATTTGCATTGCAAAAGTAGTTTTAATAAAAGCTTTTTTACCATCCGTGCATATTTGAAATGCGATAAATTCTCCTGCTTAATCGGCATATCTTAAGTTAACTAAACGTTATCAAATCATCGTTTTCAGCGTGCGCTCTACACTTTTCAAAAACTGTTTTTCCATTTGGCCATCAAAAGTTTAAATCGCTGAAAGTACTATGGATAAAGGGTTTTTAACTTTACAAAAATATTTTGGTGATGCTAAAATTAAAGGGATGTTGGTTTGTTGGCTCTCAAATCCCACCGTAAGTTTGCATTATCAAATCACAACAACTATTGCTGATTTGAGTGCAAAGCGAAATAACAATTATTGTTTTTCCCACAGCTACGGACTAAATAGCCGCCTTCGATTGTCTCCTGCGTAAGAACTTTTATTAAAACAAAGAACAACAATTACTCACTTAAAAATTAAGTATTATGAAAACAGCTCTGAACACCTTCAAAATGACGTCTATTGCAGTGGTAGCCGCTTTCATGCTCTCTTTTAGCACTGCTCCTGTAAATAACGATACCAATGCCAGCGAAATGCAACTGCAATTTGTTGGAAAGGTGGAAAACCTCCCGGTATTTCGTTTAGCGCTTAACAACGCTGTAGCTTCTGATTATTTGGTAAGCATTAAGGATGCTAACGGTGATGTGCTTTTTAGAGAAACACTTCACGGTAAAAACATCGCAAGAATTTACAAATTAGATACAGAAAGTGCTGAGCAAATCAGCGGTACTACTTTCGAAGTGCAAAACAAAGAAACCAATGTGAGCACTACGTACAAGATCAGCAACTATAGCAGACTTGTAGAAAAACTTGAAGTAGCTAAACTTTAATAAGCGTATTTTATTTTCCCTTGTAAAACGATCCCGCAGCATCTGTTGTGGGATTTTTTCATTTTGCTGGTCTCGTCTGTTTATATCTTTGTAAAAAAAGATGATGCGTCCATACATACTTGCAGAAACAAACTGGAAAGCCGTAAAAGACACTTCCTTTGAACTTGCCATCCTGCCATGGGGTGCTACAGAAGCCCACAATTATCATTTGCCTTACGGTACGGATGTATTTGAAGCAGAAGCTATGGCAGCCGCTGCTGCTGCAATAGCCTGGAGCCGTGGCGCAAAACCCGTGGTGTTGCCAGCAATGGCCTATGGTGTGAATACCGGGCAGGCAGATATTCTGCTGGATATGAACCTGAATCCCACCACACAATTTGCCATCCTTTGCGACATTGCTCAGACGCTTAACAGGCAAGAGATTTCTAAAATGGCCGTTTTTAATTCGCATGGTGGAAACGATTTTAAAGCACTGCTGCGCCAGCTTGGTTTACAATTTCCTGAAATGTTCTTTTGCATCATTCATTGCCTGAATGTGGCAGATAAAAAAAGCATCTTTGAAAATGGCGGTGATCATGCAGATGAAATGGAAACGAGCTTGATGTTGCACCTGCATCCGCAACTTGTACTGCCGCAAAAAGAGTGGGGCAGCGGGAAAGCTAAAACACATCGTCTTCCGGGCTTTAGGGAAGGATGGGCCTGGGCAGAAAGAAAATGGAGCCAGGTAAGTGAAGACACCGGCATTGGTAACCCTGCTTTGGCTACTGCAGATAAAGGAAAATATTTCTTTGATGCGTCTGTACAAAAGATTGGCGAAATGCTTTACGAATTATGCAAAGCAGATCATAATGATTTGTACATGGATGCTCCCTGAATTTGCTGTATAAAAAATCCCGCCTCTTTAAAAAGGCGGGATTAAATAAGTAATATTTTTTAAGATCAGGCTACAGCTTTATTTACCAGCGTTGCAGCTTCGCTCAGCAGGATAGCGCTCTGCACTTTGAGCCCGCTTTCATCAATAAGTTTTTTAGCCACATCAGCATTGGTACCTTGCAAGCGCACAATGATGGGGATGCTGATATTTCCGATACTGTTATACGCATCTATTACACCTTGTGCTACACGATCGCAACGCACTATTCCACCAAAAATATTAATAAGGATAGCCTTTACTTTAGGATCTTTTAAAATAATTCTAAAACCAGCTTCCACTGTTTGTGCATTGGCAGTGCCGCCCACATCAAGAAAGTTTGCCGGCTCGCCGCCACTTAGTTTAATCATATCCATGGTGGCCATTGCAAGGCCTGCACCATTTACCATGCAGCCTACATTGCCATCGAGTTTTACAAAGTTCAGGTTGAATTTTCCTGCCTCTACTTCTGTAGGATCTTCTTCACTTACATCTCTCAGCGCAGCTACATCAGGATGGCGCATCAGGGCGTTATCGTCCACGTTCATTTTACAATCTACAGCGATGATTTTCTCATCACTGGTTTTAAAGAGCGGATTAATTTCCAGCATGCCACAGTCAAGACCTACATAAGCCTTGTAAAGATTGGTTACAAACTTCACGCAGTTCTTCATTGCCTCTCCCTTGAGACCCAGGTTAAATGCAATCTTTCTGGCCTGGAATGCTTCGAGCGGTCCNNCCTTCTGTGCTGTACATAATTACGTTTTGTCCCTTTGTTCTATCCAAGAGAATAGAGAGATAGAATTCTTTCACCGGGTTTGGGCCATCATAATATACATCCTGTGCCACCAGTATTTTGTTTACAACTTTTCCGGCAGGGCCGGTTTGAATGGTTACCAATGTGCCGCCTAATAAATTGCCCGCAATACGCACAACTTCTTCTGCACTTTTGGCTACAGCTACCCCACGCTGATCTTTTCCCTGGATGGTGCCTTTGCCACGCCCGCCAGCATGAATCTGGGCTTTTACTACCGCAAATTTGCTATCGTGCTGTGTATGAATTTGGCGATACGCCTCTTCTGCCTCGCCTGGAGTATTGCATGCAACACCTTCCTGCACGGGAACATTATACTTTTTTAAGAGAGATTTTGCCTGGTATTCGTGAAGATTCATGAGCTTAAAAATTTTGGTGAAGATAGAAAAACTTGTCTATAGCTCAGCCCTGCAGTTCGAATGCTTTGCGTCATTTGTTTAATAGATTCTTAAGGATCGGCCTCTGAACTCCAACTCTCTTTGAGCGCTGTTCTTTAAAATTTCCTAAAATGTGCCGGGATGTGTGTAACGGTGCCATTTACCTTATTTTTGCTCCTTTTATATCAAATAAAGAATTTGCCATGATGCAGAAAATTAAAGAGGCCGCAGAATATATTAAGAGCCAGGTAAGTACTGTACCGCTGGTGGGTATTGTTTTAGGAAGCGGACTGGGAAGTTTTACCCAGGAACTTGAAGTGGAAAAAGAAATAGATTATGCAGACATACCTCATTTTCCTGTGAGTACGGTGGAAGGGCATAAGAGCAAAATGATTTTTGGAAAACTTTCTGGCAAAAATGTGGTAGTGATGGCAGGCCGCTTTCATTTTTATGAAGGTTATACTGCCCAGGAAGTGGTGTTTCCCATAAGGGTGATGAAGATGCTGGAAATACAGCAACTCATGTTGAGTAATGCAGCGGGAGGTACCAATCCTTCCTTTAAAGTAGGAGACCTCATGATTATCACAGACCATATCAGCCAGTTTCATGTTAATCCACTGATAGGGCCTAATATTGAAAGCCTGGGTACCCGCTTTCCTGACATGAGCGAGCCTTATAAAAAAGACCTCATCGCAAAAGCAAAAAATATTGCGGCTGCTGCGGGATATGATGTTAAAACCGGTGTGTACATAGGTGTTACCGGTCCTACATTTGAAACAAAAGCCGAATACAAAATGGTGCACACCCTTGGTGCAGATGCTGTGGGCATGAGTACCGTGCAGGAAGTAATTGCTGCTGTGCACATGGGCCTGCCGGTATTTGCCATGAGCGTAATAACAGACATGGGAATAAGAGAAGAAGACAATGTGATAACCCATGAGGAAGTATTAGAAGCTGCCCATGCAGCAGAACCGAAGCTCACGCACATCTTCAAAGAAATGATTGCGCAGTTATAAACCCGAATGAAGCACTTTCTTTTATCGATACTTTTAATTGCACTGGGCACGGCCGTTTTTGCGCAGGTACAAAATCCTGTGCCCCTGGATCCGGCCCGTATCAATAACCGTCAATTGAATCAAAAGAAAGATAGTACCGGCTTTCAGCAGCGGGATGATCTTGCGGATTCGATTACCATTAGTTACCGATTCCTGGAATCGCTGCGTCGTTACAATATTGATTCTTCCATAAATGATTTTGATACCTATTTTCCCGTGCCAAGTTCCTGGCAATTTCTTGGAAACAATGGAGCTGCTGCGTTTCCTTTGATTTTTCAACCCTACGCCAAAGCCGGCTGCGATCCTGGCTTTCATGCATTCGATCTTTACCAGTTCCGGGTAGAAGACACAAAATTTTATAAAACAACAAGGCCCTTTTCTTTGCTGGCCTATCAACTTGCGGCAGGCAAAGAACAAATGATACAGGCCCAGCATACGCAAAACATCAAACCTACTTTTAATGCCGGGTTTGATTATCGCCTCATTAATGCCCCGGGGTTGTTTATAAACCAAAACAATAACCACAATAATGTGCGGCTGTTTAGCAGCTACCAGGGAAAGCGAAAAAGATATGCTGCGTTTTTTGTGATTACCAGCAACACCATCCGGGCTGCCGAGAATGGCGGAATTATAAACGATACTTTCTTACTCAGTCCTAATTTTAAAGACCGCTTTGGTATTGATGTGAACCTGGGTAATGCGGCCCAGTATACTCAGAATCCTTTTTCTACCACGGTACGAACGGGCAATATTTATAAGAATGCAACCATCTTTTTACAGCAGAGTTACGATGTGGGTCGCAAAGATTCCATTGCGGTAAATGATAGCACAACCGAATATCTTTTTTACCCGAGGCTCAGATTTCAGCATGCCATTACATACAAAACTGCAAGCTATAATTTTAAAGATGGCACTCCGGATTCTTCGTACTATCAAAACTTATATGGCATAACCTTGCCAAAAGATACTACGGTTTTCTTACAGGATAAATGGAAGTTCCTGGAGAATGATTTCTCCCTCATTCAATTTCCTGATCCTAAAAACCCAGGGCAGTTTTTAAAGCTTGGCGCCGCTTTGCAAAATATTAATTGCACTGCCGATTCAATTGCGTACTCATTTTATAACCTTCGCCTCCATGGCGAATACCGAAACCGAACCCGTAATAAAAAATGGGAGATTTTATTGAAAGGTGAATTTTATTTGAATGGATTTAATAGTGGAGATTATCATGCAGAGGCCAGCCTTGATCGTTATCTCAATCGCAGGTTTGGGGATGTGAAATTCTTTTTCAACAATACCAACAGAACGCCTTCCTTCATTTATGATGAGCGCTCAGCGTTTAACCCTGGCCTCCCGGTAAACTTTAATAAAGAGAATATTACTTCTTTTGGTGCAACGGCAAATAATCCGTTTGTGCGTCTTGCTTTTACCAATCATCTCATTTCTAATTACACCTATTTTGCTGATTATTTTAAAACGGCTCAATATAGTAAACTGATTAATGTGATTCAGGTATCTGCGTCAAAAAAGTTCAGGGTTACCAAAAGAATTAACTGGTACCTGGAGGCCACATTGCAGCAAACGGACGGTGCTTCGCCTATCCGGGTGCCTTTACTGTACACCCGCAGCCGCCTTGCATTTGAAGGAAATTATTTTAAAAATTTGAATCTGAGCACCGGTATTGAAGTGAGGTATTTCAGCCCTTACAAAGCCAATAATTATGCGGCAGTTGTGGGCCAGTTTGTACCACAGGATTCTCTTACGATATCTAATTTGCCCGATATTAATGCTTTCCTGCATTTCAGGATCAAAACCTTTACCGGCTTTTTAAGACTAGAGAATTTAAATACGCTCTACCTCAAAAACGGCTTCGATTTCGTAAACAATAATTTTGCAGCGCCGCTCATTCCCACGCCGGGAATGATGTTTCGCCTAGGTATTAAATGGTGGTTTGTAAATTAAAATACAGCAGCTTATTTTACGTCATCGGGCGTATGCGCCAGGCAGTAAACCATCCGGCTTAAGATCTCCTCCCTGGTAAAATCATTTAAAATTGTTGAAGATTGTTTGAGCCAGTTTTTCATACTGTCATCCGGCAGGTGAAGCAGGCCAAATGCATTTGCATACGCAGCTTCATGAGATTGGTTTTCGGTTTGTTCTAAAGCTTCTGCTACGGCAAATACCTTAAGCGCCTGGTCTTTTATTTTGCCGAGTTCTGCAATGACCCAACTCATGGCCATGAAATGTTTTTTCTCCAGCATTAGAAACCAGGTATTGGTACCTGCTCCCGGCATCACGTTAAATTTTGAAGCCAGCACTTCTGGTGTTTGATATTGTTCTACAGCAGCGCTGCTTTCACCGCTTTCTGTAAGTTGAATCATGCCCAGTAAAGCATGAGGGTAAATACTAAGCCAGCGAATTTCCCGGCGCAATTCATGCACCTGCGATTCCATCTCCGTCATTGCACCTTTTGCTTTACTTACGAATGCCCTGATTTTTAATATAGATTCTTCGTACATTTTCTTTACCCCTTTAGCCTCGTCCTTTGCTGAAATCCAATCTGCGTTCCGCAATTTTTTCCGGATCTTTTTTATCCTGGCAAAGTCATCTGTGGTCCAGCCTTCATTTTCCAGCAAGTCATTTACCCGCTGCACTTTCTCCCGCATCTGCCCAAACTGGTAGTCGATAACCTGCGGCGGTATACCGCCTGCCTCAGATAATTCTTTTCCATAGGCGTCGTAATAGTCAATGGTGCCAAGGCCATCTTCCAGTGTTTTGAAATAGTCTTTAAGTTTTTCAAACCGGTTAGCATTGTGCAGTTTAGCATAAATGCGGCAGAGCCCTTCCAGCATAAATAATGTGGTACGGGCATCATTACGATACAGCCATAATGCAGGATTCAGTTCTTTTGCCGCCTGTTCCATCTGCTCTTCCAGCTTAAGGAGGAAGTGCTCAAACCGGTAAGGTCCATATTTCATACAAGAAAATTTTGGTTAATGCTGTTCAAAAAAAGCGACTGCTCCACCTACCCAGTCTTTGTCTTTATTGTAACGTGTTCCAATCATTTTGCCCTTGCTAAGCCGGGAAAGATTATGCACTGCCACAGGCTTTCTATCTCCTTTTTTCCAAAAATAAAATAGCCTGATCTCTGCCTTCGCCGGCTCGGAGGGTGTTTTAATAACGGGTGCATAATGCACTTTTTTCTGCAGAATCCAATTTTCCGGATCCTTAATGGCCTCAATATCTTCTTCAGTTACATCAATAACCACACCCATTCCCGCAAAAGAGAAGAGGGGCTTTAAAACATAATCCGCCAGGTTTACAGGTGCTATCATTTCATCCAGGAAAAAGGTCTCCGGTACATACGGATTCTGAATAAAGGGAAGGGTAAACTTGCTGATGCGATAAAACCAGTTGGGATGCGGCACCCAGGTTACGTTATAAGGCTGGGTAAGATCTATCACCGGGCCAAGATCTTTTTGTTGCTGCAGATCATCAAATATGAGGCGGTTGTAAATGCGGTTTACCCTCGTTTTTAAACCATCCTTCATATAAAACAAATCTTTTCCTTCTGCAATAAGGCTGGTAAGACAAACGGTTTTAATACCTAAAAGCTGCTCTGTACAATAAAAGTCGATACGGGTCTTTTGCGTTTCAGGAAAGATTTCCAGCAGGATCACATTTTCTGGATTTTCATCTGCCAGGATAATTTCCTTTAAGAGATCGATATAGGTTTCTTTCGTGTAACCGTTAAGGTAGGGAGAGTAGTTTGCCGGCACATTTGCATAAGCGGCTGTAAGTTCACTATGCATCGCCTGGAAAGCAAAGAGGCTGGGAAAGCCCTGCATCTCTATGAGCTGTGGCTCCAGCCTGCCATCGGCAGTTTCACAGATACCGAAATCAAAAACAAGACATTGTGGGTGTTCATCTTCACCTGGCACGTTCAGATGTGCTGGTATGCTACGTTCTGTGAGTTGCTTAAAGTTTGGTGCAGTTATTACTTCCAGGATATCATCGCAGGCCCCCAGCATTTTTTGTGTAAATGCTTTAGGTATAAAAATGGGCGTTTCAGCATTTCTAAAGTCCAGGGAACCGGGATGTAAGTTTTCTACTTTTTGTAAATAGGCTTCATATTTCTCTGGAGAAAACTGGTCATTAAATGCGTGCCGCAGGTCTTTTTGCATAGTCTTTAAGATATATCGCTAAAGTAAGAAAAAAAAGATGCCTGCAAGCTTTGCGCAATTGAAGGAGCGTTGTATAGAATGGGTTCAAGGTAAAGTTTAAGCCACTTCTGCTACCTGCATTTTATTGATTGCGTCATGCATAAAATTTGGCAGGATCCGGGCATAGGTAAAGAGAATTTTATCCGGGTCGTTCAATTGTTCCAGCATGGATTGCCATTTTTCCAGGCCGTAATTATCCACTACGTTTTGCTTTTTATCGTTTTGCAGTAAATATAACGTCATACCCACAGCATCTGCTTCAGGATGAAACTGTGTTCCTACCATATTTTCATCAAATCGGATGGCCATGATGGCTCGTTCTAATGGAACATGTGGTCTCGATTTTTCGATGGCCAGGATTTGTGCACCCTGCTGTCTGATTTTTCTATGATTAGGCTGAGTTACCTGGTAGTCCCGACTATCTACAGTGTAAAAAGGATCTTTTAAGCCTTCAAAGATGGGCTCATCTTCGGCACCAATAAAACTATGAACAGGAAAAACGCCAAATGACGTGCTTTTGCGCTTGCTCACATGGGCCAGTTCCCAGTACCGGCAAACCAATTGGAAGGAGTGACAAATAAAAAAAACCTGCTTTTTAACCAGGTTAGCTTCCGAAGCATTGAATGCTTCCACAGCTTTGAGCCAGCCAAAATAAGCATGCTCCCATTCGCTACCCTCACTTTCTAATGGGCTGCCCGGCCCGCCAGTGGATATATAGAAGTCAAAAGAAAGATCTGGTACCTGCAGTTTGAGGCGTACATCAAATTCCTGTACTTCAAGTTCAATGTTGTTGATTTCGGCAAATTGATTCAGAATTTCCCGGATACATCGCATCCCCTGGTTCTCTACTCCTTCATACAAATCTAAAATGGCCACTTTCACACCATCTTGGTTCTTCAAATTCATGCGCCAAACATAATATTTTTTTGAAACAATATTTGTCGTACAAAGCAGGATATTTTTAAGCGGTATCTCTATAGCTCTTTGCTCCCTGTTTTCTTAACCTTTTTATGGCTGCACCCTCAAGTGGCAGCTCAACAGATGTTCATTACCTTTGCGCCCTTATTATGAAGACAAAATCTATACGGCGGGATAAGGTGAATATCATCACGCTGGGCTGCAGTAAAAATATGGTGGATAGCGAGGTGCTTAGTGGCCAGCTACTGGCAAATGATATTGATACAGTGCACGAAAGTCGAAAAAGGGATCACAATATTGTTATTATTAATACATGTGGTTTTATTGATAAAGCCAAGGAAGAAAGCATTAATACAATCCTGGATCATGTGGAACTCAAAAAACGGGGAAAACTGGACAAACTATATGTGACAGGCTGCCTGAGCGAACGCTACAGGAATAAACTGGAAGAGGAAATTCCCGAAGTAGATGCTTTTTTTGGTACGATGGAATTGCCACTCATGCTTAAAAAATTTGAGGCAGATTACAAAGGTGAGCTTATAGGCGAGCGCCTGCTGGCCACACCACAGCATTATGCTTATATGAAAATAAGCGAAGGCTGCAACCGCACCTGTTCTTTTTGTGCAATTCCACTCATGCGGGGTACCCACGTAAGCCGTACCATTGAATCGCTTGTGGCTGAGGCAAAGCAATTAGTGCAACGTGGTGTAAAGGAAGTGATGCTCATTGCCCAGGAACTTACGTATTACGGCCTTGATATTTATAAAGAACGCAGCCTTCCAAAACTGATGCATGCCCTGGCCGACGTGGAGGGCCTGGAGTGGATTCGCCTGCACTATGCTTACCCTTCTAAGTTTCCCATGGAAATTATTGATGTGATGAAGGAGCGGCCAAACATCTGCAAATATTTAGATATCCCTTTACAACATGCCAGCAATAATATGCTCAAAGCAATGAAGCGGCAGATTACCCGGGAAGAAATGGAAGAACTCGTTGCTCAAATAAGAGAAAGACTTCCAGGTATTTGCTTACGCACTACTTTAATTGCCGGCTTTCCTGGCGAAACGAGGGAAGACGTAGAAGAATTGAAAACCTTTTTAGAGAAAATGCGTTTTGACAGGGTAGGCATTTTTACTTACAGCCACGAAGAGGATACCAGCGCTTTTAAGCTGGAAGACAATATTTCTGCAGAAGAAAAAGAAGAAAGAGCTGCAGAGATCATGGAAGTTCAACAGGAGATTTCCCTGGAAAAAAACCAGGAAAAAGTGGGCCGGATTTTTAAAGTAATGGTTGATAAAAAAGAAGCAGGCCGGTATATCGGTCGAACAGAGTTTGATAGTGTGGAAGTGGATAATGAGGTAATCATTAATAGCAGCCGCAAACTGGCTATCGGAGAATTTGTACAGGTAAAAATTACCCGTGCTTTTGACTTTGACCTTGAAGGGGAGTTGGTATAGCAAAGAACATTAGAACAATTAATGCATTATGATTCCGGTTTCTACCCAGTATTTATCGATTGAGCAAACGGGTGCATTTTCTGCCATTGTAAACGATTATGTGAATGGTGAAGAAGCGCTGCGTCCATTCTATCGCCACGAGGCCAATATCGCCGGTATTAAAGCCGCCATTGCGGAGCGAAAAAAATTTCCTACAGATCGCAAAGCACTTGCAGAGCTATTGCAGGATCAGTACCAGGGTAAAGCATTGGGCGAACCATTAAGCAGGAACCTGGCGCTGCTGCAGCAGGAAAATACATTTACCATTACCACAGCGCATCAACCCAATATTTTTACAGGACATCTCTATTTCATCTATAAAATTCTGCATTGCATTCGCCTGGCAAATGAACTCCGAACAACATTGCCCGATTATAATTTTGTTCCGGTGTTTTATATGGGTAGCGAAGATGCTGACCTTGATGAATTGGGCGAAGTAGTTATAGATAATCATC
>DGQO01000085.1:23889-26641 GCA_002400445.1 Chitinophagaceae bacterium UBA4412
TCGCATGCAGCAGTTGTAAAAACCGTGGAGGCTTTTCCGCCACAATACAAAGTGCAGGCGGCTGGCAGAGAGATTAACCTGTTTTATTTATTTGAACAAAGCCGGGAACGCATTATAAAAACGGATGACGGTTTCGCAGCAGGAGACCGGCAATTTTCCGCAGAAGAGATCTCCGCAGAATTGAAAAATTTCCCGGAGAGATTTAGTCCCAATGTTATTTTACGACCAGTTTTACAGGAATATATTTTACCCAATATTGCTTTTATTGGTGGTGGCGGTGAGCTGGCTTACTGGCTGGAACTGGAAGCTGTTTTTGCTGCAAAGTCCGTTCCGTTTCCCGTACTGCTACTTCGCAACTCCTTTATGCTGATGGAGCCCCAGGCTAAGCGCTTAGCTGAAAAGCTTGAACTGGACACGGTTTCGTTATTCCTTACCGAAGAGATCTTATTACAACAAATTGTACAAAGATCCAGCGATAAAAAACTTTCCTTACAAGCACAGCAAGATGCACTTGCCACCGTGTACAACGAAGTACGCTCACTCGCTGCTGCAGTAGATATTACACTGGAAAAGCATGTACAGGCTTTAGAAAAGCAGGCTGCAGACAAATTGTTGAAACTGCAACAGAAAATGTTGCGGGCAGAGAAACGAAAATTTGCTGCAGAAGAAAGGCAACTGCATACGTTGAAAGCATCTCTTTTTCCGGCAAACAACCTGCAGGAGCGGGTGGAAAATATTATTCCCTTCTATGGTCGTTTTGGCCCCGGCATTTTTGAACTGTTGTATAATGCCTCGCCGGCTTTGCAAGCCAAATTCACGGTGCTGGCACTGGCTGCGGCCAAATAGGATTTTATTAGTTTCCTTCGCAAGTTGACCAAACTCATTTTTTAGCTGTATCGTTTTCTTGTGTTTTTCAACAGGCACCAATACCTTTACGGCTTGGTTGCAAAAAAAGAAATACCCTTGCACTTCCTGATCAATTGAATGCCACAAAAGACATATCGTCCTACTTTACCTCAGATCAATCTTTTGATAAGTTATATCCGGTGAGTACGCAGTTGCTTGCAGACAAGCACTGGACTCCACTAAAAGTGGCCAAACAATCTGCAGCCTTCCTGGCCGGTGAGGGTACTCCCAGGATACTGGATGTAGGAAGTGGCGTCGGTAAGTTTTGCCTGGCTGCGGCTCATTATTATCCTGCTGCCAGATATTTTGGTGTAGAACAAAGAGCAGCGTTAGTGGAGCAGGCCAATGCGGCAAAGAAAACTTTGCAGCTCAACAACGTAGAATTTATTCACGGCAATTTTGCAGATCTACCACTGGAAGAATATGATCATTTTTATTTTTTCAATGCCTTTTATGAGAATCTCTTTGGCACACAAAAAATAGACAGGAGTGTAGTGTACTCCAAAGATTTGTACGAGAAATATATGTTTATCCTTTTCAGGAAATTGGAGAAAATGCCCGCTGGTACCAAGTTAGCGGCTTTTCACCTCAGAGACGATCGCTGGCCAGAAGGATATCATGTAGTAGGCACGGGGATGAATGAATTGCTACATTTTTTAATCAAGCTATAGGGCGGTGATCGGCCTGTTTTTAACTGTACCTGCACCTAAACATTAAATGAAGAAATTTATGACACAGGAAGCAGAAGAATTCAGAACGAAACTCGTAGATGAAATTGCCCTGGCAGATTCTCCTGAGGCGGTGGAAATACTGGTGAGCACTGCCATGCGCACATTGAAAAAAAATAACGTAAACGGGCATCTTGTGGTGAGAAACCTGGACAGAATACTGGACGAGCTGCATAGTCGCAGCCGTAGCGTAGCGTCAAAAGAATGGCTCAATGTGAACCAGGCCAGGGTAGAATTTTTTCATTTAAAAGAAGTGATCAAGGGCGTGGTGCATTAAACTCCGTTGTTGATTTTTGCAGCCATAGCCAGTACTTCATCTTCCAACTGCTGCTTATAGATTTTCAATTGTGATGCAAGGGCATCATTTGAAGTGGCCAGAATTTGCGCTGCTAATATCCCGGCATTTTTTGCGGCATTCAAAGCTACCGTTGCCACCGGCACACCATTCGGCATTTGCAGGATTGATAGTACAGAATCCCAGCCATCCATAGAATTGCTCGATTTTACCGGCACACCAATTACCGGTAAAATAGTGTAGGCTGCTACCATGCCGGGTAAATGAGCTGCACCGCCGGCACCGGCTATAATCACTTTTATTCCTCTTTCTCTTGCGGTGGTTGCATAACTACGCATGCGCTCCGGCGTGCGGTGGGCAGATACCACCGTGATTTCAAAATTAATATTCATTTGTTGCAAAAAATCGGCGGCGGCTTGCATTACCGGCAAGTCAGACTGGCTGCCCATAATGATACCAACAAGTGGGTTCATAAAAATTAAATGAAGGCGAAGAATATAAATTCAGCACTGCTAAGGTCAGCAATTTTAGCAAGTAAAAAAACGAAGGTCATTAACGTACGAATGCGCCCTTCAGTCTTAGTAAATCTGTCTCGGCCAATTTGCTATTGTACCTTGCTGCAATAAGACGGTTATAAGCGTCTTCAAGGCTCTTTTGTGTTTCCCGTAATTCTAAATAGGAGGTAACGCCCAGGCGCAGCCGCTCGGAAGCGATGTACACATTTTCTTTGGCCAAAACAATATTTTCTTCCTCTAACTGCAGCGTTTTACGCTCGAGTTCATAATTTTTAAATGCATTATTGATGGCTACATTAATCTGCCAG
>DGQO01000085.1:26675-42997 GCA_002400445.1 Chitinophagaceae bacterium UBA4412
TTTGGTTATCTGTTTTTGAAAAATTATAAGCGCTGTTGAAATTTACCGTAGGGAGGCGCTCTGCTTTGCGCTCTTTTAAAGTGAGGCCGGCAATGCGAATATCCTGCTGCGTAACTTGCAATTGCGGGTTCCCGCTTTCTGCAGCAGCCATGATATCTGTAACTATCAGGTCGTTTTTAAAAGGAATACTGTCTTCCACTTCATAACGGGTATCCAGGGCCATCACCATCAGTGCATTCAATTGCTCTTTGAGTTGCTCAATGAGGGTGAGCTGTTTCAGTCTTGAGGCTATCTGTGCGTTCAGATCTACTTTGGCCTGTAATAATTCTGGCTTGGCACCAAGGCCCACTGTCAATTTTTTCTGTGCTTGTTCTACACGGTCTTCATTCAGGCGCATTTGTTCTTCAATGGCTTTAAGTTGTTGCTTCTGCCGCACAATATTGTAATAAGTATTAATTACGTCTGCCACTGTGCTGTTTACCTGGTTTTTAATATTGAGCTCTCCCAGGGTTACAATTTCTGCCAGCTTCTTACGGGTAGTAAACATTTTCAAACCGTCAAACACAGTCCAATTAAGGTTTACAGCGCTGGCCACGTTACTGGACTTCAGGCCACTTCGCTGTTTCACCGACCCATCCGCTAATTTTTGTTTGGTATTATTATTATTGAATATCACTCCTGCAGTGGCATTGGCGGTGGGCAGAAAAGCTGTGTAGGCGTAACTATTGTTAAGTGACGCAATTACAGAATCATTTTTTACCAACTGAATATCATAGTTGTTGCTCATAGCAGCAGCCACGGCTTGCTCTACGGTAAGCAGTTCCTGTGCCTGGCTCTTCATCATGCCGAGGCAGAGCCATGAAATTAAAATCAATTTACACTTCATCATTATGCAAAAAATTATCGTCAGGTACAGCGGCAGCAGGCATCGTATCCAACTGGCTTATGGTTTTTTTGGTGGAAAGGAAAGAGTAAACAGCCGGTACAATGAATAAGGTGAGCAGGAGGGAGAACATTACTCCACCTACAATTACCACACCCAGCGGAATACGGCTTGTGGCAGCATCTCCCAGCGAAAGTGCCAGGGGAAGTGCGCCCAGCGACATGGCTAAACTTGTCATCAAAATCGGTCGGTACCTGGCTACGGAGGCATCAATTACCGCCCTTATTTTAGTTTCACCTGCCAATTGTTTTTGATTGGCAAATTCAACAATGAGAATTCCATTTTTGGTTACCAGCCCTATGAGCATGATCATCCCAATCTGCGAAAAGATATTGAGCGTTTGGCCAAAAAGCCAAAGCGTGAGTACTGCACCTGCCAGTGCTAATGGCACGGTAACCATGATGGTAAACGGATCAATAAAACTTCCGAACTGTGCAGACAATACCAGGTAGATGAGTACCAGCGCAAGAATAAAAGCAAAATAGGTATTGCCGGAGCTTTCTGAATAGTCTCTTGAAGCACCGGAAAGAGACGTGGTGAAACTTGCATCCAGCACAGTATCGGCAATCGCCCTGATTTCCTTTATGCCATCGCCGATGGTTTCACCATCTGCAAGGCCACTACTGATGGTGGCCGACCTATACCGGTTAAAGTGATATAGCGTAGGTGGTGTTACGTCTTCAGAAATATTCAGCAGGTTAATGAGCGAAATAGACTCACCCCGCTGATTGGTTACATAAATATTTTTGAGATCATTAGGATCATCCCGGTCAATTCTTTCTACCTGGCCCAATACAGAATATTGTTTTCCTTCTTTTGTAAAATACCCCAATCGCTGGTTGCTAAGGGCGAGCTGCAGCGTTTGAGAAATATCCCGCACACTCACACCAAGTTCACTTGCCTTAAGCCTGTCGATAGTGATACGTATTTCAGGTTTATTAAATTTCAGATCGGCATCTACACCTTGTAACACTTTGCTTTTGTTGGCTGCATCCAGCATACGGGGCAGCGCCTTGCGCAGCTTGTCATTATCTGTATTCTGAATTACAAATTGCACAGGCTGGCCACTTCGCCTGTTTACCTGTATGGTTTGTTCCTGGATAGCAAAGGAGCGCCCATCATTAAATTTGGGGAGTCTTTTATTAATCCAACTCACAATTTCCTGCTGGCTTCGTTTGCGTTCATGGGGTTCTGTGAGCGCCATTC
This sequence comes from Chitinophagaceae bacterium UBA4412, assembly GCA_002400445.1. Lineage (GTDB taxonomy): Bacteria > Bacteroidota > Bacteroidia > Chitinophagales > Chitinophagaceae > Ferruginibacter. The sequence continues at coordinate 28,825 of DGQO01000085.1, forward strand.
TCACAAAGCCTGAATTAGCAGAGCCAGAACCAGAAAAGCCAGGCGCCGTCATGCTCACCAAATATTTCCTTTCCGGAACAGAGTCAATCAAAAAGTTTACAATACGGTCCATGTATTTATCCATGGCATCATAAGACGTGCCTTCCGGTGCAGATACCTGCAGCCTGAAACTACTTTTGTCTTCCATGGGCGCCAGCTCAGACTGAAGCGTTCTGCCTATTAAAAAGATGATGAGAAAACAAGCAACAATGGTGGGCCAGGCAATCCACCGCACTTTCATAAAGCTGGTGAGCAGCCTGCGATAGCCATTTTCCATGCCCCGGAAAAAAGGTTCAGTGGCATTGTAAAAGCCAGAGTGTTTAAATTTCTTGCGGCTCAGGAACACGTTAAGTACCGGTGTGAGCGTGAGACTTACAAAAGCCGAAATGAGCACCGCTCCGGCCACCACAATTCCAAACTCCCGGAAAAGCCTCCCTACAAATCCTTCTAAGAAAATGATGGGAAGAAATACCACTGCCAGGGTGATGGATGTAGCAATTACGGCAAAATAAATTTCTTTGGAACCATCCCTTGCTGCCTGCCATTTGGGTACTCCCGCTTCCATTTTTTTATAGATGTTTTCCGTGACGACAATACCATCATCTACCACAAGACCAGTAGCCAATACAATAGCCAGCAACGTAAGTACATTGATGGTAAAACCGCTGAGGTACATGATAAAAAATGCACCGATTAGTGATATGGGAATATCAATAAGGGGCCGTATAGCGATGAGCCAATCCCGGAAGAAGAGGTAGATAATCAGAACCACAAGCGTGAATGAAATCAACAGGGTTTCTTTTACCTCGCTTATACTTTTTCGAATATTCGTCGTTTGATCTGAGGAAACTTCCAGGTGNNGGAATAACGGCCACGGCAATCATGGGTACGCCGCTTTCTTTGAGTACACTCTCTTCGTTTTCCGGGCCCAGCACAGCTTCGCCAATATCTTTCAGGCGAATATCTGCACCGCCCACATTTTTTACAATCAGGTTATTAAATTCTTCTTCGGTGTTCAATTTGCCAAACGTGCGAATGCCAAGTTCGGTGGCGTCACCGGCTACTTTACCTGAAGGTAATTCCACGTTCTCCCGAATTAATGCAGATTGAACATCCTGCGGTGTAAGCGCATAGGCACTCAAGCGGGCAGGGTCAAACCAAATACGCATGGCATATTTTTTCTCGCCCCAAATAGCCACACTACTCACGCCACTCACCGTTTGAATTTTTTCTACCAGGTTATTGGCAGCATATTCGGTAATCTCCAAAGAATTTCGCTTGCTGCTCTGTAATAACAAGATGATCACCGGGTCATTACTTGCGTCTGCTTTGCTCACCACGGGCGGAGCTTCCAGGTCAGTAGGTAAAGAGCGCTGTGCTTGCGAAACCTTGTCCCGCACATCATTGGCTGCTTCTTCCAGGTTGATACCAAGGTTAAATTCTACCGAGATGCTGCTGCTTCCCTGCGAACTTTGGGAAGTGATATTCTTGATTCCAGCAATGCCGTTCACCGATTTCTCCAGCGGCTCTGTTATCTGCGTTTCAATGATTTCCGCATTGGCACCCGGGTAGGAAGTGCGCACGCTGATATTCGGTGGATCGAGGGCAGGATAATCTCTTACGCCTAAGAATTTATACCCAATAGAGCCAAAGAGCACAATGGCAATGTTGAGTACAATCGCAAAAACGGGTTTCCGTAAACTAAATTCTGATAAATTCATTTCCTGTATTAAATAGCGCTGCTGCCTGGTTACGTACTGATCAAGCCTGCGCCTTTTGTTCCTTGAAAATTATTTTTCTACCTGGTTTAATTGCACGTTTCCACCTGACTTTAAACTCATGAGGCCGGTGGTAATGATGGTATCACCCACTTTAAGTCCACTGGTGATTTGCACTTTGGAAGAATCTCTCATGCCAGTAACTACATCTACAAAGGAGGCAATGCCGCCATTGTACACAGCCACTTTTTTTCCGCGGGCTTGTGGTATTACCGCTTGCGATGGTATCATAATGGCTTCCGCATCAGGATCAAAAGATGTTTTCACTTTTACAAATTGGCCGGGAAAAAGTTTGCCATCATTATTGGTGATTAAAGTGCGAATAGAAAGGCTACGGTTGTCCAGTTGCACGCCCGACTCCGTTGCAATAATTCGGGCATTGTAATGTTTGTCGCTGCCTTCCTGTGTAAAGCTTACGAGTTGACCAAGTTTTACTTTACTGCTATATCTTTCGGGTAATACAAAGTCAAGCTTTAGCTGGCTATTTTGCCTGATGGTTGTGATTACGGTTTGAGGCGTGATAAATGCGCCAGGGCTGATATTTTTCAAGCCGAGGGTGCCATTAAAAGGCGCCCTGATTTCTGTGCGCATGATATTGCTTCTTACAATATTCATATCTGCCAGCAGGTTATTGATGCTTAGTTTGGCAAGGTCATATTCCTGCTGACTAATGCCATTGATTTTAAGCAGTTCTTCATAACGTTTTGAAGTTTGCTCAGCTACCTGCACCTGCACTTTTAATTTATTCAATTGTGCTACCAGGTCCTGGTCGTAAATTTTGGCCAGGAGTGTGCCTTTACCCACAGTTTTGCCTTCGGCAATATTGAGGTAAACCAGTCTGCCTGAAATTTCCGGATGAATTTCGGTCGATTCGTTTGCGATGATCGTACCGGGCAATTCGAGGTTGTCTGCTATGGCCATTGTTTTTACAACGTAGCCATCTACTTTAGATACGGGCGGGCCTGCCGGGCGCCCCTCGTCGGCAGTTTTTTTGTCTTTTTTACCGCATGCGTTCAGGCTGAATACAGCAAGCGAAATCAAGAGAAATACAGGGAAGAGAGAATCAATTAAACGTCGCACAAATATTTATTTCGTTAATAGGTAAGGGGCAAATTTAAGTGATAAAATACAGTCAATATGCACAAAAGTATAAGAGGCAGGGCCTGTATCTTAAACAATAATTATATCGATTTTACAAACAGCGTTTCCCTGATAAGGTTCGCTTTGTGTAAGCGCTCTTGTTTTTCATTACTTAGGATAGTAATATGACCCATTTTACGCCCAGGCTTGGTATGTGTTTTCCCATATAAGTGTACAAACACATTGTCCATTTTCAATATCGTTTCCAGGCCTTCATATTTTACGGGACCAGTAAAGCCTTCTGCGCCAAGCAGGTTTACAATGGCGGCTTGCATAATGTGCTCTGTATTGCCCAGGGGATAATCTAACATGATACGCCATAGCATATCAAACTGGCTGCTGAAGCAAGCTTCAATACTGTGGTGTCCGCTATTGTGCACCCGTGGCGCTGTTTCATTTACCCACACATTGTCTGCAAAATCTGTAAACAATTCCACTGCAAAAATGCCGGGGCTTTTTAAAGCACGCACCACAGCCAGTGCCATGGCCTCAGCTTTCCATAATACTTTTTCCGGCAGTTGTGCCGGGCTCACCTGGTAGCTTAACAAGTTAAGCGCAGGATCAAAAACCATATCTACAGGTTCATAAATAGCGGTTTGACCAACCTCATTAATACCAATGATGATAGAAATTTCTTTTTTGATTTCTACCATTTTTTCCAGCACAGATAATTCATCAAATCCCAGCTTAAAATCGGCGGCTTGCTTTAATACCTGCACACCCCGGCCATCGTAGCCGCCCATGGCCAGTTTGTGCACGGCCGGCAGGAGGTAAGCATGTTGCTGCAAATCTTCCCGGCGCTCCGTTATTACAAATTCACTGGAAGGAATTTGATGCGCTTTATAAAATGCCTTTTGCAGCATTTTGTTTTTGATGATTTTGAGCGCCGCCGGGCGAGGATAAATTTTCACGCCTTCCTCTTCCAGCTTTTGTAAGGCATCTTCATTTACCGACTCTATTTCAATCGTAAGCACATCCAGGTTTTTGCCAAAGGCATACACATCATCAAAGCTTGTAATATCGCCCTGCACAAAGTGATGGCAAAGATGCGCTGCGGGGCATTCCGGATCATTTTCCATCACCCAGGTTTCTACCGGGTAATTGGCTGCCTGCTGCAGCAACATTCGTCCTAACTGTCCGCCGCCGAGGATACCTGCTTTTTTCATTGCGCAAATATAGATACTGCCTGAGAAGCGAATCCGATTTTGCTATCTTTGTTTTGCATGCAGCCAGATTATCCTCATAAAATCTTTGCCGATAAAAGAAAGGCTTATACAATGCTCATGTGCACGCTAGCCATGGATAAAGGGTACGCAGGCGCTCATTCGTAGTACGGTGGGTTAACTTTTATTTTAAAGACGCATTCCGCCACTGCGCATAATTTTTCGCCTTTCATTTGCATTAATTTAAACTTTACGGGAAGGCGACTGATTGCAATTCTTTTCAACTTCAAAAAATGAATGATGTCATCTACAGACAATTTACAGCAACAGGCTACAGCAGTTAAAGATTTTTTGCCCCTGCACGGTACAGATTACGTGGAGTTTTATGTGGGCAATGCTAAACAAGCAGCTCATTATTATAAAACCGCTTTTGGCTTCCAGTCACTGGCTTATGCCGGGCCGGAAACGGGTGTAAAAGACCGGTCAAGCTATGTGATCCGGCAGAACAAACTCACCTTTGTGCTCACCACTCCCTTGCGAACCGATAATGAAATTGCCGATCATATTTACAAGCATGGTGATGGTGTAAAATTTCTTGCGCTCAAAGTGGATGATGCTGCAGATGCCTGGCAGCAAACAAAGAAACGTGGAGCCAAAACGTACATGGAACCACAAACGCTTAAAGATGAAAATGGCGAACTGGTGATGAGTGGCATTCACACTTATGGCGATACCGTGCATTTATTTATCGAAAGGAAAAATTACCAGGGCATATTTATGCCAGGATTTGTAAAATGGGAATCTCACTACAATCCTGCAGAAACCGGGCTGCTGTATGTAGATCATTGTGTAGGCAATGTGGGCTGGAATCAAATGAACCCCTGGGTAAAGTTTTACCAGGATGTGATGGGCTTTCGCAATATTCTAAGTTTTGACGACAGCGATATTTCCACTGAATACAGTGCACTCATGAGTAAGGTGATGAGCAATGGAAATGGTTATGTAAAATTCCCGATTAACGAACCCGCCGAAGGCAAGAAGAAAAGCCAGGTGGAAGAATACCTTGACTTTTATAATGGCGAAGGCGTGCAGCATGTGGCCATAGCTACTAACAATATCGTAGAAACGGTGACCAATCTGCGGGATCGGGGTGTAGAATTTTTAAAGATTCCGGCAAGTTATTATGTAGATGTTCTGGATAGGGTAGGAACCATTGACGAAGACCTTGCGCCCCTACAAGCATTGGGAATATTAATAGACCGGGATGATGAAGGATATTTGTTGCAGATTTTCAGCAAGGCTGTGCAGGACAGGCCCACCGTTTTTTTTGAAATCATTCAGCGCAAAGGTGCAAAGAGTTTTGGTAAAGGAAATTTTAAGGCCTTATTCGAAGCGCTGGAGCGGGAGCAGGATGCCCGTGGTAATTTGTAACCCTACTTAACTTTGGATGGCTAAAATCATACATTTTTTGAATGCGAAGAGTTGTATTCAATAATCTGTTGGCTCACTTTTAACATGCCCTTTTTCAATAAACTTGATATTTTTACGTTGAAACCTGTAACCCCCAAATTTTTTTGATGAAAAGCCTTTTCTCTTTAGGTTTGTTTTTTTTCCTCGCATGCTTCTCCATTACAGTAGCAGCGCAACCTTCAACAGATATTCGTAAAAGTTCTGGCAAGTTGGCTGATGTTTATAGCCGGATGGAAGATTCTGTAAAACGTCAGTTTGACCGGCAAAACCTCGTTTGGCCACCCGCAGAAATGTACGTCCGTTCATTTAAGTACGACCGCCAGTTGGAACTTTGGGTAAAAGGCAGTCCTGAAGAGCCTTTCAAGCTTTTTAAAACGTATAAAGTTTGCATGCAGAGTGGCTCTATGGGCCCCAAGAGAATGGAGGGAGATTACCAGGTGCCTGAAGGTTTTTATTACATCAATGAATTTAACCCTAACAGTGCTTATCATCTTTCCCTTGGCATTAACTATCCAAATGCTTCAGATAAAATTTTAAGCGATGCGGCACGCCCCGGCAGCGCTATTTATATTCACGGTAATTGTGTTTCTACGGGTTGTATACCCATTAGCGATGTACCGATGGAAGAAGTTTTTATCATTGCCAGTGCAGTGCGTGCGCAGGAAACGCAGGATTTTATTCCGGTACATGTGTTTCCTGTTCGATATAACAATAAGAAGTCTGCGGAGTACCTGGAAAATATCACAAAAGATAATCCTGCACTGCTGGCATTTAACAACCGCCTGAAAAACGTGTATGAATTTTTTGAGCAAAAGAAATTACTGCCCGTAATCCTCATCAATACCAGGGGAGAATACGTGATGCACTAAGCCTGGCGCATCAGCATTTGCACCGTAACCATTGTACGCTGTTCCAATACAATTATCCTGTCTTTCGTGAGCCTGGCCATCGTGGCTTCATCGTAATGACGCACCGTGAGCAATTCCAGATTTTTTTCCAGCACTACGTCAAAAATTTCGGCGGCGCCTCCAGCAAGGCTGTCTATTTTTTCCGGGTGATCATCAAAGCAGCAAAGCAAAGAGATGGCTGTGTTTTGCGTAAGATTGGGTTTCATTTTAAGCTCCGTAAATAACCGGTGCAGCGATGCTATCGGCTTATCTTCCACAAAAGAAAAATCTTTGCTTTTAAAGTGCATGAGCACCTGCTTTTGTTTCACTACAATAACGGGTGGTAGGTTGCGCACAGGCTCACTGCTGATGATGGTACCCGGAAGTTCCGGATCAAGAAAGCTTTTTACAAGCAGTGGAATTTTTTTGTTTTGTAAAGGCTTGATGGTTTTGGGGTGAATGACCTGTGCGCCGTAAAAAGCCATTTCAATTACTTCGGTGTAAGTAAGGGCCGGTATATTCACAGCATCCGCAAATTCTTTTGGGTCGGCACTCATTACGGCTGGTACATCTTTCCAAATGGTTACTGATTCGGCCGGTAGCAAATTTGCAAAAATAGCGGCGCTATAATCACTGCCTTCTCTACCCAGGGTGGTACTTTCATTCTCATCGGTAGCCGCAATAAAACCTTGCGTTACTACAATATCATAGGTATCAAAAAGAGGCTGCACATCTTGCTGCACCCGATCTGCAGTATAGGCCCAGTTTACACTCGCATCTCTAAAATTGTCATCCGTTCTTATGATATCCCGAACATCTATCCATTTTACATTCAATTTTTCTTCCTGCAGGTAAGTGGCCACAATGCTGCTGCTCAGCAATTCTCCGCAGCATACCACCTGGTCATAGTAATAATCGTAATCCCGCACAGGTTTATCATGCAACATCCATTCTACTTCCGTAAAAAAGTCTTTGAGTTGATTTTCTGCTGCCTGCCAGCGCAGCGTAATCAGGTACTTTACCAGGTCTAAATGATTATCTTTCACCTGCTGAAAAAGCGCTAATGCAGTTTCATTATCGCCATCAAAATACGCTTTTACCACTTTTTCCAGGGCGTTGGTGGTTTTGCCCATAGCAGAAATAACGATAAGTGTTTTTGTGGATCTGTGGTCTTTCAGCAGATTGGCCACATTTTTAATCCGCTCCGGGTTACTGATGCTTGCCCCGCCAAATTTGAAAACTTTCATGCCGATTGCTGTGGTGAAAAAAAAACGTTTAGCCCTTGTTTTAAATCACGAATTTTGAGTGAAGACTTATTTTGATCTGCAAATTTACTTGCTAAAATGTAAAAACGAATTCTTTATGGCTATCAATAGAAAAGTCCAGACGCTCGACGAATTTACGATTCAGCAACTGCGGGAATTTCCGCTGGCCACCGGCGAACTTTCCAGCCTGCTGCGGGATATAGGCCTGGCGGCAAAACGAATTCATGTGGAAGTGAATAAAGCAGGCCTGGTAGATATCCTTGGCGATGCCGGGTCTATGAACGTGCAGGGAGAAGAAGTGAAGAAGCTGGACGTGTTTGCTAATAATCAATTGGTAGGCGTACTGCGCCATGGCATTAGTTGTGCCGGTATTGGTAGTGAAGAATTGGATGAGATCACGGTATTTGACGATGAGACAAGTAACAAATCAAAATACGTTTGTCTCTTTGACCCGCTGGATGGCAGCAGTAATATTGACGTAAATGTTTCTATCGGCACCATCTTCAGTGTATTCAAGCGGGTAAGTGAACTTGGGAAACCGGCACAGGAAGAAGATTTCTTGCAACCAGGTAAAAACCAGGTGGCCGCCGGTTATATCATTTACGGATCTTCTACCATGCTGGTATACGCTACCCGCCGTGGTATTAATGGATTTACCCTCGATCAATCTATCGGGGAGTTTACACTAAGCCACCCGGATATTAAATGCCCGGAAGCAGGAAAAATATATTCTGTAAATCATGGAAACTTTTTCCAGTATGAAGAAGGCGTGAAGCAATACATTACCGCCTGCCAGAAAAAGGACAGCAGCAACGGTGGCCCTTACACGCAGCGCTATATTGGCAGCATGGTAAGTGATGTGCATCGCAATCTCATTAAGGGTGGAATCTTTATGTATCCTGCGCTTAAGGATAAACCCAAAGGAAAACTAAGGCTCATGTACGAGTGTAATCCTTTTGCGTTTATCCTCGAAGTGGGCGGGGGTGTGGCCACTAATGGTCACATGCGCATTTTAGATATCATACCCACTGAACTGCACCAGCGCACTGCATTTTTTACCGGCAGCCGGCTCATGATGGAAGAGTTAGCCACTTATCTCAATCAAACAGAAAAATCAGTATCATAATTATGCAGGAAACGATTATCTCCGTACAAGGGCTTTGTAAAAATTATGGCGACTTCAAAGCTGTAAAAGATTTGTCATTTGATGTGTACAAAGGCGAAATCTTTGGACTGCTTGGTCCGAATGGTGCTGGCAAAAGCACCACGCTGGAAATTATAGAAACCCTGCGGCCCAAAACCGCAGGAAAGATTATTGTAGATGGTTTCGATCTTGATAAAGATCCGGGTGAGATTAAGAAAATTATCGGTGTTCAATTGCAGACTTCCGGGTTTTATCCAAGCCTCACTTTGCTGGAATTGATCAGCTTGTTTGGTGGATTATATAACAAAAAGGTAGATGCTATGGATTTGCTTGCCAGGGTAAATCTCCAGGACAAGGCTAAAAATAAAACCAAGGAATTAAGTGGAGGGCAAAAGCAGCGTTTCTCTATTGCTACCACGATGATCAATGAACCAAAGATTGTGTTTTTAGATGAGCCCACTACTGGCTTAGACCCGCAAGCCCGCCGTAATCTCTGGGATCTTATTAAAGATATCCGGAACAATGGTGCCACCGTAATTCTCACCACGCATTACATGGATGAAGCAGAGCAGCTTTGCGATCGTATTGCCATCATTGATGAAGGCAAAATTATTAAATTGGATTCCCCGGATAAAATGATAGACGAACTGGTAGCCACGGGCTTTGAGCGGCCAAAGCAGGTAAAAGCCGCTAACCTGGAAGATGTTTTTATACATTTAACAGGGCGTGAGATGCGGGATGAATAAAAGTGCTTTTATTTGCAGATTATTTTTCAAAAAATCACCACGCAATGATGAAGCAAATGGCCCTTATTTTACTGGCCGCCGCCGCAGTAACATCCACAACTGCACAAACAAAAAAACCGGTCGCAAAACCTGCCGTTAATCCTGCTAAAAAAATAGTAGCGACGCCCATTCTAAAAAACAGTGTTGATAGTTTTAGTTATGCCGCAGGTGCAAGTATTGCCATGAGCATGAAGCAGCAAGGCGTTACTAAAATTAATGGTGCTTTATTGCAAAGAGCCATCGAAGATCAATTGAATAATAAACCTTCCCTGATGTCAGACGAGCAGGCGAATATGACCCTTCAGCAGAAGCTGCAGGAATTTGCCATGAAGAAAACCAATGTTGAGAAAGAGAAAGGCAAATTGTTTTGCCAGGAACAGGCAAAAAAACCTGGTGTTACTGTGCTGCCAAATGGCCTTCAATACGAGGTGATTACTGCGGGTGATCCAACAGGTGTGAAACCCNNAGGGGTGAACCGGCCACTTTTGGCCTTAACCAGGTCATCAGGGGCTGGACGGAAATTTTACAATTAATGACGCCGGGTTCCAAATGGAAAGTAACCATTCCTTCAGACCTTGCTTATGGCGATATGGGTCGTGCACCGCAAATCCCCGGCGGAGCCACACTACTTTTTGATATTGAATTGTTAGAGGTGAAGCCTACAGCTAATTAGGGCTGGGCAGAAATTCCTGGAAAATTAAAAATATTTAAACCGCAGCCATTTTCCCAACAGCAGTTGTGAAAATGGCTTTTTTTATGGGAAGATTTCCTATGTTGAACACTTCCGGTTTTTGAAGTAAGATTCCTTTTAACTGCAAAGCAAATCCGGAATCGACAAAATGAGAGGGTAACTGGATCTTTTAAAAATCTTTTAAACAGATACCTGCTACAGCTAAAAATTTTCATTTTCCATTCCTGCAATGAGTAGCATATCCTTACCTGTTTCCGCACGCAGGTAGCATTCTTCACTTTAACGCTAATACAGTATCATAGAACGCTAAATTATCATCATTATAAAGGGAAGCGAGCACTTAACTTTAATCACTTACTTGTACTATAGCATAAAATCTATAGAGAACTAACTTTATTCATGCTTGCCAAATTGAATACTTATGAAGCCTGCGATTTTATTGTTCGCTTTGCTCACGCTTTACTTTCTTGCTTATGCACAAAATGATAAAAGCAATCCAATGTATAAAAATGCAAAAGCTCCCCTGGAGCAACGGGTAAAAGATTTGCTTAGCCGAATGACGCCGCAGGAAAAGGCGGGTCAACTCAACCAATTAAATGGGGGTGCATTTACAGGTCCGGCTTTAAATGATGCCGGGCAAAAAGAAAAACGAGCTTTGGTAAAGGCTGGCAAAGTAGGTTCCATGCTCAATGTGGTGGGCGCTGCAGATACCAGGGCTGTTCAGGAAGAGGCTATGAAAAGCCGCCTGGGCATTCCGCTTATTTTTNNGCATCGGTTGCGGCAAGAGAAGCTGCTTCCGCCGGTATTCACTGGACTTTTGCTCCCATGTGCGATATCAGCAATGACCCACGCTGGGGCCGGGTGATGGAAGGCGCAGGTGAGGATACTTATCTTGCCTCGCTTGCATCTGCAGCCCGGGTTAAAGGATTCCAGGGAAGCCTCAAAGACAATACACATGTAATGGCCTGCGTAAAACATTTTGCAGCCTATGGTGCGGTAGAAGGCGGGCGGGAATACAATACCGTTGATGTGAGCCGGGTGCAGGCATTCAATAAATATTTACCTCCTTACAAAGCTGCCGTAGATGCGGGTGCCGCAAGCGTAATGAACGCATTTAATATTTTTGAAGGCGTGCCTGCAAGCGCCAATAAATTTTTGATAAACGATGTCTTGAAAAAGCAATGGGGCTTCACCGGATTTTTAGTGAGCGACTGGAATTCTTTTGGGGAGATGATCGCCCATGGATATGCTGCCGATGGCAAAGATGCTGCACTTAAAGCACTGCAAGCAGGAAGTATGATGGATATGGAAGGCAAAGTGAGTGTGCAGTACCTGCCCGAACTTTTAAAAGAAGGAAAAATTACCATTAAACAACTGGATGAAGCGGTAGAAAAGATACTGATGGCAAAATTTAAGATGGGTCTTTTTGAGGAGCCATATAAGTTCAGCGATGAAGAAAGAGAAAAAAATACTTTGTTTACTGCGGAGCATAAATTACTAGCCAAAGAAGCTGCTACCAAATCGGTAGTGTTATTAAAAAATAATAATCAGCTTCTTCCACTAAAGAAGGAAACGAAAATAGCCCTGGTGGGGTTTTATGCTCAAAGTAAAGATGATCTGTTTGATTTCTGGATAGGCCAGGGAAAAAGCGATGATGCCGTTACGCTTTTAGAAGGCATGAAAAGCAGGTTTACCCATCTGCGTTTTTCTAGCGGCTACCTGGCCGACAATAGTACGAATGAAGACTTAATTGCCGAAGCTGTGAAACAGGCAAACGATGCCGAAGTAATCGTGGTAAATATTGGCCTTAGCGGTAAAATGGCTGGCGAAGATCGTGCACTCACCAATCCCTCAATTCCCGAAGGACAAATTGCTTTACTTAAAGCATTGAAGGCGACAGGAAAGCCGATAGTAGCCATCGTTTCAGCAGGGCGCCCACTTATTTTAACCGAGGCTGAACCGCTTACAGATGCATTGCTGCAAGGTTGGATACTGGGTACAGAACATGGAAATGCCCTCGCCGAAGTACTGGATGGTACATACAATCCATCGGCTAAAACAGTGATGAGTTTTCCTTATGCCGTAGGGCAAATACCTGTGTACTATAATCATTTCAATACCGGCAGGCCTACAGCTACAGACGGTGCAGGCAATTGGTATAGCCGTTATAGAGATGCACCAAATGAACCTTTATATCCCTTTGGTTTTGGCCTTAGCTATACCAGTTTCAAATATGAAAAACTGGAGTTGGAAAAGACGGTCATTCGCAAAAATGAACCACTCATGATTTCTGTTCGGCTTACCAATACCGGCAAATTTGATGGCGAAGAAATTGTACAATTATACATCCGGGATATAACGGCATCTATTGTGAGACCGGTAAAAGAATTGAAAGGGTTTGAAAAAATATTTTTAAAAGCAGGCGAAAGCAAAATAATTCGCTTTGCTATATCAGCCAGGGAACTTTCCTTTTATGACGCCGACGGAAAGTTAGTGCTGGAGCCGGGTAAGTTCACCGTTTTTGTGGGTGGTAATTCCAGGGACGTGATAGAGGCAGGGTTCTCCCTAAAATAAAATTTCATCAGGCGGCAAGTGCCTGGTTTGTGTTCCTTTCATTTTATAAAGCATAAAATATTTCGCATGTACTTTAAAAAAATCATTTCGCTTTCTCTCTCCATTATTCTTGTGTGGCAAGTGAGTGCTCAGAAGTTTGAAGGGCTGGCCTTAACGCCGCCCATGGGTTGGAATAGCTGGAACACTTTTGAAACCCATATCGATGAGAAGCTGGTAAAAGAAACAGCCGACCTTATGGTATCTACCGGCCTAAAGGATGCCGGGTATGCATACATCGTTTTAGATGATGGTTGGATGGCCAAAGAGCGGGATGCAAAAACCGGCGATCTTGTACCTGATCCTTTAAAATTTCCGAACGGGCTGCCAGCGTTAATCAATTATGTGCACAGTAAGGGATTAAAATTCGGCTTATACAATTGTGCCGGGACTCTTACCTGCGCCGGTTATCCTGGTACAAGAGGATATGAATTCCAGGATGCCAGGTTTTATGCATCTCTTAATATCGACTACTTAAAATACGATTGGTGTAACACGCAAGGGATCACAGCTAAAGAAGCCTACAGCACCATGAGCAAAGCCATTAAAGCTGCAGGTAAACCCATTGTATTCAGCCTTTGCGAATGGGGCGACAATCAACCCTGGGAATGGGCTGCACCGCTCGGCCATCTCTGGCGTGTGTCGGGAGATATCTGGCCTTGTTTTGATTGTGAACAAAACCATGGTACCTGGTCTTCCTTTGGTGTAATGAAGATTGTGGATATGCGCAAGAATATCAGGCAGTATGCCGGCCCCGGTCATTGGAATGATCCTGATATGATGGAGGTAGGAAACGGGATGTCTGTAAATGAAGATCGGGCTCATTTTTCTTTATGGGCGATGATGGCAGCGCCGCTGATTGCAGGCAACGATTTTAGAAAGATGAATGCAGCAACGCTCGATATTTTAACCAACAAGGAAGTGATTGCTATAGACCAGGATTCGCTGGGTATTCAATCTTTTGTATGGAGTACTAAAGACAGCCTGGAAACCTGGGTAAAACCATTGGCCAATGACGAATGGGCATTCTGCTTCTTAAACCGATCGCAAAAGCCCATACCCCTGGATTTTAATTGGAAAGCAAAACCTATAACAGACAGCATTTCTCAGCAGCAAGTTGATTTTAATAAGACGACTTACCGCCTGCGGGATGTTTGGAAAAAGAACGATCTGGGTACTACAGATCGCAATATCGTGAGCA
>DGQO01000085.1:43060-47217 GCA_002400445.1 Chitinophagaceae bacterium UBA4412
GGTGGCCGTTTGCTGGCGCAGCAACCTTTGACTCTTACAGATGCTGCCGCAACAGCCGAAACAAAAGCTTTGTACCAGAACCTGCACAAGCTTTCTAAACAGCATATTTTGTTTGGTCACCAGCATGCCATGGAGTACGGTCATGGCTGGACGGGCGACGAAAACAGGTCTGATGTAAAATCAGTTACCGATTCTCATCCTGCTGTAATTGGTGTAGATTTTTATGGTCTCTCCGGAAGCCCGGCGGATAAAATTGCCGCAGAAGAAAACCGGCTTAAAAAGAATATAGAAGCTACCTACAATCGAGGTGGCGTAACCACCGTTTCCTGGCATTTCTCCAATCCTATTTCAGCAGGCGGATTTTATTGGAAAGATTCTATTTCTCTCCCTGCTGTGCGATATATTATACCCGGCGGTACACAGCATGAAAAATACAAAGGCATTCTGCAATCTATCGGGCGGTTTGTAAAAACTATCCGCGGTAGTGATGGAAAGCTTGTGCCCATGATCTTTCGTCCTTTTCACGAAATGGATGGAGATTGGTTTTGGTGGGGAAAGGCGCATTGCAGCAGAGAAGAGTTTATCTCACTTTGGAAATTTACCGTAAGTTATTTAAGAGATAGCCTCCAGGTGCATCAATTTATTTATGCGTTTTCTCCGGATAATAATTTTAAAAATGAGGAAGAATTTTTAGCCCGCTACCCCGGCGATGCATGGGTAGATATGGTAGGTATGGATAATTACGGAGACTGGGGTAGAGATGGAAAATACGATATTCCATCTGGCATGAAGAAACTCAGGATTGTTTCAGATTATGCAATTAAAGTCGGCAAACTCGCTGCCTTTACAGAAACTGGGCTGGAATCGATTCCAAACGATCATTGGTGGACAAATGTTTTATTAGAGTCTTTAAAAGAAGCCAGGCTTCAATTGAGTTATGTGCTGGTGTGGCGAAATGATGCAACAAGTCCTACGCATTATTATGCCCCTTTTCCGGGCCATACAAGTGTGCCTGATTTTTTACAGTTTTACAAAGATCCTTATACCCTCTTCGAAAAGCAACTGCCATGTATGTACCAGTTGACCGGTAAGAAAAGAAAGGGCAAATGAACAAAAGATTTACATTCTTCCTGTTGCTTTTCCTGGCATCTTTTGCCGAGGCTCAGCCTGTTGCAATACATGGCCCCTTACATGTAAAAGGTACAAAACTTATGGATGAGCATCATGAACCTTTCGTTTTAAATGGTATGAGTTTTGGCTGGAGCTGTTTTCAACCCAGATTTTATACAGCAGGTGCCGTACAGGAATTGCATAGACAATGGAATTGCAATGTGGTGAGAGCTGCAATGGGTATAGAGCCGCAGAAGGGGTATTTAAAAAATACTGATGACTCCAAAAAATTAATTAAAACGGTGATTGATGCTGCTATCCGGGAGGGAATCTATGTTATCGTAGATTGGCATAGCCACAATATTCAACTTGAAGAAGCCCGGGCTTTTTTTAAAGAGATCGCCAGGAATTATCATCAATATCCAAATATTATTTACGAAATTTTAAACGAGCCCGATGAGGAATCATGGCCTGAAGTGAAAGCATACGCTATTGAGATCATTACTACGATCCGGGCAATTGATTCTACCAATATCATATTAGTGGGCAGCCCGCACTGGGACCAGGATATTCATTTGCCTGCAGCAGACCCCATCAAAGGATTTTCGAATTTGATGTACACACTGCATTTTTATGCAGGTACGCATAAGAAATGGTTAAGAGACAGAACGGATTCTGCACTGGCCAGCGGCCTACCTATATTTGTTTCAGAATCTGCTGGTATGACTGCCACAGGGGATGGTAAAATTGACCATGAAGAATGGGCTGCCTACATAAGATGGATGGAAGAAAGAAAAATTTCCTGGGTTACCTGGTCAGTTTCAGATAAGGAGGAGAGCTGCTCTGTATTGAGAAAGTCTGCCTCCAGTAATGGTAACTGGGCCGATCATGATTTGAAAGAGTCTGGCATCCTCACCAGGAAATATCTTAAAAGCAAAAACAAGTGACCCCATAGCAAAGAGTTTCATGAGGTTTCCCTGCTTTTTAAACAGCAGCCCATCTATCGATTGGGAAGATGCCTGGTTTTAAAAGCATTAAAAAAGTTTAGTTTTACAGCTACCTGCTTCGCCATCCGGATTTCGGAATAAATAGAATGCAGTTGGAAATTTAAAGCGCAAAATTAAGACATGAATGAACTTCAATATCCCATTGGCAAGTTTATAGCTCAACCATTTTCCCAGCAGCAATTACAGGAATGGTTGTTAGATATTCAAACGCTGCCCATGCATGTGGAGCACAACATTGAGAATTTAGATGCTGTGCACCTGGCACAACCTTACCGCCCCGGAGGCTGGACTATTCAGCAGTTGGTACATCATATTGCCGACAGCCATATGAATGCATATACCCGGTTTAAATTGGGCTTGACGGAAGATTTGCCCAGCATTAAACCTTACAACGAAGTGGCCTGGGCAGAGATGGATGATACTAAAAATTTGCCCATTAATATTTCGGTAACGTTGCTCTATTGTGTGCATCAGCGGATGCATGAAATTTTACGGCACCTTACAGCAGCGCAATGGCAGCGCAGGATTTACCACCCGGAACATGAGAAGGAAATCAGTTTGTGGGATTTGCTGGGTATGTATGCCTGGCATGGCAAGCACCATGTGGCCCACATCAGGCTTGTGGCAGATCATAAAATCATTGATTAAATAATTGCTATGAAAGATTTTGAAATATTGCGAAGCGAATATATCAATAAGCATATTTATTTCACTGCCCGTAAAGATGCTTATAAAACACCCGACGGTAAAATAGTGGATCCCTATTTTGTAGTGGAATTGCCGATGAGTGTATGTGCGCTTGCCATAACAGAGCATGGCAAAGTTATTTTTGTAGAACAGTACCGTCATCCTTTGCAAAAAAAACTGCTGGAATTACCTGGCGGCTTTGTAGATGCAGGTGAAACCCCGGAAGTGGCCATCGGGCGGGAATTGCTTGAAGAAACGGGCCACCAGTTTGATGATATTCGTTTCCTGGCAAGCACAGCGGCCAACCCCGGCGTGCTGAACAATTACACCCAGCTTTTTTTATGCCGTGGCGGACGAAAAGTGAGTGGTCAATCCCTCGATCCAAATGAAGAGATTGAATTGAAATTTTACAGCATTGAAGACGCTCGGGTTTTACTGGAGCAGAATAAAATTGAACAGAGCATGCATGCGCTATGCATGTTCTATGCTTTCCAGGTTTTAGATGCAGAACAATAAAAAAGGATCAATCATTCACTTCGGCAGCAATGAAAAAACTGCCGCATACCACAATGATATCCTTTTCCTGCGCTGCAGCTTTTGCCGCCTGGATTGCTTCATTTACATCATCAAAGCTATTGCCGTTTAAACCAAAAGATTCAGCCAGTTGCTGCAAATCTTTATGGGGCATGGCTCGTGGAATATGGGCATTGGTAAAATAGTAATGGCTTTGGGATGGAAGTTTTGCCAGGGTATTGGCCAGGTCTTTATCGTTTACAAAACCCAGTACAAAATGCCAGCCTGCGGTGGGGTATTCCCAGGCAAGCTGCTTCAGCACCTGCGCAATGCCATCGGCATTATGGGCTACATCGATTACTACGGTGGGCTTCTCTGCAATTACATCCCATCGGCCACGCATGCCCGTGAGTTGCTTCACCTGTTCTAAAGCTTCCCGCATTTTTGTTTCCGGAATCTCGTAGCCCAATTTTTTGAGCTCTGCCACTGCAGCCAGCAGCGTGCAAATGTTTTTTCCCTGGTAAATGCCATTTAAATCAAGCCGCAGATTTTCTACTGTATTGGTCTCTGTATCTTTTACATTGCAAAAAAGCAAGCCCCCGGTTGGCTCAAGGAATTCGGTGATAAAACGGCTTTGAGCCAGAAGGACAGGCGCATTCATCTCATTAGCCTTTGTTTCAAAAACAATCCTGGTTTCTGGTAAGATTTCACCAATAACCACTGCTGTATTTTTCTTTATGATACCTGCTTTTTGTGCAGCAATCTCTGGTAGAGTATTGCCCAGGATATTCATGTGATCGTACCCAATATTTGTAATTACGCTCAGTATGGGTGAGATGA
>DGQO01000210.1 GCA_002400445.1 Chitinophagaceae bacterium UBA4412
CTGGCTGCTGAAGCCCGTCATGATCATGATAAGGGCCGCATATATTTTCACCAAAGAAATTTGTTTCATTTTCATGTTGTTATTTTCCCGCAGAATGCCCGCTTATGCACAGGCATACTTTTGTCAATTTAATTTTAAAGTAGCTATGATAGGAAAATGATCTGAGGGATATTTCATATCATAAGAATCTGTGAGGGTGGCAAAACTCAGCACTTTTATGCGTGCATCATTGCTCACAAAAATATAATCAATATTGCCCGTTGGTTTTTCGTGAAACTTAAAGGCGTTCCAGGTATCTACATTTCCATAAACGAACTCACTAAGCTCTCTTGCATTGTTCATATTGCTGTTGATATACTGAATAGGTTCTTCTTCGGGATGAAGGTTAAAATCGCCGGTAAGAATAACCGGGTAATGCTTTGTGTTCAGTTCTTTTATTTTTTGCATAATGAGCCGTGCGGAGGCAGCTCTTGCTTTATTTCCGATATGATCAAAATGTGTATTGAGTACCCAAAAACGTTTCTTTGTTTTTAGGTCTTTAAAGAGTCCGTACGTGCATACCCTGTTGTAGGCTGCATCCCATCCTTTGCTCACGCTGTCTGGTGTGGGCGAGAGCCAAAAGGTAGAAGTTTGGATTGCCTTAAATCTTTCTTTATTATAGAAAATGCAAGAGTACTCGCCGCCGGTTTTGCCATCATCTCTTCCTACACCGATGTAGGCGTAATTGGGTAATTTTTTTTGGATGTACTGGAGCTGGTGATATTGCACTTCCTGCATGCCGGCAAAATCAGGGGCATAAAACTTAACTAAATCGGTGAGTCTGTCTTTGCGCATATCCCAACTGTTTTCGCCATCGGCTTTTACGTCGAGCCGGATGTTATAACTCATTACTTTAAATTCCTGGGCCTGCGTAGCAGTCATAAAAAGGGTAAAGCATATTGCAAGAAAAAAACGGGAAGATATTGGCATGAGCATAAATTTTATATATAAATAAATCAATGGCTTCAAAGCGGGAACCTCGCTAAGATACGGCGCAAACGAGGAACTGTTTTACCCAAAACCCCTGTACTGATCAAGTTCATATTTGTTACAGGTAGGGTGCAGAGAATCCAAGTGTGCGCATACCAGTTTTTACCTCAGGACAACTGGTAAATAAATTCCAAAGCAGTCCGCTGCGGTGGTTTTCAATCATCACAATAATAGGTCCCTGGTCAATGGCCAGGAAAGAATCTGCAAACCATAAATCATGTAAAGAGAATGCGTCTACAAATCCATAAGATTTCCACAGCTTATCGCCCAATACATAGTAATAAAATTTCAAGGCTGCCATAGATTCTGCCGGGGTAAACGGCAATGAAGCAATGGCTGCAGTGGGTGCAATAAAGCCTTTATCATTTGTGGGTGAGCTTGCGGTATACCCATTTTTAATGTCGCTGGCTGTGAGACCCCATACACTATCACTATAGCCATAATAGTCTCTGGGGTTACTGCGGCAATAGGTATAATTTATTTTAGCGTGGTTTGTTGTTTGGGTGAGATAGTTTGCATTGGCATCCGTAAGATTAGCGGGTTTAATACCCATGAAAGAATAATGCGAGAAAAAAAGCGGCCCGCCCTGTGCAGGCCCAAGCGGAAGGGGAAACCCAAAGTAGGTATTGCCATTCAAAAAGTTTCCGCCTGCTTTCCATCCTGCATACACGCTTGCGTTAATGGGATGTGTGGGAGAAGAAGCACCAAGCACATAAGTAATGAGGCATTCGTTCCAGCCACGGATGGGCAGGTTCATATCCCAGTTATAATCGGGGCTCCAATGCCAGTATAAAACATTTTGACCGCCATTGCGAAACCAGTCCCATTCTACCCGGTTACAAATCGTATTGATATCTGCCCGGAGTGTTTGTTCATCTGCATCTGCCAGGGAAAAATATTGACGTGCAGTAAGTAAGCCCTGCACGAGGAAAGAAGTTTCCACCAGGTCTGCCCCATTGTCTTTTGTGCTAAAAGGAATCACCGCACCCGTGACTCCATTGAGCCAATGTGGAAATGCACCATGAAATGTTTGTGCTGTGTTTTTTAAAAATGTAGTAATCGTTCTCAGGCGCTGCAGCCCCTGTGCCCTTGTGATGAAACGCCGGTCTACTGCAGTAACGATGGCCATGATGCCAAAGCCGGAGCCGCCGGAAGTTACGAGATCGCCGGAGGTATTTCGTTCTCTTGCCAGGCCACTTACGGGGTGTCCAAAGTCCCAGAAGTATTTAAAGGTTTGACTTTGTACAAGATCGAGCAAGGCATCATCACTGATGAGGGAAAATTTCCGGGAAGAATCGATTTGTGTTTGCAGTTCCCAGCTTCCCGTGGCATTCAACGTACCGCCCTGTGCGGATTTGAGTGCTGTGCTTGCTTGAACAATATATCTGGTGAGGTATTTTAGCGGAGCCGAAGANNGTGATGATTACTGCACTATCCCCCTGTTGGTAATTAAAATTTACCGGCACATTCGTGTTACCATTTTCCATAACGGTAATGCCTGCCCCGGTACTACTGCGATCTATTTTATTATTGAATTTTAAAGCAATGTTCACCGTTGGCCGAATATTGTAATTCATTGCTGCGCTGCTGGCTGTAACATTATCTATACGGGCGCTGTTGAGCACAAGCGCTGTAGGTGCCGGTGGCACCGGTTTAGGATCACTGCCCTTTTTACAACCGGAAGCAAGAACNNAACAGTGCCAGGAGCAGATAATGATTGAGCAAGCGTTTCATAAACTTAATTTAAAAAATGAGTGTGCTCATAGAATGCGGTAATGCTACAGCCTGTGCAGACTGACCATTAATCCAGAGATTATACGGAGTTCGTATATCGCCCTGGTTCATGACTACCACCACCGTTTTTCCATCTTCATTAGTAAAGGCAGTAGTGAGTAATTGGCTACGGCTTGCAGTAGCTGCCACTCTTTTTGCGCCGGGCTTTATGAATTTGGAGAAGTGGCCGATATAATAGTAGGCATTAGTATAAATCACTTTGCCCGTTTTGGTATCTGCATGCACAGGTGCAAAACAGAAGTTGCCCACGTGGTTTGGTCCGCCGGTTTCATCCAGGATAATATTCCAGTCTGTGAAACCTACCATGCCATTATTAAAATCATTGATCATGCTCTGTCCATATCTTTCTCCAAGTGACCAGGCATTATAACGGGTTGGATTAAAACTTTCCGCACAACCCTCCGTGAAAAGAATATTTTTATCCGGGTAAGCCTGGTGCACTCTTGCAACGTTTTCGAACATTTGCGTGCCGCCACTCCAGTCTTCGTACCAATGGAAGCCAATACCCCAAATGTATTTGGATGCTTCAGGATCGTCAAAGTAAGTTTGAGCCCGCTGGTACATCATATCCCGGTTGTGATCCCACACAATAATTTTTTTGTCTTTTAATCCTTCCTCTTCCATGGTGGGGCCAAGGTGGTTTTTCAGGAAATCTCTTTCTTCTTCGGCNNGCCCCACACAGGTACACCGGCTTTTTCATATTCCTTGATAAATTTAGTATAGTACATTGCCCAGCTATCATAAAACTCCGGCAATAATTTTCCGCCATGCAGCATGTCTTTTGTGTCTTTCATCCAGGCTGGCGGGCTCCAGGGGCTTGCATATAAAGCCAGCTTACCGCCTGCCGCTGCTGCAGCTTCTTTGATGAAAGGAATTTTAAACTTCATATCATGGGCAATGTTGAAAGTTTTTAAATCCTTATCGCCATCCTGCACATAAGTGTACATATCACTGCTAAAGTCGCAGCTATTAATATTGGTACGGGCCACGGTATAACCTATACCATCCTTTTTATCAAAATAGGCTTTGAGCATCTCCTGCTGTTTATCCTTTGGCATTTTATAAAAAGTTTCTGCAGAAGCATCTGTAAGGGCAGCACCAATCCCAAAAAAAGTCTGGAAGCTTTTACCGGGATCAACAAAAACGCTGATCTCACTTTCCAGGGGTTGTGCTTTGGGAGAAAAGCTTAGGGTGTCCGTAAGCGTGATCCGATAGTTGGCCGTATCGGCTGTGGTATATACGAGCACTTTTTTGCCGGTGGCATTGTATGCTTCCTTTGTATGAGCAGTTTCAGTCTTTTTCTCTGTGGTTTGTGTGCAGGAGGCCAGCAAGGCCATGGCTACAACCATTGTATTTCTTTTCATGATTCAATTCTTTTGTTTACCAAATAAATGTGCCTGCAGATCCTGCCGGAAGCACTATATAAACCCATTTTCCTTTATAACTGATATTAAAGCCAAAGGCCGCTGCTCCATCATTCACCGCCAGTAGTACCTTTTTGCCACTGGGGGTTTTAAAGGCTGCACTACTTATGCCCGGAATGGTTGTAGAAGATATGCGTGCAGAGCCGGCAGGGATAAATTTAGACGCATGCGCAATGATATAATAGGCCACATTTTTTGTATAGCCTGATCCATCTATTGTAAGCGCCCCT
>DGQO01000050.1:0-1985 GCA_002400445.1 Chitinophagaceae bacterium UBA4412
ATAAGCAGCACAAAACTCGCCAACACAGAAATTGCCGCAAGAGATAGTATTTACGTTTTTGCAAAAGTGACGATTGATCCCAACCAGGCAAATCTTCCGTTTGTGGTATCAGACAGTATTGCTATTGAATATAACGGAAACCAGCGCTGGGTGCAATTGCAAGCCTATGGCCAGAATGCCAGATTTTTAAACAATGCCGTCATCAGCAGCAACAGCAGTTTTGATGACGGCCTGCCTTATGTCATTCTCGGTGCCCTCACGGTACTGCCGGGTGTAACCCTCAGTATGAATGCAGGTACACGCATGTATGCCCACGCTGATGCGCCCCTATTGGTTTACGGTAGTTTGCAATGCAACGGCAGCGTTGCCCGGCCTGTAGTATTTTCCGGCGACCGGCTGGATGAGCCTTACAAAAATTTTCCCGCAAGCTGGCCAGGCATTTACTTAAGGCCTGGCAGCAAAGACAATGTGCTCCAATTTACCCAAATTAGAAATGCATACCAGGCACTTGTAGTAACCGGCCCCTCGGGCACGGCAACGCCAAAATTAGTAATGCAGCAATGCATCATTGATAATGCTTACGATGCAGGATTGCTTGCAGCTAACAGCAGCATCAGCGCACAAAACCTACTCATCAGTAATTGCGGCAGTAATATCTTTTTACAGCAAGGTGGTAATTACGAATTTCTGCATTGCACTTCCGCAGCTTATTCCACCAATTATTTGCTACATAAAAATCCTGTGCTCAGCCTGGCCAACTACGATCCTGCTGCGCCAGGCACTGTGGCAGACCTGGTGGCTAATTTTACCAACTGCATTTTTTGGGGCGACAATGGTTTTGTAGAAAATGAAATTGCGGTGGGCAAGCAAGGCAATACCATCTTTAATGTGAGTTTTAAACAATGCCTTTACAAAGCTGCACAAGAGCCGGCAGGCGTTACTTTTCTTGCTTCACTCAGAAATGCAGATCCGCTGTTTGACAGTATCGATGTAACCAAACGCATTTTTGATTTTCATTTTAATAACAGCAATCTTTCCCCGGCATTGAACAAAGGAGCCGCTTCAGGTGTTAGCATTGACCTGGACAATCATACCCGGCCGGTAGGTCTTCCGGATATGGGTTGTTTTGAAAAACAATAACATTTAAACGCCTTACTTTGCTTTATCCAATCATTAAAATATTAAATACCATGACAAAGATCTTTGCAGTTGCATCTATACTAATCGCCTGTGTGGCACAGCCCCAGGAAGGTAAAAGCCAGGCGGCTACCATCGTGTCTTCTGCCGTGGCACAGCCTGCAAGCATTTACAATTTTAAAGTAGAAGGCCTGGAAGGCGGCACTATTGATTTTGCCAAATTTGAGGGTAAAAAAATATTAATTGTGAACACCGCTTCTGAATGTGGCTATACCCCGCAATACAAAGACCTGGAAGCTTTATATGAAAAATACCAGGACAAGTTGGTGATTGTAGGATTTCCTGCCAATAATTTCGGTGGGCAAGAGCCCGGCACAGCTACTGAAATCAAAGCCTTCTGCGAAAAAAACTATGGGGTTACTTTCCCAATGGCCGCAAAAGTTTCTGTAAAGGGAGATGATATGACGCCCATTTACCAATGGCTCACCCAAAAAGAAAAAAATGGTGTACTCGATGCAAAAATTTCATGGAACTTCAACAAGTTCCTCATTGATGAACATGGAAAACTGCTGGCTTACTTTCCAAGCAAAGTAACACCCCTGAGCGACGATATCGTTTCAAAACTGTAACTCCCATATATCTTTATAAGCCTGCTATCCTGCTCAGCAAAGCGGTAGCAGGCTTCTTTGTTTTCAGGATGTCTTAAATCTTTCCAGCTTTCCTGTGCACATACCTCGTAAAATTTTCGTAGCGCCTCTTCCGCAGCTGAAACGGACGAGAGCCAAGCCATATCTTTTCTTTTACTTTGCAGCATGCAATTTTCTCAGATCATTGGGCAGGCAGCCACA
>DGQO01000050.1:2121-4840 GCA_002400445.1 Chitinophagaceae bacterium UBA4412
TACGCATATCCCACGGTTCCTTCAAAACCGGGAGATAAACCCATTTCTACAGATTATATTAAAGAATGGCGGGAATTTGTCAAGTCCACGCCGTACGGTAACAACTACGATTGGTTACAGTTTATCAAAGCAGAAAACAGGCAGGGAAACATTACCTCCAGAGAATGTGAAGACATCCTGCACAAAATGAGCCTGAAAAGTTTTGAGGCTGGTTACAAAATCCTCATCATGTGGATGCCCGAACTGCTGGGTAAAGAAGGTAATAAACTTTTAAAACTCATTGAAGAACCACCGCCGGGGTCTTTATTTTTATTTGTGGCAGAAAATGATGAATTCATCCTACCCACGATTCTTAGTCGCACACAATTGATTAAAATACCCATGCTCTCCTCCGCAGATATTGAGCAGGCCCTTGTAGAAACTGGAATGGAACCCCGCAACGCTGCACAAATTGCGGCACTTAGTGAAGGCAATTACCATGAAGCCCTGCAGCAGGTAGCACATGCTGGAGACGATTGGGACCTCCTGCTCCGAGACTGGCTAAACAGTATTATCAAAACCGGGCCCGCCGCCCAGGTCAAATGGATAGACGGCATCAGCAAGATTGGCAGAGAAAAGCAGAAGCAATTCCTGGCTTACTTCATTCATATTTTGGAAATGGCCGTGCAGCAGCGATTTATGCCTGCAGCCGGTGAGGAGCAAACAACGGTGCAGGATTTTGCAGGGCGTTTTAATAAACTCTGTAGCGTAGAGCAGCAGGAAGCCATTAGCCAGGAACTGGAGCAGGCCATCTATCATATAGAACGAAATGCTAACGCCAAGATGCTCTTTCATGCCCTTAGCATTAAGCTCTACCATATTATTAAGAACAAATCTGTAATTTTGGTACGATGAGGAATTGGAGGCTGCTGATAAAGGCCCACACAAATTGTGCAAACCATTTGTTTTTTATTTACAAACTTCAGCAGCATTGTGCAGCATCGTTGTGTCACTCACTTGTACCGCATACCAATAGGCAACTATATCATTGCGGTAGTTTAAATAGCATATTGCAGCCATAAAGCCCATAGCATTGTTGCTGCACAAGAGTAACGACGATAAATGTCGGTATGCCGATCGCAGCATCGGCATTCGACGCCACTAAGGCTGCACAGCGAACCATTGCCAGTTTCTCTAAAACAATTTATTGATCTGCCGGCTTGCCGGTTCAAACATTTAAATATGGGTTGTGGAAGTTGTGGAACCGCCAAAGATGGCGGCACTCCTGGAGGTTGTCAGAGCCATGGCCATTGTGCCAGCGGCGGATGCAACAGGATGAATGTGTACGATTGGCTGGCCAATTTGCCTTTTAGCGATCCCGAAAGCAGTTGCCGGGTTATGGAAGTAAGCTTTAATAACGGCAGCCGAAAAGATTATTTTAAAAACAGTTCCCTCAATTATTACGAGAAAGGCGAAATGATTGCCGTAGAAGGCGTAAACGGTTTTGACGTGGGCATGGTAAATCTCACTGGCGAACTCGTGCGGCTGCAGCTTAAAAAGCACAAGATAGACGAGCACAGTCCAGACATGAGGAAGGTGCTGCGCCGTGCTACGGAAACAGATATGAGCCGCATGAAGGAAAATAAAGCCCGGGAAGCGCAGGTGCTTATTCGCAGCCGTGCCATGGCCCGGCAGCTAAAGCTGGAACTTAAAATGGCCGAGGTGGAAGTACAGGCAGATGGCCGCAAAGCCACTTTCTTTTACATTGCCGATGACCGGGTAGATTTTAGAGAACTCATTAAATTATACGCCTCCGAGTTTAAGGTAAAAGTAGAAATGCGCCAGATTGGTGCCCGGCAGGAAGCGGGCAAAGTGGGCGGCATCGGCAGTTGCGGGCGGGAGCTCTGCTGCAGCACCTGGCTCACCGATTTTAAAAGTGTAAATACCAACGCAGCCCGCTACCAGAACCTGAGCATTAACCAAACCAAACTGAGTGGCCAATGCGGCCGCTTGAAATGCTGCCTCAATTATGAGCTGGACACTTATATAGATGCGCTGCGTTTCTTTCCTACAGATGCAGACATGCTGGAAACGGCAAAAGGACGTGCATTTTTAGTGAAGAAAGATATTTTTAAAAACCTGATGTGGTATAGCATGGCGGATAGCAATAAGCATTATCCGCTTACCATTGAAACCGTAAAAAAAGTTAAAGCACAAAACCGGGAAGGCATCAAACCAGAGGTATTGGAAACGGCTGAAGTAATTACCGGCAAGCCAAAAGAAGTAGAACCAGAGTATGCAGATATTGTGGGGCAGATCAGCTTAAAGAGCCTGGAAAAAACCACCCGCAAGCGCCGGGATAAAGAACGCAGCCGGGAGCAGGACAACAGGCCACAACAAAGAGGACAGCAACAACAAAGAGGCGGCCAAGCCCAGCAAGGCGGCCAGCCAAATGAACAGCGTGGCCCACAGCAGCAAAATCGTGGGCAGCAGCGTAATCCCCGGGGCCCGCAACA
Organism: Chitinophagaceae bacterium UBA4412; assembly: GCA_002400445.1. Taxonomy (GTDB): domain Bacteria; phylum Bacteroidota; class Bacteroidia; order Chitinophagales; family Chitinophagaceae; genus Ferruginibacter. The sequence continues at coordinate 4,617 of DGQO01000050.1, forward strand.
ACGGGGACGTCAACAAGATGGCTCGCAACAAGATGGTTCGCAGCAGCCACCGCAAGGAAACCGACCACAACAAAACCGTGGGCCAAGAGATAACCGACCGGATGGACCACAGCGACCACCGCAACAAGGGGGCCAGCAGGGAAGGCCACAACATGGGCCGCAGCAAAATCGTGGGCCAAGGCCTAACAGGCCGGATGGACCAGCGGGGGGGGAAGGGTAAGCAA
>DGQO01000001.1:0-486 GCA_002400445.1 Chitinophagaceae bacterium UBA4412
CATTGGCACAACTTTATTGAGCTCAGCGGTTTTGTAGATGCTGTGGCCACCCGGCGCCTTGAGGCTGCCAGGCAAGTGCTGCGTACTTTTGAAGACCGGCTTGGCAAGGGCAGCAGCACCCTTACACCGCATGCAGCTTATTCCGTTTCTAAAACACTTTTTAGTCTACTTAATGATGCTACTGCCGGGCAGGTTGTATCTATACATAACCAGGAAACGGCAGACGAAAATCTTTTGTATGAAACTAAGCAAGGCGGATTTCTAAAGCTCTACGAACAGCTTGGAATTAATATAGATGCGTTTGTGCCCACAGGAAAATCTAGCTTGCAAAGTTGGGTACCCTACTTAACGAAGCCCGGCAAAATCATTTCGGTACACAACACTTTTACCAGCCGGGAGGATATGGATTTTGTACATGCGAATGAAAACTTTTACTGGTGTGTATGTGCCAATGCCAATCTTTATATAGAAAACAAACTGCCACCA
>DGQO01000001.1:654-1165 GCA_002400445.1 Chitinophagaceae bacterium UBA4412
ATAGGTAGGGATTTCATGCTGCCAAATTCGGGCATATGCAGCGCATAAAATTCAACATATTTAAGAAGAAGCTGTCTACGCTTTTGTTGATTGAGTTGTACTTGTTCTAATTGCTCTGGCGATGTAACCCGGATTAATTTTGCCGTAGCAACCGTGTCTTCACCTTGTAAATAGTGAGGGTGAGAGGGTTGCTCCGTTGTAAAAATACCTTCCTGCATATCGAAAAACTGGGCGTCGTTATCCGTGGCCGTTATATTAAAACGGAAGCCAAAAAAAGCGGCAAGATGTAAACTGAAATAAAGCCCAAAGTTCGCCGCCAGCTTTGCCGGGGCTGTATCTAATTGTTGCAGGGCATTTGCACAAAAATGAAAAAGATCCGGATTTTCTTCTGGCTGTTTCAGGGTTTTTTGCAAAAGTTCAATCATAAACATGGCAATGCTGTTTTTTACCACATCGCTCAATATGTTTTGATAAATGAATCCCCAATCAGCCTCCTTAATCCTATTGATGG
>DGQO01000001.1:1293-8374 GCA_002400445.1 Chitinophagaceae bacterium UBA4412
TACCCTTTTACTTTAAATGCGTTCTTAAAATTGCCGGCTTCAAAAGTACCACGACGGGTATAAACTGCAATGGCTGCACCACTACCTCCGGGCGTGTTTCCAAAAAAGGGCGGAGGAAAGGCTTTGATGATGGCAATATCCTGTACAGGTAAATCTTCAACCTGCCCAATAGTACTACGCATTTCATCAATATAAAAAAATACAGGATCTCCCCTCCAGGTAGCATAGGGCCGTATGCCTTGCATAAATCTTATACCGGGGATATATCTTGTTACGAGTTGCATTGCACTGAGCGCCCATTTATTCTGAGGATTCATCACATCAATCACTTTTTCATTGATGTCTTTAAAGAGCGGCGAAGGAACTTTTTTATTAAAAATCTCACCCAGGTTTTCTGGCTCAGCATATACAGTAACGGCTTGTAAGGTTTGCACACGATCATCAAATTCAGGATGGGCAAAAGCTGGCTGCGGCTTTTCTGGTTCTGTATTTCCGATGTATACATACTGCACTACATCTTTTGCCGCCAGCACCACCGAATCCAAGATTGTAGAAATCTCTATGTCCAGTTCTTCATCCGCTCTGTCTTCCGGCAAGCTAAAGACCATAATGGCTTCCTGCGGAAAGAGTACATTCTGATAGATGAATTTGCCGGCACTATCTACCTGCAGTGTGCGTTCATAGAGTTCGCCTGAAGCGGTGAGCAAAGAACTGTTCAACTTCTGCACCTGCTTTGGTGTTTTCACTTTACCAAATACGCTGAAAAGATTTTGGAGTTGTGTAAAGCGCAACATGTAATATCCTGGAGGAAAAGAATCGGGAATGATCAAAGCTGCCTCTGCTGCGCCATTGAGCATGGGCCACCTCATTTCCCATTGTGCACCATTCTCATCTTCTGCCAGCATAAATAAGGTGGCCATTGGCCTGGACCCTTTGCTTGATGCCTTAATGCTGAGGGTATCGCCGGGGAGATAAAAGGATTTATTTGTTCTTACTTCAAGCCTCTGAGCAAACAGAAAAGCTGATGTAAAAAAAAGAATGCCGGAACAAATCAAGGCCTTGTGAAAGTTCATAGCGCCAGGTTTTAAAATCAAAGTTAACCAGGCTGGCATAGCAAGAATCGTTAATTATTGCAGGAAAGCCCCAGCTTTTTCATATTGCTAAACATGAGAAATAGTCGTTCTTTGCAGCAAATTTGGAAATGCTATGTGGAAGTTGTTAGCCCGTTTCGTAATAAAAAACAGGATTTGGTTGTTGAGTTTTTTAGTATTGAGTACAGGGTTGATGGGCTATTTTGCCAGCAAGGTTAAATTGAGTTACGAGTTTTCTAAAGCCATACCCACAGACAATCCGAAATACCAGGATTATATTTCTTTTAAGCAAACTTTTGGCGATGATGGCAACATGCTCGTCATCGGTATCCAGGATACAGGTTTGTTTACATTGCCCACATTTACAGCTTATCAGCAGCTCCATCAGCAACTTAAAGACATCCGGTACGTAGAAGATATTCTGAGTGTGCCAGGTGCAGTAAATTTAGTAAAAGATAGTGCAGGAGAACGCCTTAATGCCGTTAGGATTTTTCCGCCGGTAATTCATTCCCAGGCTGAGTTAGATAGCGTAGCCGCAATTTTTTTCAACCTGCCTTTCTACCGGTCTTTATTGTATAACCCCCAGGCCAAGGCTTACCTGATGGGCCTGCACATTAATAAAGACATCCTCAATACGAAAGAACGTACCGGGGTAATTGAGGCCATCAGCCATGTTACGGATTCCTTTACACAGCGCACAGGTATTGAAACCCATGTGAGTGGGCTTCCTCTCATCCGCACACGGGTAGCAGACAGGATACAGGCAGAGATGAAGCTTTTTTTAATCGGCTCAATATTGTTCAGCATATTGATCCTGCTTATCTTTTTCCGAAGCATAGGCACTACCATTTTATCCCTGGCTGTTGTAATCACAGGTGTAGTATGGAGCCTGGGTATTATCTGGCTTTTTGGATATAAGATCACTTTGCTCACCGCTCTTATTCCTTCACTTGTGGTGGTTATTGGCATTCCTAACTGTATTTATTTTGTGAATAAATACCACACTTCCTACCAGCAAAGTGGAGATAAGCAAATGGCATTGATCGATATGGTGAGCAAAATGGGCGTGGTTACTTTGTTCTGCAATATTGCGGCTGCCATTGGCTTTGCGGTTTTTGCACTTACCCGTAGCGCTATCCTTCGGGAATTTGGCGCAGTGGCCGGTATCAGCATCATGATTATTTTCTTTGTATCCTTTATTCTGCTTCCGGCTGTGCTCAGTTTTATGAAAACCCCGGGCAAGGCACAGCTCAAATATTTGCAAAGTAAATGGGTCAATCAATTTTTAAAGAAGATTGAATACTGGGCATTCCATTACCAAAAGCCGGTGCTCATCGTCACGCTGCTGGTAGTGGTATTTAGCGTTGCCGGAATTATGCGGCTTAAAACGGTAGGTAAGATTGTAGATGATTTGCCAAAGGCAGATATCATTTATAAAGACCTGAAATTTTTTGAAAAGAATTTCAAAGGCGTGATGCCGCTTGAAATTGTAGTAGATACCAAAAAGAAACGTGGCTTAACCGGCATGCGTGCGCTCAATGTATATAGCAGGGTAGATAGTCTTGCAACTTATATTGCCTCGCAGCCAAGCATGGCCAGGCCTTTAAGTGTAGCCGAAGCTTTAAAATTTGCCAAACAAGGCTTTTACGAAGGAGATACATTGAACTATCTTTTGCCAAACAGCTTTGACGGCGCCTTTGTAGCTGAGTACCTGCGCCCTTCAAAAGCCAGTCAGGCGCAAAATAATTTTACAAAGCTGTTACGGTCTTTTGTAGACAGTAATAGCCAAAGCACCCGTATCAGTATTAATATGGCAGATGTGGGCACAGAAAAACTGCCCGCAATACTGGATAGTATTCGCTTCCGCTCAAATCAATTATTTGACAGTAGTTATAAGATAACACTTACAGGTACCAGTATCACTTTCCTGGAGGGAAGCCGCTTCATCATTAACGGTCTTAAAGAAAGTATTTTCTGGGCCTTCCTGCTCATTGCTGTATGTATGCTCTACCTATTCAAATCTTTTCGCATACTGGTATGCTCCCTCATACCAAACCTGGTGCCCCTCATTGTTACAGCAGGTGTAATGGGTTGGGCAGGTGTACCGCTCAAACCCAGTACAGTATTGGTTTTTAGTGTTGCGTTAGGTATAGCTGTTGATATTACGATTAGGTTCCTGGTTAATTATAAACAGGTATTGCCAGAACATAAATATAATGTGTCGTGGGCCGTGAGTGCCACCATACGGCACACGGGGCTGAGTATCATCTATACTTCTATGGTGTTGATTGCCGGCTTTATTATTTTTTGTGCGAGCAGCTTTGGCGGAACCTTTGCATTGGGCTGGCTCACATCTGTTACGCTACTGGTGGCTACTATTACTAATCTGCTGCTTCTTCCTGTATTATTATTGCTGATTCATAAGCCCCTTATGAAAGATAAAGCTGCGGCCTAACGATTGGCTTTCCGTTCTATTGTGCAGCATTATTAAAAATATCTTGTCTGTGATTGGAGCGAGATATAATATTCCACTATATATTTGTTCGTATTAAACCAAATTCTGCAATGAGAAAACTCTTTCTAACCGTAATGGTTACGGTAGCTTTTATGCTACATGCAACTGCACAAAACAGAATAATTACCGGCCGGGTGGTTGATGAAAAAGACCAGCCCCTTGAATCGGTTTCTGTTTCACCCTCTGATGGGCGTAGCGGTACCCAAACCGATAAAAATGGAAATTTCAGCCTTACGGTAAATGCACAGGCAAGTTCACTGGTATTCAGCTATGTGAATTATGAAACCGTAACCCGGTCTATTGGACGGGCTACAGTAATTAACGTTACCCTTGCTTCTACCGATGTGCGGATGGAAGAGGTGGTTGTTATCGGCTATGGCGTTCAGCAAAAAAAGGCCTTTACAGGAGCTGCTTCTAAAGTAGATGTGAAGGAATTTGCACAGTTGATTACGCCTTCGATAGACAAACAACTTTCTGGCAGGGCAGCAGGTGTAAACGTGGTGAATAGTAGCGGGCAGGTAAATGCGCCTGCAAGAATTCGTATTCGTGGCCTCAACTCTTTCAGCCAGGGATTGTCTCCACTTATCATTGTAGACGGAACGCCCATTACCACGGGCAATCTCTCCCTGATTTCCAACTCAAACCAATTGGGTGATGTGAACCCAGATGATATTGAGAGCATCGATATCTTGAAAGACGGCTCTGCCACGGCTATTTATGGATCACGTGCTGCCAATGGCGTCATCATCATTACCACAAAAAAAGGCGTTCGTGGCCGCACCAGCCTCACCTACTCTGGTACAATAGGCTACAGCAGTCCAATGAAGCGTTTCGACCTTTTGAACGCTTCGCAATTTGTGACGATTGCCAATGAAAAATTTACGAACTCCGGCCAGTTACCCAATGCACGCCTTGATGCTGCTGGTACCAACACAGACTGGCAGAACAATGTATTTGTAGATAACGCACCTTCTACCAATCATACGCTTGCGGTATCCGGGGGCACAGAAAAAGCAACCTATTACCTTTCACTTAACTATGCCGATTCAAGAGGTATTGTGCGCACCAATAGAAATACGACTTACCGGGTGCGAGCCAATATTGAAGCGCAGGCAGCAGATTGGTTAAAAATTGGAAATACATTGAGTGTTTCAAGACAAAGCGATTTTGATCAGAACAACGGAACCAATGCACTGAGCGGTGCCATCGTAGGTTCAATACGGGCGCTTCCCAATGTAAGTATTTACAACCCCGCACATCCTACGGGATATAACCTTTCCTTTACATCAAATGCACTAGGTGCCGGTAATAACCTTCGCACCATTGATGACAACTATACCAATATTGCTTTTGTGCTGGACAAGAATCGCTACGAGGATGAGCAATTTCGCATTTTGAATAATGCTTACCTGGAAATCAGCTTTGCCAAAAATCTAAAGCTGCGCAGCCAGGTGGGTGTTGATTATTATACAGATAATGGGTTGGAACTTTTAGATCCCCGCCATGGTGATGGAGCTTCTTCAAATGGTATAGTTTACCAGGGTCAGCAAAATGTAATGAATACAAACTTGCAGAATTACCTGAACTATAACTTGTCCCTGGGCAAGCATAATTTCTATTTTACGGTAGGGCATGAATTACAGCAAAGTACTTCAAGATTTTTTGCTGCCCAGGGTACCAATCTCTCCGATCTTTTTTACCTGAAGGAAAATATTATTAGCAATGCGGCTAATACACCCTCCATCACAGGTAACTATGTGAAGTCTGCGTTGGAATCCGTTTTCGGCAGGATCAATTATGACTATAAGAATAAATATTTTGTACAGGGTAGTATTCGCCGGGATGGCCAATCTTCTCTGGCACAAGACAAGCGCTATGGTACCTTTCCCGGTGTTTCTGTAGGTTGGAGACCAGCCCAGGAGCGGTTTTGGAAATCCGTTCCTTTCTTTAGGGACAATATCAGCGACTTGAAATTTAAAGCTTCTTATGCAGTAGTGGGTAACAGGCTTGGTGGATTCCCTTACCTGAGCACATACGGTAGCCGGCCTTATGGTAATATCGGCGGCCTGGCTGCTGCATTAATTGGCAACCCAGACTTGCAGTGGGAACAAAGCAAAAAGTATGATATCGGTGTAGAACTCGCTGTGCTCAACAATCGCATCAGTCTTTCTGCTGATTATTATAAAAATGACCTGGACAACCTGGTACTGGATGTTCCCACACCCTTTAGTGCTGGTATTCCTGGAAACAGCATTTCTCAGAACATCGGAAGGGTTACCAATACTGGTGTAGAGTTGGCCCTGGATATTGCTGTTATTCGCTCAAAAGATTTTCAGTGGTCAGTAAATACAAATTACACGCAGGTGAAAAATGAAATCAAATCCCTGTTTACAGTTGGTGGTGTAGAAACTACGGAGTTATTTCCTACAAACTATAATATACACCGGGTGGGTGAATCTATGTTTGCATTGTATGGCTATGAGTTTGCCGGCGTAAACAGTGGTAATGGAAATCCTGTGTACCTGAATAAGGCTGGAAAATATGTTCAAAGAAATATTGCTAATGGCTCTTACTACTTTGCCAATTCATTAAATGATCCGGCGCTGGGTGCAGCTACTACCCTTACGCAGGACGACAAGAAAGTGCTGGGAAATGTACTGCCTAAATTCTATGGTGCTTTTACCAATACATTCACTTACAAAAACATATCGCTGGATGTAATGTTCCGCTACCAGGGTGGCAACAAAATCATGAACATTACCAGGCAGGAAATTCTATCCAATCAAAAATTTGCCAATTCCGGTACAACATTGCTTGACCGCTGGACAACACCAGGCCAGGTAACCACTGTGCCAAAACTTTGGTATAACCAGGATGTAGTGATTAATCAAAACGGCGAAGCTACCACAAGATTTATTGAAGATGGTGATTTCCTAAGGCTGCAAAATATTGTGCTCAGTTTTCAACTTGACGGTAAAAAGCTGCAATCCAAGACACGCAATGCTATCCGGAGTGCGAGAATATTTGTACAGGCGCAAAATGTTGCTGTATGGACCAATTATTCTGGTATAGACCCTGAAGCTTATAGCGAAGCTGGCCAGGACAACAGCATTTCTCCACAGGTAAGAAATATTTCTGTGGGCCTTAATGTGGGCTTTTAATTATTACACTCTTTAATTGTAACAACAATGAAATATCTAAGTAAAATATTTGTTCTCCTTTCTTTTCTTGTCGGCCTGTTGTTTTCAGGTTGTAAAGAAAAACTGGATCTCGCTCCTTATAACCAAATTGTGGGCAACACCGCCTTTGCTACTGCAGAGCGCTGCTTGCTGGTATTAAATGGCGTGTATGATGCTGCGCAAAGCGGTGTGTATGATCCGCTCAATGGAACCGCAACCTCTATCCGTGGTTATCCTTTTGGAGCAGCGGCGTTAGAGCAGCAAGACATGCGGGGTGAAGACATGGTAAACGTGGC
>DGQO01000001.1:8431-11901 GCA_002400445.1 Chitinophagaceae bacterium UBA4412
CATCATGAATTGCTCATTCATTTTGCCCGTCCTTATTCTGATGGAAATGGATCTGCACTAGGTGTAGCCTATCGGGATTTTCCGGTGGAATCTAGTGGTGGAGTAGAACAGGTAAAAACATCTCCAAGGGAAAAAGTTGGGGATGTGTACACTAAAATCCTGGCAGATCTCGATTATGCAGAAACTAATTTGTTGCCAGGAACTGCAGGTTTTGTAAGCGGAGAATATACTTACCGTGCTACAAAGGCCGCTGCCATTGCATTGAAAATGCGGGTGAAACTGCACAAACAGGATTATCCAGGCGTGATTGCCGAAGGTAAAAAATTGCTACCCGCCTATGCAGCCATCAATCCGCTGGCATTTACAGCAGTGGCAAGTCCTATCGGTGGCTGGAAACTTACAACGGGTGTGGATGGTCCGTTCCTGAACAATGGCTCTACAGAAAGCATATTTTCTATTAAGAATGATGCTCAGGATAACCAGGGTACCAATGCTTCCATGGCCCGCATGTATGGCCAGAGCAGTACAGCAACAGGTGGTAGAGGCCTGATCTCTGTGAGCCCCATCGCCTGGAATTTACCGGAGTGGACCTGCACAGACAGGCGCAGAACCACATTGTACTATAACGGCCCAGACAATACCGGGAACACCAATAAATTCACTTCAAAGTATCGTGATGCGGTCGACCAGTCTGACTGGACACCCTATATCCGCTACACAGAAGTATTGCTCACCCAGGCTGAAGCCGAGGCTCGTGTAGCATCAGGCGTATCTGCCGATGGTATCAAACTTTTGAATGTGGTGAGAAACAGGGCCATTATTGATTCTGCTACCAACCAATATACTGCGGCTTCATTTGCAAGTAAGAATGATTTGATCAATGCTGTACTTAAAGAACGCAGGATTGAATTTTTAGCAGAAGGAAAACGCTGGTCCGATATTCATCGCCTGGCGCAGGATCCAGACTTTGGAACAGGTGGCGTGCCGGCAAAAATGGTAAATGGGTTTAATAATATTTCCGCTTTTATATGCGGTGGAGCCCTGCCTGCAACTGGTGAGCCTTTTATTCCCTACAGTGAATATCGTTTCCTGTGGCCCATACCTCAACAGGAAAGAAACACCAATCCCATCATCGAACAAAACCCTGGTTATTAATTTAAAACCATTTAGCAACAATGAAAAAATCAATCTTATATACGCTGGGTTTTGCACTTGCCCTGGCTGGGTGCAAGAAAGATGAGAACATCATCACCACACCAGATACGGACCTGGCTTACGTTTCCTTTGTAAATGCGAATGCCAGCAGTAAAACTGTAGATGTGTATGTGGACACTAACAAAGTGAATGCAACAGGCATCGGTGCATTCGGCGTATTAAACGGCGTTTATGCCGGCGTTAAAGGAGGCACAAGAAAGCTCATCATCCGGGACGTTTCCACTGTAATTCCACCTGTAGAATATTACAATTCAAATATTTCTGTTCAGGCAGGTAAATCTTACTCCTTTTTTCAGTATGGGTTGCTCACAGGCGGTATGTTTAAAGGTATTCTCCTTAGCAATGATCGTACTGACGATACTAATATGGAGATGTCTAAGATGAGGTTTTTGAATATTTCTAATGGTGCACCCTTATTAGATCTGCTTGCTGTGCGCCGGGAAGGCACTGTAGATAAAGACAGCGTCCTGTTATTTACAGCAGCGCCATCATTGGCTACGCTGGCACAGCCAGATGCTAATGCACTCTCTGCTTATAAGTTATTAGCAGGAAACAGGCCGGCAAACTATACGCCCGGTTCTGCTGTCTCTACTTATATTTTAAAGCTTAAACTTTCTGGTACCAACACCCTGGTTTCTGCCAGTGCGGCCACTACTATTGCACCAGCAAGAAGCTATACTTATTTTGCCAGGGGAAACTATCCCTCTACGGTACTTACGGGTATGCTGGATGACTAAAGCAGGATAAGAAATCTTTGAGAAAGAGGCTATTTTAAAAAGCGTGTTTTGCTTTTTGAAATAGCCTCTTTTTTTAAAATATCCACCAGAAAGATTGCCCCGGGTTTTATTTCAAAACTTCTGCAAGTTTTGCCTGAAGGGCACTTTCTCTTAAAGAGGTGGCAATGATTTTTCCGGACGGATCGAGCAGTACATTGTAAGGAATACCATCATAACCAAACATAGCAACCGTAGCATTTTCCCAACCTTTAAGGTCAGAAACATGATGCCAGGTGAGGCCGTCTTTCTTTATGGCTTCCAGCCACTTTGATTTGTCTTCATCCAAAGAAACCCCGAGGATGGTAAAGTTTTTATTTTTGAATTGATTGTATGCCGCTACCACATTTGGGTTCTCGCCACGGCAGGGGCCGCACCAGCTTGCCCAAAAATCAACCAAAACATATTTTCCCCGCAGGCTGCTTAAAGAAAATGGTTTACCATCTTTATCTGCCATAGTAAAATCTGGCGCTACACTACCAATACCGGGCGCACCAGATTTAGCCGGGGTGGATGGTTGCTTATCTGCACTCATCATTTCATTGAACTGGGTTACCACTCCAATGATGCCCTGGTGTTTAGGAAATCTTGTAGCCAGCGGTGGAATTACTTTAGTCAGCAATGCCGGATCAATGCCTTGCGTATAACCTACCGCAAATAAGGCAATAACCGGCTGTTTTACGGTATCAATATAGCTGGTGATAAATTGCGTAAAATCATTACGCACTTTAAAAAGATCAGCATTTTGCACTTGTAGTACACTGTCGGGCACATTCAATTTTCTAAGGCTGTCAATATTATTTCCAATGGCCATCAATTGTTTTCTTCTTCCATCAATATTCGAAAGAAAAGCTTTTAACTGGCCATTTGCCGGGGTGTTAAATGTTGGTCCTTCAAGACTCACATCATTAATGTCTGCATCAAAATTAATTTTAGGTGCATCATTAATAAAAATGAAACCGCTCTGAATTTTTTCAAAGCGAATTCTATAGAGTCCTTGTTCGGTAGCTTTTGTAGTGAGCGAGAATTTACCATCTTTTATTTCTGCCGTATCCAGTACTTGTGGGTTTTGCTGGCTGAAATATAATTCCTCCAAATAAACCTGTTGATTTTCTACATTTTTAATTTTACCATTCACGGTAAAACTGCCGTCATCTTTTTTATCCTTGCAAGCAGCAAATGCCACTACCAATATAAGGAGAGATAGAATGTGCTTTAGTTTCATAACATTTATGTGGTTTGATTTAATGCTTCTGTGAGGAGCTTTTGTACGGCTTGCATATCTGCCTTGCCCTTGCTCAATTTTTTTACCTGGCCGGCAAATAAGCCAATCAGGTTCTTTTTACCGCTTCTGTATTCTTGTGCCTTGTCTGGCATTTGGGCGATTACTTCCTGCACCCAGCGTTTAAGGGTTTCGTCATCGCTTTCCTGCAGTAGATTAAGGCTTGTAGCTAATGCTTCTGCTGTTTGATCCGGTGCTTG
>DGQO01000086.1:0-5883 GCA_002400445.1 Chitinophagaceae bacterium UBA4412
TTAAAGATGTTCTTTTATGACAAAGAAACCATACAAGAAGAATTTGGAAAGGCAGGGCTATTAGAAATATCAGAGGTGAATGACGTGTATCCTTTTTATCTCATAAAGTGTAAAAAGTCGAAGTCATTAAATTGAATGCTGCCCTCCATTAAAATTACTCAGTTCAACCTGGAGACGCTAAAATGCTCTATGAGCAGGTGATTTTCTACAGTTCTGAATCCAAAGTAACCCTGGCGATAAGGTGCAGGATCATGTATGTCAAAAATAACTTCGCCATCTCTCCTAAAACTGGTGTGGTTAGCTTTTACCAAAATCTCGATATGCATTTGTTTATTGGCAACGATCATAAATTTTTTGTCCGTTAAATCGTGTTCCGGCAACAATGGCCTGTCCAGGTTTCCATCATATCTTCTAAACCTGGTTTTGGTATTATCATGTCCGCCATATCCAACAAATACAAGGTTAAGTGGTGATAATTTGGGAAGAGCCCGGCACGTTTTTCTGATGCCGCAAAAAAATCATTGGGATAACCGGGATCATTTGCCATCCAAAAACAATTTAAGTCGGAAACCCTATCGAACGGGCCATTGTTCTGGATAACCGTAACGTCGTACTGTATCCGAACATCCCCTTTTAGCTTTTGCTTCAACCATACGGTACATCCTTTAGCATCTACAATTTCCATTTTGCCATTCCCGATAGCTACGCTACCATTTGGTTGCTGTTCTATCAACCAGTTTCCGGCATGATCTAACACATTAGCAACAATCCGTTTTTGAAAAACTTTGCAGGAAGCAAGACATCCTGCAAGTAAAGAGAATACGACGATGACGGGCAACAAATAACGCATTCGTTCAATTTACGAAAGTAATGTAGTATCCGTTCGTACAACCGTTTGCACATTTATGCGTGATACTGTGCCGTCATTGATCAGTGAAGCCGGCCATGTTTACTTTCCTCATCGAACCTTTGTGCGGGAAATTTCGTTTATATTTTAGCACAAAAAAGCTATCCTTAAACGATATGATGAAATTGCTCCTTTCCGTGATATCTGTCCTCTTGCTCTTAGGTGCTTGCAAGAAGCCCGAACCCGCTATTGTAACGCCGCCATACATCCCGCCTCCACCACCACCGCCAGCCATCCCAGGCAAAAAATATCTTGCCTTGGGCGATTCTTATACAATTGGTGAAAACGTAGTGGCCTCCGCAAGATACCCGGCGCAAGTTGTAGCATCATTAAACGTGCAGGGTAACAACATTTCTACCGTAACTTATGTAGCAACTACCGGCTGGACAACGGGTAATCTTATTGCTGCATTAAACAGTGGCGGTTATCCTAAAGATTTTGATATTGTCACGCTATTAATTGGCGTAAACAACCAATACCAGGGCCGTTCTCTTGACGAATACAAAACAGAATTTACCGAGCTGCTCACCCGGGCGTTAGCCTATGCCAATAATAATAAATCCCATGTGTTTGTTTTGTCCATTCCGGATTACAGCGTTACGCCTTATGCGCAGGGCAGGGATACCGCTGCTATTGCCCGGCAGATTGATGCATTTAATGCTGCCAATAAATCTATTACAGCACAGTTTGCGGTTACCTATATTGATGTAACGCCTATTTCCAGGCAGGCCCGATGGGACAGGGATTTGATAGCAGATGATGGCTTGCACCCCTCCGGAAAGCAATATCAATTATGGGCTAATCTTTTAGAACCATTGATGAAGGCAGTGTTATAAGATAAGCAACGATGATCTTTTGGGTGCAGAATACTCTTGTCTTTTAGCTGAATTGCCTATCGGCTAAGCCTGTTGCAGGGAAAGAAATATGCACATTTTCTTTACTATACAAGAATACATTTAGATTTAGTTTCTAAATTATTCCAAAATGAGAACAACTTTGCTCTTGCTTTTAGCAGCTTTTACATCTCCTTCTTTCGCACAAAACATAGGAATAGGAACAAACACTCCTGCAGCTTCCGCAAAATTGGAGATCAATTCTACTAACAGCGGTCTGCTGGTTCCAAGGATGAACACCGCACAGCGAAATGCCATAGCCGCACCCGCTACCGGTCTGCTTATTTTTAATACCGATAATAATGCGCTGGAAATGTGGAACTCCACCGTATGGCTTTCCTTTGGAAGCACAGGTGTGCTCAGTAATGGCGTGCCGGTAGGTCCGTCATGCACGGGGGTGTGGTCGCAGAAACTGGATTTTGCTGGCTCCGGCCGATCTGCTGCAGCGGCTTTTTCAATCGGTGCCAAAGGTTATATAGGCACAGGATATGATGGCAGCTACAAAAAAGATTTTTGGGAATTTGACGCAGCCTCCAACACATGGACACAGAAGGCCGACTTTGCTGGGTCCCCAAGAAGTGGCGCATTTGCATTTGCGCTCAATGGCAAAGGTTATTTTGGAACTGGTTTTGACGGAAATTTTACAAGGGATTTTTGGGAATACGATCCACAGTTAAACACCTGGACAAAAAAAGCAGATTATGGCGCAGCGGGCCGGGACGGAGCATCTGCTTTTGTGGCCGGGTCAAAAGCTTATGCGGGTATGGGCTCTGACGGTACTGCTGATAAAATTGATTTTTGGGAATATGATCCGATTGCAAATAACTGGACACAAAAAACAAACTTCCCGGGTGCCGTAAGAAGTTATGCTGTTGCATTTTCAATTGCAGGCAAAGGATATTATGCAATGGGTCAATCTACTACGGGTTCTTATAAAAAAGATCTTTGGGAGTTTAATCCTGCAACAAATGCATGGGTACAAAAAACTGATTTTCCCGGGGTGGCCAGGACAGGAACAATCGGTTTCTCTATTGGTGCTAAAGGTTATATCGGAGCAGGAAGCAATGGGGGTGCAGCCAGGAAAGATTTTTGGGAATTTGATCCCATTTCAAATACATGGGTACAGAAGGCCGATTTTGGTGGAACCGGCCGCACTTATCCTGCCACTTTCGTCATAGGCAATAAAGCTTATGTAGGTGGAGGTAATGATGGTACTTATCGCAAAGATCTTTGGGAATATTGTCAATAAAGAAACAGTATGCGTGAATATATAGTTGTGGCTATGTGCATTTTTACCATTTCATGTGCGCAGCAAAAGAGCAGCTTAGCAACGAAGGCAACAGCATTTGATAGCGTCCGAATTTTCGTTTTTGGAAACGATACTTCTAAAAATTCAATCCTTTCTTCCGGATTTGGTTATGATATTTATGTACACGGTCAATTGTATATTCATCAGCCTGGCATACCTGCTATCTCCGCTAATAAAGGATTTCAAACAGTGAATGCTGCGCAAAAAACGGCTGACCTTGTTGCTTCTAAAATCAGAAAAAATATTTTGCCACCTTCCCTTTCCATTCCGGAATTGGATAGTTTGGGCTTGTTGGGCAATTAGAAATAAGAACCTTCTCACATCTTCATTGAACAGATAAACAGTATCGCTCACTACAAATACAACATCTACCTTGTTACATAAAAAAGGAGCAACCTAAAGCTACTTCACTTTGAGAAATTAAAACTATTTACCGGGCATACACACCATTGGGGCTCACTACGCTGGCAGGCCCACCGGTGATACCTACAGGTGGAACAATGATTTTTACTTCCTCGCCATTCACTTTTAGAACAACTTTGCGGGCATGTATTTCTACGCCCTGTTGGTAAAAAGGCGGCATGGCCGAAGGCTCCCTGTTAATTAAGTAGGGCTCCGTAAAATCACTCATCTCCACTTCAAAAGTAAAACCGCTGGTTTCTAATTTTGCGATGGCTTTATCTGCAGTTAATTCAATGTGGATACTGGCATCTAATACTGGTGCCTGCTCAAATGGAGTGCCCGCAAAAATGTTTGGACCGAAGTATTTTCCAACCGCAACATCAGTGCTTACAAAACCCATTACAGCAGGCATGCCTGCGGGGTCTGGCTGGTACAGTACCATGCCGCTTGCCGCACTACCCACCGGGGTGTTTACCATGCGGGCAAGGTGTACAATGATGTTAGGCATTTGCAAATCCGGGGAAGTTACAGCAGCTAAATCGATACCGCCTTCCCAACTCATCCATTTTGATACCTGTGTCATGTTTTTGGTTTGATTGATGATGGTTATAATTACAATGCCCGAAAAGTACATTTTAAAACTCGTTCCNNAAAAGTTTAAGCCCGCTGCGTTTTTAGTGTCAATACCATAGCTTTGATATTTAACGCTTCTATGACTCCTCAAAATAAAGATGCCGCTTTTGCGGTGCTGTACTTTCTGCTGGCCACTCTAATCAGTGCTATGTTTATTGCCAGTAATTATTGGCTATATCGTAATGATAATGCCATGATCCTTTCCGGAAATATAGCGGGGGCAAAATGGCTGATACAAATTGTAGCGGCCCTGTTTTTATTAAAAGAGTTGAAGTGGATATTTATCCGGCGCATCGGTTTTGTTTGCTTCATCGGTTCTGTAGTGCTCCTGGTCTATTATATTTTAAACTTCCTCCCACTGCCCCTTGGCACATTCTCTATATTCATTTTTTCCATTGGCCTCAGTGTGTTGGTCATGATTGGCATGTATTACAATGCGGTGAAGAAAACGGGATTATCTATAGCCTGGTTCCTCGGCTGGATTGTATGTCTTGCTATAGCCATACTTCTGCAGATGTTCGTGGTATTCTAAAGGAAATGAATACGCTTTATTCAACATTAAAGTTTGGTTTGAATGCCGTTTAAAACTCCACAATAAACCCAATAGAAGGCACAAAAGAGGCATCATCGTTTACAATGCGCACCGGAATACCATTACTGCCATTGGCTTTTATCGGCTGCCCATCGGTTGTTTCAAAACCGGTATTGGTTGCGTTGCGTTTAAAAGTATAGCTATCCGGTTCAGGATTTTTAGCCCGGTACCAATTGGTGATATCCAAAAACAGGTCGATACTTGTTTTTCTAAAATTCCATTTTTTATCAATGCGGATATCGCTCGAATTAAAACTTCTAAGCCGGAGGGTATTGAGTTTTGTGTAATCTAATATTCCCTGCCCACGGCTGAGGTAATTAAGTTGCGAAGCGGTTTCATCAAAGGGTGTGTATGGCGCTCCGCCCTGTATGCGGAATTTTAAACCGATCTCCCAGTTTCGGGGAAGTTTATAACCCATATTTGCGCTCAGCAAATGGCGGTTATCCCAACTGCTGGGAATAAATTGTTGATTAAGGCCGCTGTATTCCGACTTGTAAAAAGTATAAGACAGAATTCCAAAAAAACGTTCTGATAATTTTTGCTGTGCAAAAAGTTCAAAGCCGTATGCCCGTCCTTTGCCATCCGTCGTCACGGCTTCGTTGCCCAGCACATTAAAATCGGAACCAAGGTTAGACAATGAAATACCATTGCGCACACTTACCGGCACCTTGTCGTAATCTTTGTAAAAAACTTCTACCGTAAAACGCAATATTTTGCTGGGCAAATATTCAACACCTGCTACATAGTGATCACTGCGCAGGTAATCACTGGCTTTGTTTACCAGCTTACCGCTGTTATCTGCAAAGCCGAGAATGGTGTACGGTGCAATTTTAAAGTAACGGCCTACTGATGCGTTAGCTGTCCAGCGCTCTGCTAGTACATAACTCAGAGAGAGCCTGGGGGAAAGGGTTTTAAAAGGATTGTCGCCCTCGGTGGTAAAAGTATTGATGTCTGTTCTTACACCCGCACTTACACCCAGTCGGGAATCAAAAAAGCTACGGCTAAGCTGTGCAAAGCTGCCCAGTCGCCAGAAATTTTTAAGCGGGCTCGTAAAACGGACGGTTTCTGCAGGCTGAATGATATTACCAGCATCGTCTTTTAATTGTCTCCGGGTAACACTAAAAGTTCGGTTGTCAAATTCCGCCAA
>DGQO01000086.1:5968-6309 GCA_002400445.1 Chitinophagaceae bacterium UBA4412
GTAACACCGGCTGTATAATTCCATTGGTTGATGAATGGATTGGAATTAAGCACATATAATTTTTCTGGTGTGGCATCTTTCAGTTTTGCAAAACTGAATTGGTCAATGGCTCCGAGGCCGATAAAAGAAAGCGTTGTTTTATTATCAATCTTGTGCGTTATTTTGGTTTGAAAGTCCCAGTAATTAGGCCGGATAGGCAAGTCGATAAGGGAGAAAAGCAATTGCAGGTAA
This sequence comes from Chitinophagaceae bacterium UBA4412, assembly GCA_002400445.1. Classification (GTDB taxonomy): domain Bacteria; phylum Bacteroidota; class Bacteroidia; order Chitinophagales; family Chitinophagaceae; genus Ferruginibacter. The sequence continues at coordinate 6,200 of DGQO01000086.1, forward strand.
GACCGCCTTACGGATGCCAGGAAAGTGGTCTTCTTGTTTTTTGATAAAGGCCCTTCCAGGGTAGCAGAAAGATCGGTTGCACTCAGGCGGAGATTGCCCTGCAACTTATT
>DGQO01000034.1:0-1155 GCA_002400445.1 Chitinophagaceae bacterium UBA4412
GACTGCAGGAATTTGGTGATACGCTCCGGATCTTTAATACCCGCAAGTTCTACGTTGATAATACCACGATTTTCATCCAGGTTGATGTTGGGCTGTGCCACACCAAATTTATCAATACGCTTAATGAGAATCTTGTAGGTTTGATTAATAGCGCCCTTTGCCGTTTTCTGTAGTTTCTGGATAACCATGTTATCTACATCGGTAATTTTTACATCCTTATTGGGGCCCGCAAAAAGACTTGCCAGTTTACCACTACCATTTTGAGAAATATAGTCCTGGCTAAAAAGCGTGATGAGGTTTTCTTCACTATTGATCTTCTTTTGTTTTGCCGTTGCAATCGCGGCCAGCAATTTTGGATCTTTCGAATTATTGCTCAGCGATTTTAAAAGACCATCTAAAGCCACATCCATTGTAACACTAACACCACCCTGCAAATCCAGGCCAAGGTTTAATTCATTCTCTTTACAAGTTTGATAAGTGCTACCAACAAGTGGGTAGATTGCCTTCTCTTTAGTACTGTCTAAAATGTGCTGCGTTTTGGCCTCAATGAGCAGGCTTTTTTCCTGCGGCGACAAACCTGTCGCTTCCCTCGAAACCAGCTTCGTCGCCTGGGCCTTTACTTTACTTTCATAGCTGCGCACCACCCAGGTATATGACAACTCCCAGAGGGAGATTACGACTAATGCAATCGTGAAGAACCAAACTAAACCTTTCAGTCTCATTGTTTAAAATCTTTTGTTTGCTTTGTTAAATTTTTTATAAGTGTGCAAAGATAGGGGAAAAAGCGATTGACGATTGGCAGGATTAATTAAAGAGAAAAACCTCAAATTTGCACGCAAATGAAGGTAATGCAACTCAGAAATTTACACCCAATAAAGGTTTTAATAATATCAGTGTTTTTTATGAGTGCATGTCATACTGCCAAACCTGTGCTCACAACTATACCCACACCCGAACCAGCAATAGAACCTGTGGAACCAGAACAAAAAGAGGATAAATTCTTTGTTGCTCTTTTTGAAAACCAGGGTGGAATCATCGACAGCATACGGCAGCATCGTAAAGATTGGAATGTGCAAATCATTTATACTGAAGTGAACCGGAGCAGAAATGGCATACCATCTTTAAAACAGCATTCCTACAACAACAGTGATGCAA
>DGQO01000034.1:1171-28600 GCA_002400445.1 Chitinophagaceae bacterium UBA4412
CCTACCGCTGCAGATGGCCGACCTACGATTGCCCAGTACATCAAGAAAATATTATTGGTAAGTGATAACGATGCTTTCAATAGGCTATATGAATTTTTAGGACAGGAGTATATTAATCAAACCCTGCACAGTAAAGGGTATGAAGATGTGCAGATCAGGCATCGGCTCGATGTTTTTTTATCTGAAGACGAGAACCGGCACAGCAACCCGGTGAACTTTTATGATGCGCAAACCAGGATGATTTACAGCAAGCCCTTGCAAAATAATACCACGCCCTTTGCCTTGCGCAAAGACAGTATGGGAAGCGGATATATGCGCAGGGGAGAAGTGGTGCATACGCCCATGGATTTCTCCACAAAAAACAGGATGGCTTTACAGGATTTACACGATATCCTTGTTGGGCTGGTGTTTCCGCAGGCGGTGCATAAGAAAGAACGTTTTAACCTTACGGATGAAGACCGCATGTTTATGCTCAGATACATGTCTTCCTATCCATCGGAATCTACATTTCCTTCTTATGACAGCAGTTACAACGATGCTTATGTAAAGTTTATCCTGCATGGCGCAAAACAAGGTAAATTGCCTCCGCATATCCGCATCTTTAATAAACCCGGAGATGCTTATGGGCAGTTAACGGATGTAGCGTATGTTGTGGACTTTGAAAATAATATTGAATTCTTTGTATCTGCCACTGTTTATTGCAACACAGATGGTATCTTAAATGATGACAGGTATGACTATAATACGATTGGTTTGCCCTTTATGCAAAAGCTCGGCGAGTTGCTTTACCAGCATGAGTTGAAGCGAAATAGAACCATTGCTCCAGATCTAACTGAACTGCAGTTTACCTACGACAAAAATTAATTTTCACTTTCAAAAAAATAGAATCGTATGCGTTTGTCTTCTTTACTTACCAGGTTTAATGAACCCGAAACCCTGAAAATGGCTAAGCTCGGCCGGGAATTGCGTGAAAAGGGAATTGATATCACAGACATGAGTCTTGGTGAGCCTGATTTTGATACTCCCGAGCATATTAAGGAAGCTGCTAAAAAAGCGATTGATGAAAACTATAGTCACTACACACCTGTGTCGGGCTACCTGGATTTGAGAAAGGCAGTATGCGAGAAATTAAAAAGAGATAACGGGCTGGAATATTTGCCAGAACAAATTGTAACCAGTACCGGTGCAAAACAAAGTATAGCAAACCTTGTGCTTGCTGTAGTAGATGCGGGAGACGAGGTTGTTATTCCCACGCCATACTGGGTTACTTACAGTGAAATTGTAAAAGTGGCGGGCGGCATTCCACGGTTTGTAATTGCTACGGCAAGTCAGGGCTTCAAAATAAGCCCTGAGCAACTGGAAGCTGCTATCACGGACAAAACAACTTTATTCATGTTTTCTTCTCCATGCAATCCTTCGGGTGCAGTNNCAGTTTGCTTCCGTAAAAGACCGTGTCATTATCATTAACGGCCTCAGCAAAGGTTTTGCTATGACGGGTTGGCGCCTTGGTTATCTGGCAGCACCTGTAGAAGTAGCAAAAGCAGCAGACAAATTGCAAGGTCAGTTTACCAGCGCAACTTGCTCTATTACCCAGCGGGCGGCTATTACAGCCCTGACAGGGGATCTGCGTCCCACGCTGGAAATGGCAGAAGCATTTACCGAAAGGAGAAAAAAAGTGATGGAATTATTAGCAGAAATCCCAGGCATAACCTGTGCTGCCCCGGATGGTGCTTTCTATATTTTCCCAGAAGTGAAATCTTATTTTGGTAAAACTTCTCCCGCAGGAAATGTAATTGCAGATGCTGATGATTTGTGTATGTATTTGCTTAACGATGCGCATGTATCTACCGTAAGCGGTAAAGCTTTTGGAGAACCGGCCTGCATTCGTATTTCTTTTGCAAACAGTATTGCTAACCTGGAGAAAGGGTTTGGCAAATTAAAACAAGCCTTTGCAGCACTTTCTTAAAGTGCTGCTTCAGTCAGGTGCAACAACTTTTCATGTAACGCCAAAACCTGTGGTATAAGCAGAACCTGCTCGTCGTTTATGAGCACAAAATTGCATCGTTTCATTTTTTCTGCTTCATCCATTTGTTTGTGCATACGGGCCTCCACCTGTGCTGCAGAGATATGGTCTCGTTGCATAGCCCTTTGCAGTCGTAAGGCATAAGGAGCGCTCACACCGATGACGTAGTCAAGGTGCTTCCACACGTCAGATTCAAAAATGAGTGCGGCTTCCTTGATCACATATGGGCTGCGCTGTTGCTGCATCCAGGCCTCTGCGTCTGCAATAGTGAGCGGATGCACCAGGCTGTTAAGCTGCGCAAGTTTTTCTGCGTTATTAAAAACGATCCTGGAAATATGGGTGCGATTGAGCTGGTTGTCCTGGTAAGTTTCCGGCCCAAATAATTGGATGAGTTGCTGCCGGAGTTGTTTGTTTTCATGCATGATGCGTCGGGCAGCATCATCAGCATAATACACCGGCACCCGCAGGGTCTCAAATATTTTGGCTACCGTGGTTTTTCCACTGCCAATGCCACCGGTAATTCCAATTCGTAGCGTCATATTAAAGCAATAAAAAATCCGGAACAAGATAAACATCCCGTCCGGATTCTGAATAATAAATGCCGGTGAATTATTTCTTTACTTCTACTGGCTTATTAAGTGCAGCACTCCATTCCATGCTAATTGCGCTCTTCTCAATTTTCATATAACTGCCAGGGCTGGTTTCCAGCATCAGGGTGTTATCGTCATTCACTTTGTTAATGGTGCCATGAATACCGGCAATTGTTACAATTTTATCTCCTTTCTGAAGGTCGTTGATATAGGTCTTTTGTTGTTTGGCTTTTTTTGCCTGTGGCCTGATCATGAAAAAGTAGAACACGAGAATCATCATACCCATGAGCAGTAAAGTGCTGGTGCCACTTGATTTTCCACTGGGATCTGCCATTAAAAAAATACTGAGTAATTGCATTATGGTTTGTTTTGTACCGGCATATTACCGGCGGTTTAAGATGTAAAAAATTTATTGCTCTTTTTTGATTACTTCTCCCTGCAGCAGCAACTCAGGAAATTCCGGTGCTGCATTAGAAAGAACGTTTACTGTTTTGTGCGTGGCGCCCGGCCGGCCCTGGCTGTTAAATTTTACTTTAATAAAACCCATTTCACCGGGCTGTACCGGCTCCTCTGGCTTTTCCGGAATGGTGCAGCCACAAGTAGCACTCACGTTTGAAATAACGAGGGGCTTTGTACCGGTATTTTTAAAACGGAAACTATACTCCACAATTTCCCCTTCTGTTACTTTCTTAAAATCATATACGCTGTCTAGCATTTGTACCGTTGTAGGATCAGGCATCGCAACAGTTGTTGCCGTTGCATTTCCTGTACCGGCGATCTTATCATTCCTGCGTACGTCACAACTGCTGAACATAAAGCCTGCCATGGCGGTAATAAAAACTATTCGGATCATGGGAAATAATTTTACTATTTGGTATTGATTATAGTGTACTGTTTTTGTAATTCTTTTTTTCAATTTTGTTATCGGCTTTCAATTCTTTATGCAAGTTATCTAAAAGACCATTTACAAACTGCCCGCTCTGCACGGTGCTATATTCTTTTGCTAAATCAATATATTCATTGATCGTTACCTTGGTAGGAATCGTTTCAAAATATAGAAATTCACAAACGCCCATCTTTAATATGATAAGGTCTAAAGATGCTATCCGGTCTGCATCCCAGTTGTTTAATTTGGGTTTGATGAGCTCCATACAGTAATCATCCTTTTCAATTACCGTAGAAAGCAGGTTGCGGGCAAACAGCCATTTTTCCTGCCCCAGCAAATCATTAAAGCTGGTGTGCCCGGGTTTATTAAAATAAGCCGGTACAAGTGTTTCCATCATTTCTGCGTCATCGTCCCAGTTCATAAAACACTCTTCAATGTGGCTGATAAAATTATCATCGGGCAGCATGAGATTTTTGAAAATGATATCCAGTATTAGCTTCTCACTCTTCTTGTCCCGTGCCTGCACTTCGATGTATTCCTGGTATTCTTCTGTAAGCGCCAGGTGTTGATAGGTTTTCTTTATCAATTCGGGATCTACAATCAGGTTTAGCTTGTTCTGCTGCACGGCAGCTATAAAACTTGGTTCTTCCAATACTTTCCATAACACCTCATTTCCTGCAATCTTGGTATTCACTTTTAGGTCTGCAGCACTTGGAAGATATTTATTCGCCTTTTGGGTGGCGTCCTTTTCGGCAAATCGGGCTACTTCGGTAATAAAGTAAATGAGGTATGTAAAGAGTTGGGTCGTTTGGTCAATCTTTCGGGTAAGTATGGCCTGAGGCTCTCCCGGCTTTGTATCCCCACTCACGGTATCCAGTGTATACAGGGTTTGCATCACTTTTACCCTGATATTTCGTCTGCTAATCATTTGCTGAAAGAACTTTTAAAATGAGTGGGCGAAATTAAGACTTTATTGCCATCAGCCGAAGCTAAAACTAACCTAAATGCGGTTTTGTGCAAAATTGTCTTGTGCTTGTTTTAAAAAACTGACAAGGATGAATGCAAACCTGTCAACTATGCTTATACCTGCCTTTGGTACAAAATATGCCTACATTCGCATGCCCAAAAACGGGTTCTACATTTCAAATAAAACAAAACATAGAAATTATGGCAAAAAAGCTAAGCATTACTCCATTGCATGATAGAGTAATTGTGGCCCCTGCTGCAGCCGAGCAAAAGACAGCCGGCGGAATTATCATCCCGGATACTGCAAAAGAAAAACCCCAGCGTGGAACTGTATTGGCAGCCGGCCCCGGAAAAAAAGATGAGCCCGTTACTGTAAAAGCGGGTGATACCGTATTGTACGGAAAATATGCCGGTACAGAAATTACTGTAGACGGTAAAGATTACCTTATCATGAGAGAGACGGATATCCTTGCAATCCTGTAATCAGATAGATGTTCACTCATTAATACAATCATAGTTGGGTGCAGTAAAATAACAGCGCCCGTTTAAAAAAATATTTTTATGGCTAAAATGATATTCTTCGATATCGAAGCAAGAAACAAAATGAAAAAGGGTGTAGATACCCTTGCTAATGCGGTGAAAGTAACCCTTGGACCAAAAGGCCGCAACGTGGTAATTGAGAAAAAATTTGGTGCACCAGTCGTTACCAAAGATGGTGTAACCGTAGCAAAAGAAATTGAACTGGAAGATCCCATTGAAAACATGGGTGCCCAAATGGTAAAAGAAGTGGCCAGCAAAACTGCTGATATTGCTGGTGACGGTACCACTACGGCTACCGTTCTTGCACAGTCTATCATTAGTGAAGGACTTAAAATGGTAGCAGCAGGTGCAAATCCAATGGACCTGAAACGTGGTATTGACAAAGCCGTACGCCTGGTAATTGAAAGCTTAAAGGCACAAAGCCAAACTGTAGGAAACGATAGCAAAAAGATTCAGCAAGTAGCTACTATCTCTGCTAATAACGATGAAAACATCGGTAAACTTATTGCTGAGGCTTTTGCCAAAGTGGGTAAAGAAGGCGTGATCACTGTTGAAGAAGCAAAAGGTACAGACACTACGGTAGATATCGTAGAAGGTATGCAATTTGACCGTGGTTATGTGTCTCCTTACTTTGTAACCAACAGTGAGAAAATGCAAACTGAATTGCAGAATCCTTATATCCTTATCTATGATAAGAAGATTTCTGCTATGAAAGATATTCTTCACATCCTGGAGAAAGTTGCACAAAGTAGTCGTCCGCTGCTTATTATCGCAGAAGACCTTGAAGGTGAAGCACTAGCTACATTGGTAGTGAATAAACTGCGTGGCACTATTAAAGTAGCTGCCGTAAAAGCACCAGGTTTTGGCGACAGGAGAAAAGAAATGCTTACAGATATTGCCATCCTTACTGCCGGTACGGTGGTGAGCGAAGAGCAAGGCTACAATTTAGAGAATGCTGACCTTACTTATTTGGGCCAGGCTTCTTCTGTAATGATCGATAAAGACAACACGACCATCGTGGGTGGAAAAGGTGTGAAAAAAGACATCCAGGCAAGGGTAAACCAAATTAAAGCTCAGGTAGAAAATACCACTTCTGATTACGATCGGGAGAAGCTGCAGGAGCGTTTGGCTAAACTGGCAGGTGGTGTTGCGGTACTATATGTGGGTGCTGCCACAGAAGTGGAAATGAAAGAGAAGAAAGACCGTGTGGATGATGCCCTGCATGCAACTCGTGCTGCGGTAGAAGAAGGTATTGTGCCAGGTGGCGGTGTAGCTTACCTGCGTGCAGTTCTCAGCCTTGAGCCAAAAGTAAAAGGACAAATTGCCGATGAGCAAACAGGTATGGCCATCGTACGCCGGGCTTTGGAAGAGCCGGTTCGCTGCCTTACTGCAAATGCTGGTATCGACGGTTCTATCGTTGTACAAAAAGTAAAAGAAGGTAAAGGAGATTTTGGATTTAATGCCCGCACAGAAGTTTATGAAAACCTTTTTAAAGCAGGTGTAATTGATCCTACTAAAGTGGCTCGTGTAGCCCTGGAAAATGCAGCTTCAATTGCAGGTATGTTGCTTACCACCGAGTGTGTTATTGCAGACAAACCAAAAGAAGAAGCTCCGCATAGTCATGGCGCTCCGGATATGGGTGGCATGGGTTACTAAGCAAATTCACAATAATAAATTCAAAAGCTGCATCGATAATTCGGTGCAGCTTTTTTTATGTGAAGGCGCATTATAAAATGCCAGTGATTTTTTTTTGATTCCGGCATTGAAGCAATGCTCGGCAGTATGGGCGTCGCACTCTTGTACTGTTGATCGCTGCGCAGCTTACCCCAGGCATTGAGTGGTAGCGGTGAATAGAGGTATGCCGTACAAGCGAGTGACACAAGAATGAAGAGTAGGGAAAAGAAAGCCGAAAAAATAAAAATAAAAATCTTCAAAAAAAGAAGGAACTAAATTTTAATCCACGGCATCTCTTTCGGTCAGCGCCAGCATAAATCCCCGTACCAATAAAAACTGTGCTATGCAATAGGTGAGCATAATAAGGCCGGGCAGCGCTACGGGTGCATAAAATTTATTGATGGCAAGAATACTATCTGATGCCACAAAGAACAAGGCACCGGTTATAAATAATGCGGCTACGCTGGAACTTACCCGCCTGGAGATATGTAAAGCTGCCAGCATCATCGTCATAATAACCGTGGCATAAATGGCTACAGGAATTTTGAGCGCTCCGAGTGTTGGAAATAATAAATACAATAATAATGCTCCATAAGCCAGCACCATCAAAACTAGCCATGGCTGCTGCCGGAGCAGGGAAGGAGCTTTGCCTGGCAGCCGCAGGAAATAAATAATATACAGGATATGTGTGGTTAAGAAGGCAAGGAGTCCGGGAATAAATAATACCGGCCATTTGTACTCCAGGAGCAATAACACATCGCCCACAAAAGAAAAGAATAAGGCGGCAATAAGCAGCATACGGCTGGCGCTATTTCTTGTGGCAGTAACCAGTAATACGATGAGCAAGGGCAGCAGAATCGGCTTGAAGATGAGCATCAATATGCGCTCACCCATTATTTCTCCGGCAATGAAAATAATCATGCAGGTAAAAAACAACAGGCTTACTAACTTTTGAAATGGACGCATTGTTTAAAGCAATACTTCGGTTTTTGCATCAAAGAAACGGCGCAAAGAATCTTTTGCCCTGGTTGTATCTGAAATCGGTGTGGTAAACGGCATAATGATCCGGAAGCTGGATGAGTCCACGGATTGTACAACTATTTTATGACCGAAATTCGTGAGGCGGCTGTATGCCCGATCTGCCTCGGCTTTTGTGCGATATTGTTTAATGATAATCGCAAAATTAACGCCCTCTCCCAGGCTGCGTACCGATGTAGAGGTATTCAGTGGAACTTGCTGGCGCACAATAGTATCATTCTTTTTAAGGACTGCAGTGTCAAGCATGGAGGTAGTAGTGTCTTCTGCAACTTCAACAGGGGCAGGTTCTTTCATGGGCACTATCGTGTGGCTTGGCTTATATCCAAAGAAATAATAAAGAGAGCCGGCAACACCAAGAATTAATATGGCGATGAGTGCCATCATTAAGCCACGGCCATTTGATTTTGTGCGGGCGGGTGTGGTAAAGGAAATGTCTTCTTCTACTTGTTCCCTTAACGCTGCGGGAGCCACTGACGTGCGACTATGCGCTGCTGTAGTTTGTACAAAGTCGTAAGAACCTTGCTGCGTTTTTTGTAATGTACCAATACCGTCAATAATGAGTGGCTTACCAATATTTAAAAACTGGCGGGAGAGTAGTGCATAAGACTCCAGGTCTGATGCAGCTAGCGGGCGAATCTTCCTTGTTTGTGCTACAATAAATTCAATGAGACCTTCATCCCTGTCTTGCCGGCCGTTATATTCAAAATGGATTGCATTTGGAGGCAGAGACTGATCCTTAGCATTCTCTTCGGGAATAAAAATTTCCGGCGAAAGCGTAAATGTGCCAATATCCTGTAAGGAAACTGATTTATGCTGGTATAGATACTGAACGATGAGTTGTTCTAATTTCATAAGACTTGTTAGGAAACAAACCTACCCATATTTGATAATATAGCCAAGCGATGCCGGCATTCATTATTTTTGCAGCATGCTCTCTGAAAAAGAAATGAAGTTTTTAGCATATTGGGAAGCGCATCGTATCCACTACAGCAGCTTTGGTAGCAAGCTTTCCAGGGGATTGCCCATGGCTACCATCTTTATTTTGCCCATTTTTTTATTTGTGATGGGTGTTTATATTTTTTTTCCGGAGTGGTATGCAAAAGTCTCTTCAGGTTTTGCAGGATCAGTTGGAACCATCCTTATTGCCCTGAGCATCGCTATTGTCTTTTTCGCTTATTTTCGTATGCATTTCCTCTGGGAGATGAATGAACAACAATACAAAGAATTAATTTGGAAACAAAAAAAGGAGAATGCAGCAGATCAAAGCCGCTTGCAGTCTTCAATTAAAAAAAACAGCTAACCTTGAAAAAAATTATCGTACTCTTCTCTTTGATCCTTTCATTTGCTGCGTGTAAAAAAGAAGACAAATGCACCTTCACAGAAAGTGGTCTGAATGCGCCGGCTAGTGAAATTACTTATTTATCTGAAACACTTGCTGCTAATAACATCGCAGCAACTCAACATCCCAGCGGCGTTTTTTATTTTATCAGTGCACCGGGTTCTGGAAGTTCACCTTCGGTTTGCTCTAATATCACCGTAAAGTATACCGGCAGCATTTTTCCATCGGGTAGGGTATTCGATCAGACACCTGCAGGTTCACCGGGTGTAAGTTTTACCCTTGGGCAGTTGATTGTGGGCTGGCAAAAAGTTTTACCCCTTCTTAAGCCAGGTGGTAAGATGACGATGTATGTGCCGCCAACACTAGGCTATGGGTCGAGTGCGAATGCAGCCATCCCGGCGTATTCTTATTTGAAATTTGAAATTGAGCTAGTAAGTATTCAGTGATGATGTTTTGAGCCGTAAAACTCAAACTTCCATATTTAAACTTTCATTTTGAGCCACGAATCCATCTCTGCATTTGATATGTTTAAGATTGGCGTGGGCCCCAGCAGTAGCCATACGCTTGGCCCATGGCGTGCTGCCTTGTTTTTCATTGACAAATTACGTTCCCGGCAGTTGCTGTTTAAAGTAAAATCGGTAAGGGTATTCTTGTATGGATCGCTGGCAAAAACAGGAGTAGGGCATGGAACTGATATCGCTGTACAGCTTGGGCTCTGCGGCGAAGACCCCGTTACCTTTAATGTAGATAATATAACTGCCCGTATCAAAGACATCAGCGATATGAAAAGACTGGTGCTGGGTGGCAGGCATGAAGTTATTTTTGACCCCGCAAATGATATTGAATTTTTCGTTACGGAGAGCATGCCGTTTCATCCTAATGCGCTTAGCTTTTTAGTACAACTGGAGGATGGCGATGCCATATCAGAAACCTATTATTCTGTAGGTGGTGGTTTTGTACAGCAGGAAGGCGAAGATAAAAATGTGCATGCGCAGGTTACACTTCCATTTCCTATAAATACCGCTGATGATCTTTTGCATTGGTGCAGAACAACGGGATTATCTATTGCAGACATCGTGATGGAAAATGAAACAGCCTGGCGGAAAGATGCCGAAACCAGGGCAGGCCTCCTGGAAATCTGGAATGTGATGAAGAGTTGTATGTTTCGTGGCGCTTATACAGATGGGTACTTACCCGGCGGATTAAATGTGAAGCGCAGGGCGTCGGCTCTCAATACAAAGTTATTGGGCAGTACGGCCTGCCCAGATTATGAAAGCTGGACTGCAGCTATCATTTCCGGTGGGCAACAATTTAGTTTTATCCTTGATTGTGTAAGTTGTTTTGCACTTGCGGTTAACGAAGAGAATGCATCTTTTGGCAGGGTAGTTACTGCGCCTACAAACGGTGCCGCTGGAGTAATACCCGCAGTGCTTCAATATTTCGTTTGCTTTTGCAACGGAAATAGTGACGAGAAAATCGTGGCTTTTTTAGCTACAGCCAGCGAAGTGGGAAGCATATTTAAAAAAGGAGCGACTATATCTGCTGCAATGGGCGGTTGTCAGGCCGAAATAGGGGTGAGTAGTGCTATGGCTGCTGCAGCACTCACGGAATGTATGGGAGGAACGCAACGACAAGCCCTCATGGCTGCAGAAATTGCAATGGAACATCATCTTGGTATGACCTGCGATCCGATTGCAGGCCTCGTGCAAATTCCCTGCATTGAGCGAAATACTATGGGAGCCATCAAAGCCATTACGGCAAGCCAACTTGCCTTGCTTAGCACACCGGATTTTGCGAAAGTGAGCCTGGATAGTGTGATTAAAACGATGTGGGATACTGCCCTGGATATGAATAGTAAATACAAAGAAACTGCCGATGGTGGCTTAGCGGTAAATGTTCCTATCAGCTTGAGTGAATGCTGATTAAATTTGTTTTATAAACCGTACTGTCGTTTAACGTCCCTGTCATTCTCCCGGGATTTGATGGTCTCCCGCTTATCGTAATTCTTTTTCCCTTTTCCAAGGCCGATATCCATTTTGGCTAAACCTTTTTCGTTAATGAAAATGCGCAGTGGAATAATACTATAGCCTTTCTCACGTGTTTTTGCCTCTAGCTTTTTCAATTCTTTTTTATTGAGCAATAGTTTGCGTTCCTGCATCGGCTCATGATTGGTATAGGTGCCAAAGGCATACTCAGAAATGTGCAGGCTCTTTACATAGAGTTCTCCTTTCTCAAACAGGCAATAGCTGTCATTAAAACTTGCTTTTCCATTGCGAAGAGACTTGATCTCTGTGCCCTGCAGCACAAGGCCGGCCGTATAGGTTTGCTCAAAAAAATATTCGTGATAAGCCTTCCTGTTCTTCAATTCCATTTGCCAAAGATAAATTTTTGTAAGCTCCCATAAATAGGTCGCTATAAAGAGATGGAGAGATTGAAAAAAGGGTTGCCGCGGCAACCCTTCTTTAAATAAACAGTTTTATTCTTGCTTAAGAAGCAAATAATTTGAGCAGGATGCCAAACCTCTCCTTCATTTCCTTGCGATGAACGATGAAATCTAAGAAACCGTGCTCCAGCAAAAATTCACTCCGCTGAAAACCAGGGGGCAAATCTCTCTTAATGGTTTCTTTTATAACCCGCGGGCCTGCAAAGCCAATGAGTGCATTGGGTTCTCCGCAAATTAAATCGCCCAGCATAGCAAAGGAAGCTGTGGTGCCGCCAAAAGTGGGGTCTGTGCAAAGAGATATATAAGGAATCTTTTTCTCTGCAAGTTGAGAAAGCTTGCCACTGGTTTTAGCTAGCTGCATCAGGGAGAAGGCGCTTTCCATCATGCGGGCGCCACCACTCTTATTGATAATCATAAAAGGGTAGCGATGCTCCATGCAATAATCACAGGCCCTGCTGATTTTTTCGCCCATTACACTGCCGAGACTTCCGCCGATAAATTCAAAGTCCATACAGGCAACCACTAAATCGTAACCATTCACTTTGCCATGTGCCACGGTGATACTATCGTGTACGTCTGTTTTTCGGTAAGTGTCGGCCAGGCGGTCTTTGTAGGGCTTAAGATCTACAAATCCCAGAAGATCCTTACTTAAAATATTCGCAAATAATTCANNTCTACCGTACAGGTATACTTGCAGTTAGGGCATTTTGTCCATAATCCTTCGGGAGCATCCTTTTTATCTTTTGTGCTGGTTAGGATCCCTTTTTTGATGCGCTTGAACCAGGAGGCTTTTGTTTCTCCTTCGGGTCCTGTTTCTTCGCCGGCAAGATTGGCGTAAAAATCTTCCTCTTGTATCATATAAAGTATTTCAGCAAAAAATGATCTTCCGGGTTACGAAAGATCATCTCAAAAAATCGGTGTATTTAAATGATGTTTATGCGTTCCTGTTTATGCAATTTAAATCATCAAAAGCAACTTCCAGTCTCTTTGCAAAAGTTTCTTCACCTGCACGTAACCAAACCCGTGGGTCATAGTACTTTTTATTAGGCTTTTCAGCGCCCTCAGGATTGCCCAGTTGGCCCTGCAAATAAGCTTCATTTTTCTTATAATTTTCCAGGATACCTTCCCAGAAAGCCCACTGCAGATCAGTATCAATATTCATTTTGATAGCGCCATAACCAATTGCCTCCCTAATTTGATGCTGAGGAGAACCGCTGCCGCCATGGAATACAAAGTAAACCGGCTTTTCGGCAGTATTGAATTCTTTTTGAATATAAATCTGGCTGTTGTTTAGGATTTCCGGACGGAGTTCCACGTTGCCTGGCTTATACACACCGTGCACATTACCAAAAGCCGCAGCTACAGTAAATAAATTACCCACCTTGCTCAACTCTTTGTAAGCATAAGCCACATCCTGCGGTTGAGTATATAATTTATCGTTTTCAACATCACTGTTATCTACACCATCTTCTTCACCGCCTGTAACACCAAGTTCAATCTCGATGCTCATACCAAGTGGAGCCATTCTTTTGTAGAAATTCACGGATGTCTGCACATTCTCTTCGATCGTTTCCTCACTCAGGTCAAGCATGTGAGAACTAAATAGGGGCTGGCCCTTTTCTTTGAAATACTGCTCGCCGGCATCAAGCAATCCGCTAATCCAGGGCAACCACTTCTTTGCAGCATGATCCGTGTGCAACACTACTGGCACGCCGTAGTACTTCGCTACATTATGAATATGCAAGGCACCGGATACGCCACCGGAGATATTGGCCTGAAGTTGATCATTTTTCATTCCCTTGCCTGCAATGAACTGCGCTCCGCCATTGCTAAACTGGATAATTACCGGGGAATTCACTTTAGCAGCCGTTTCAAGTACTGCGTTAATTGTATTTGTTCCAATGCAGTTTGCTGCAGGAATTGCAAATTTTTGCTCTTTGGCATCATTGTACAAGGCTGTAAGTTCCTCCCCATGCAATACGCCCGCTCTGTATTTACTCATATATGATTGTTTTGTACAAAGTTACGTGAAATCTGCCCGAAGCTTTTACGAATCGGTACACCATGATGAAAGTCATTTCCTACACCCGCCAATTGTAATGCGGCAAACCTTTATCTCAAAGACTATTAGAAAGCATCTACAGGATTGGTCCGTTTGGGCTGACATCTGTCAGTTGTTTAAAATAAGAAGGCGCAGCCAGGAGATGACTGCCATACCAGCTAAACATTTCGCCATCTACGAGCATGATTTTTACGCCTGGCAATTTTTCCAGGAAAAATTTGGCATGTTTTCCTGAAAATGGATAGGGTTCACTGCTCAATAGAAGCAAGTGAGGATTTGCCATACGAATTTGCTCAAAACTTATACTAGGATACCGCTCCCGGTGCCCAAAAATGTTTACGAGACCGGCCCTGCGCAGCATGTCATGAATAAAAGTGTCGCCGCCTACAGTCATGAGCGGATCTTTCCAGATTAAATAGCAGCAGGTGATAGTTGACTTGAGGTTAAGTAAAGCAGTAAATCTTTCTTCTATAGCAAGGCTTATCGCCTTTGCCTTCGTTAATGTGAAAGTGAGTTGACCAATTTCATTAATCATGGTAATGGCATCAGCCAGGTTATTTACATCGGTAAGCCATACAGGGCAATGCACGGCGATGGCGTCTACTTCTTCTTTTACGTTTTCTTCCTTATTTGCAATTACAAGATGAGGACGGAGCGCAATAATTTTTTCTACGTTTACATTTTTGGTGCCACCAATAATTTCTTTTTGCTGCCGTAATTCCAGTGGGTGCACGCAGAACTTTGTAATGCCAGAAAGCGCATTTTTTAAATTAAGTGACCATAAGAGTTCTGTAATAGAAGGTACCAGAGAAATGATGCGGGTTGGAGGCTCAGGTAACCTGGGAGAAGATAGAAACATCTTTCAAAACTACCTCAAAATAAAAACTTCCACCTCTTTATGGAAGTGGAAGTTCAATTGCCGATCAACTTCACAACGTTAATCGTTCAGGAAAAAAATTTACATTCTTAGGGGGCTAGAAGGTAAAATTAGTTGTTCCTGGTTTCAGTGTTTCGTTTTCCAGCCAGGGTACGGCTTTAATACATTGATGGTTTCTTCAGGGTTTTGGATCTTGGTTTTGTGCAGGTGGTTTATGTCTGCAAGGATATTGGGTTCTTTGTTTTTAAAGGATTTGGATCGGTTCGTTTATTCTAAAGGATAATTGGTAAAAGTAGAAGTTGACTGATATTGAATTTTACGGCTTTCTGCTCTTTCGAGATTCTTGGATATTGGAAAAACTCTTTTGGTTTTATCAGGATGTTTGGACAATGATTGATATTTAATCTCTATCAATCAACTTCTCACACAAAGATGCGATGATAATGAAGCCTAAACAAGAGCGGAATTGCTCTTTTTTCCTGATGGAGTAATTACCCGTTTTATCGTAACAAGACGATAAATAGCAGGTTTAGTAAGGGGGAATCTACATCGTAAAAATACGTAACTCACTACCCAGTTTAGTCCTTCCTGGCTGCGCCAAAAACATTAAACGGAAGTATCAATTCCTCCAGACTCCCGCCTGTGTTTTAATATCCAGGATATCATGGTTCATCTAAAAAGCAGAATGATATTCACTTTTGCGCTGCCGGGATGCTGGAACTTATTCAGCACTACTACAAATAACATACAGGCCGGGCTTTGTTTCCATGCCTTTGAAATAGATAACCCGATAAAATAAAAACTCCCAGGTGATCTGCAGAGCAGGGGACACTTGGGAGTTTTTGTCTTTTTACCAAAGGGGGTTGGCCGTTTGGTTTTTCAGGAAAGGATTTTACGAGCTGATGATTGGTCAGCGGTAAATAAGTTTATCCTGGTTTCAGTTTAACGTCTTTCGCCTCCGGATAATCCGCAAAGGCATTTAGGATAATGAACTACGGGCAGTTTTCATTCGGTAACGGCTCGCTTAGCTGCTGGTATTGGCCAGCAAAAAACAGCTTGGCTATTCATCAGGATTGGATTGGGTTGCCATCGTCGCTTTTTATAGCATAGGCAGGGATATTGGTTTTTTCTGGTCTTCTCTAGGATCTGAATTCTGGGTGGCTATCATCGCTTTTAGGCATAAGCCGGATATTGGTTTTCGTTTTCTCTGGGGATTGGATTTGGTCTGTTTGGTATCGGTTCAGTGTAAATCTTTCAAAAAAATTAGAAGTTGACTGATATTGAATTTTACGGCTTTCTTCTCTTACGAGACTTTTTGGATATTGGAAAAACGCTTTTGATTTATCAGGATGTTTGGACAATGATTGATATTTTCTTTATCAATCAACTTCTGACACAAAGATGAAGACAAATCAGTGCTCCCACAAGAGCATATTTGCTATTTATTTGTGGTAATGTATTTACGGTTCATATCGTATATCTCTTTACAAATCAATAGGAATATCCCTTATGGGTGTTGTAGTACTTCCACTATACGATATAGGGTTTTAGTGGGTCCACAATCAGTTGAATAGCCTGTAACCATTGCTGTGGTTGCCTTTCTTCATTTTAATGCCATAGTAGATTCCGGAAACAGCAAAAACTTTTGGCTGCGGCAAAATCCCAGGGCAGTTAAAATTTTCCTTTAAAAGTTTATAGACAATTTAAGGTGACTGAAGAAAAACCTGAGAGAGAAGAACTATTTATGGGCAGGAATGCAGATATAAGGTAGCAAATCGGAAGAATTTCGGAGTAGCATCTGTTTAGGGAATTTAAGTGATCGTCAACGTTGAATATCTGACTTTTTGTATGCCCCTGGAGCAAAACAGTACAATCAAATGCAGTATTAAAATATCGAGTGAGAAGCAAGGCTTCAACCATAAAAAACTCCCGCACTGTGAAGTAGCGGGAGTAATTTTTTCAACATCGTAATGTTGCATTCGCAGGACTTTTTCGGCTCACACTACAGGGTAGTATGAAAAATTTCTTCCTGGTTTCTGAGTTTCGCAGTAGGGTCAGGTACCGCAAAAGGTTGCACAGTTTTGAAAGGGTTGAGATTAGGATTAACCTGGAAAATTGTTTTTAACTGATTTGGCTATCATCGCTGGTAAGAGCATAAGCAGGGTCGTTTTACCCGGAACTGGATTTTTAATTGGCTTTTCTAAGGAACAAATATTTTCATTTAAAACTATTCAAAGAAAAAGAGAAGTTGACTGATATTGAATTTTATGGTTTTTCTCTTGTTACAGAGTTTTGGATATTGGAAACAACTTTTGGCTTTATCAGGATTTGGATGGATTGATATTTAATCGATATCAATCAACTTCTGATACAAAGATGCACCCGTTTAAGACATTGGACAAGAGCGCATTTGCTCTTTTTTCCGCTTAACAGATTTACCATGCTACAAGTAGAAAGGCTATTTAAAGGCAGGTATCTTTCCTATTCAGGAGTAAGTAATTTTACTAAAAACTGTGTAGATCTATTTCATCTAAAAAATTAGGATGCATTTATAAATCCATTCTAATGAATTTGTTATACTTTTAACGTAAATTAACGAATTGTTTACTTACTTAAAGATTGTATGATGTCGTATTTCGTAACAATATGATATATACCCGATTCGTCCTTGCTTAGTACTGCTCCATTTTCCTTGTTGATAAAACTGCTCAACCGTTCTACCTGTGTCTCAAATGGCACCTCAGGGTAAGGCTTTTCTATCACAGATTCAATACTTGCAGATTTCACATCTGCATTATTCAGGATTTTATTAAAAAGACCACTTTCAGAGATAGCCCCCACATTGTTCTCGCCATCAAAAATGGGGATATTTTCAATATCGTATTTGCGCATCAGTTCGATAGCTTCCAGTACGGTGTGTGATGGCGAAAGGCTCTGTGTATTCTGCGTTCCACGGCCATTAATTATATCTTTAAAGGTTTTCACATCCAGGAATCCACGTTCCATCATCCATTCATCATTATACACTTTGCCCACATAGCGGCTACCATGGTCGTGAAAAATGCAAACGACCACATCATCTTTTTTCAGCTCATCTTTTAGTTGTAGCAGGCCTTGCAGGCAACTGCCAGCACTGTATCCACAAAACAGGCCTTCCTCTTTTGCAATCCGCCTGGCCATTACGGCCCCGTCTTTATCGGTTACTTTTACAAAGGCATCTATGTACGCCATGTCATAATTAGCAGGCACAAAATCTTCTCCAAATCCTTCACTGATATAAGGGTAAACTTCTTTCTGGTCTAAGGTTCCTGTGTCAAAATATTTTTTGAGCAAAGACCCATAACTGTCTATCGCCCAAACTTTAATATTTGGATTTTTTTCCTTCAAGTACTTACCTGCTCCAACGATTGTACCGCCCGTTCCCGTGGCCACCACCAGGTGAGTAACTTTACCCTCTGTTTGTTCCCAAATTTCAGGACCAGTTTGTTCATAATGGGCCAACCTGTTGGCCAGATTATCATATTGATTTACGTACCAACTATTTGGAACCTCGGAGGCCAGTCGTTTAGAAACAGAATAATACGATCTCGGATCTTCTGGCTCCACATTCGTAGGACAAACAATTACTTCGGCACCCACGGCTTTAAGGATGTCTGCCTTTTCCCTGGATTGTTTATCGGTGGTGGTGAAGATGCATTTATATCCTTTAACACAAGCTGCGAGTGCGAGACCCATGCCGGTATTACCGCTCGTGCCTTCTATGATGGTGCCGCCCGGCTTAATTTTTCCTTCCTGCTCGGCCACTTCCAGCATTTTGACCGCCATGCGGTCCTTTATTGAATTGCCGGGATTAAAATATTCCACTTTTGCCAAAACAGTACAGGGAAGCTGTTTTGTTATCTTGTTCAGTTTAATCAAAGGTGTATTACCAATGGTTTCAAGAACATTATTAAGCCACATATAATCACGATTTGTTTGCGCCAAAGATAAGGGATAATGCTCCCGACATTGGCGGCTGGAGACAGAGAAAATTATTAAGGCAGACCTATTGAGCAATCACTGTTAGCGCCTTTTGCACACTGGGATCCATTATATTTTCCGCTTCAAAATAGCCCTCATTCCTAAACAGTTGACGTGCAATTGAAGTTTTAAGAGAGCGATAAATATAAGCCCGTTCTTTTTCCGACACAGCACTTACCTGGATAGAATCTTTTGCTGCTAATTGCTGCAATAATTGCCACTCTGGTAAACCGACAGAAAAATTGCTGACAAAACTGTGCGCAGTGCTATATTTTGAAGATAAATCAGGATGGGCCAAAAAATACCGATAACCATAATCTGCAAAGATGCCTTTAAAATAAAGCTTTGCAGAAGTAAGCCCTGGTTGGCTGGTATCAGCAGGTACAAAATAATCAGGACTTATTCCCCCACTGCCAAAAATGGTTTTCCCTCCTTTAGTTACAAAAATCTTTGATGAATCATTTCTCAGGGAATCTGCAGAAAGAATTCCGCCATTCTCAAACCGATCCGTTATTTCGGCATAATATGCTTTACCACCATGATCGTATGGCCGCTGAATACTTCTGCCCAGAGGGGTATAGTATCTTGCCACCGTGAGCCGTAGTGCTGCTTTATTACTCAGGTCGTATTGCTCCTGCACCAGTCCTTTACCAAAACTGCGGCGACCGATGATGGTAGCCCTATCCCAGTCTTGCATTGCGCCAAGTAGAATCTCACTTGCACTGGCGCTACCCTCATCAGCGAGTAAAATCAGTTTACCCGTTTCAAATTGTCCCGTCCGCCTGCATCGGTATTCTTTTCTTGGAATATGTGCGCCTTCGGTATAGGTTACCAGTTTGTCACCATCAAGGAATTCATCTGCAATTTCTACTGCTTCATCCAGTACCCCACCGCCATTTCCCCTGAGATCAAGGATAAGTTCCTTCAATCCCTGTTTCTTCAGTTCCAGGAGATTGGTCATAAACTCCCGGTAAGTTTGCTGAGAAAATTTATTGAGGCGGATATAACCCGTGGTCTTTGTAATCATGTATGCAGCATCTACACTGCTCAGTGGAATGATACCGCGTTTCACCGTGGCATTTATTTTTTTACCCTGCCTGAGTAAGAGTAGGTTTACTTCACTTCCCTTTGGTCCCCGCAACAGTCGCCGCACTTCATTTGAAGAGATCTTTCTGCCGCTTACCGTAGAATCATCTGCCTTCAAAATCATATCACCTGTTTTGAGGCCGGCTGCGAAAGAAGGTCCATCTTTTAAAACATTAATTACATGAATAGTGTCTTCCAAAATATTAAATTCAACACCGATACCGTAGAAATTCCCGGCGATATCGTCATTGGCCATCTGCAGATCTCTTGCAGGTATATAAATAGAGTGGGGGTCAAGTTTTGCCAGAACCGCGGCAATAGCGGTATCATTGAGATTGTTCAGGTTTAGCGTATCTACATACCTGCTTTGAATAAGGTCCATCACTTCCTGGATGGTTCGCCGTTTCTCCATATAGAAAAATGACTTTCCCGGCATTTTATCCCGGAGCTTATACCCAATGAACATACCCGCAATCATTGTTATACTGAACAATAGCGGCAGCCATACCTGCAATTTTTTCTTCTCCATCTATACAACCTGATTCGTGACTTTTTACAAAACCTGTGAATGGCTGCGAAGGTAAATTTTTGTTTGTTACCTTGTGCTTATTTATAGCCTGCCGCAAATGGCAAGCAATTTCATAATCCAACTATACAATGAAGTCTATTCTTCTTGCAGACAGTGGCTCCTCCAAAACAGAATGGTGCCTGTTGCAGTCCGACAAAAAAAAGAAAGTTATCACACAGGGTTTAAGCCCCTATTTCCTCAACCAGCAGCAGATTACGGAGATTCTCAGCATTGAACTCATGCCAAAGCTGAAGGACGCAGCCCCTGAAGCGGTTTATTTCTATGGTACAGGCTGTAGCAATACGCAGAACAACCTACTTGTGAAAAATGCCATAAAGCATCATTTTCCAAAGGCGAAAATATATGTGGATAGCGACCTGATGGCTGCTGCAAAAGCTCTTTGCGGAGATCAGAAAGGGATAGCCTGCATCCTGGGCACAGGCTCCAATTCCTGCTTTTATAATGGAAAGAAGATAGTAAAAAACAGCCCTGGCCTGGGTTATGTTTTAGGAGATGAAGGAAGTGGTGCTTATATGGGTAAAAAAGTAGTGCAATATTTTCTATACAATACTTTTGATGAAGACCTCATGGACCGCTTCAATGCTAAGTTTAATACAAATGCGGTACAGATTTTAGAGGCCGTATATAAAAAACCACTGCCCAACCGTTACCTGGCAGGCTTTGCTATTTTTCTGGCGGAGAACCGGGGTCACTTCATGATTGAAAATATTATTGAAGACGGGTTGAATGATTTTTTCTTCAACCATGTATATAAGTACCGCGAAAGCTGGAGCATGCCCCTGCATTTTATTGGAGGTATTGCTTACGGATTTAAAGATGTGCTCCGGGACTTGTGCAATTCCTATGAACTCACCCTGGGCAAAGTTTTAAAAACCCCCATGGACGGACTTATTAAATATCATCAGCAACGCCTTAGCAAATAATATATGGCATTTGAAAAAATAACGGAGCAGGACTCAGATTACCGCCACCTGGATAGCATGAGCCTTACTGAACTTCTGGAAAATATCAACGCAGAAGACATGAAGGTGCCTGGCATTATTCGGCAGCAGATACCTGCCATAGAGGCTTTAGTACATTCTATTACGGATAAGATGCTCATGGGTGGCCGGCTGTTTTATATTGGCGCTGGCACCAGCGGCAGGTTAGGAATCGTGGATGCCAGTGAGTGCCCGCCCACTTATGGCGTGCCTTACGGGCTCGTGATCGGTATTATTGCCGGGGGAGAAAAGGCCATTACAGAAGCGGTAGAATTTGCCGAGGACGACGCAGACCAAGGCTGGAAAGACTTGCAGGCGCACAATGTAAACCCTGCTGACGTGGTGATTGGTATTGCCGCAAGCGGAACAACGCCTTATGTAATTTCTGCGCTTAACGAATGCCGCAAAGCGGGTATCATTACAGGTAGTATTTCCTGCAATCCTGGTGCTCCTATTAGTGATGCAGCAGATTTTCCCATTGAAGTGGTAGTAGGGCCTGAGTTTGTAACAGGCAGTACACGTATGAAGAGTGGCACCGCCCAAAAGCTGGTACTCAATATGATATCCACCAGCGTGATGATACAACTGGGCAGGGTTGTAGACAATAAAATGGTAAATATGCAGCTCACCAACGATAAATTGGTAGATAGGGGAGTAAAAATGCTGATGCAGCAGATTAAAATCGATGATTATGCCCTGGCTAAGGAACTTTTACTCAAATATGGCAGCGTAAAGAAGGCCACAGATAACTACCAGCCATAAAAAGAATTATTTGTTTTTACATAATAGTATTAAATTAGGATTGAAAATATTCATCACTAAAAAATGCTCTTATGAATTACAAACTTCTACTCACTTCAGCATTTATCGTATCTGCCCTCTCGGTTTCGGCGCAAAGTACGAACCGGGCTTACGCCATTACCGGCGATGGTAACCAGGATTATGTATGGATGAACATCAGGCAGGTAGATCTCGGAACAGGGCAGGTATCCAACACGCTTTTTCAGCGCAGCAAAACAAATTTTACCCTCACAGACGTAACAGCAAAAACCACGGTGACCCAAGCCACCCCGGGTGCAGAAAATATTTTTCAATCCAAAACTTATCCCACCGGATCACTGGTAGCGGCCGCTGCCTATGATAAGCGCAGCAACAAATTATTTTTCACGCCAATGCGGGTGAATGAATTGCGCTGGCTCGACTTGGATAGCAAAGAAGCCACCCCAAAGTTTTATACCATTGCATCTCCCGTACTCGATTTTGGCCAGGCGATGGATGAAAGCAACCACATAACCCGGATGGTGATTGGTGCTGATGGAAAAGGTTATGCCATTACGAATGATGGCAACCACTTTATAAGTTTTACTACAGGAAAGAAACCCGTGATTACAGATCTGGGTGGCCTGATAGATGATCCTGCCAACGCAGGTATTTCCGTTCATAACAAATGCAGTAGTTGGGGCGGAGATATGCTGGCAGATGCTTTTGGAAAATTGTACATCATTTCTGCAGCACACCAAATATTTATTGTAGATATCGCTTCAAGGATCGCTACGCACCTTGGTATGATTAGTGGCCTGCCCGGTAACTATACAACCAACGCTGCTGCAGTAAATGCGGATGGTGAAATTGTGGTGAGCAGTGCAAATATATTTGCCGGTTATTACAAATTTAAACTCGGAGACCTGGCGGCATCCGTTATACCTGGTTCAGACACCAAATACAATGCTTCAGATCTGGCTAATGGAAATTTACTTCTGCAAAAAGAAGCAGACGATGCTAAAAAATTCAGTCTCGGCACGGCGAAACTCGCACCGGATCTTTTTGGCAATGCAGACAAAAACGTTTTTCCAAATCCTGTAACTTCTTCCTCTTTCTCTGTATTATTTTCACAGGAGAAAAGGGGCACTTATTCCATCACGCTAGCTGACTTGAGCGGAAGGGTAATTCAGACGCAAAAGGTTAATCTTTCAAAAGGAGAACAAAAGGCTACGGTAAATCTCCTGAGCCGCCCGGCTAAAGGTATGTACCTGGTAAAAGTGTACGACGAAGGAAAGCAATTGCTGATGAGTGAAAAAGTATTGATTCAATAAAATTTTCGAAGGGTTAATAAGGGTGAGGCTGCTTCGGCAGCCTCTTTTTTTTTGATCAGTATTTGATTAAAAGCGAAAGCTATGCTTAACCAAAGCTTAGCATGATATCATTAAATACTCCGGCAAGACTGTAGTACTACCCGGAATTTTTACCCAACTTTGTAAGCCTGCCTTTTCTAAACACGGCAGTAGTGTATGCAAGACATTGAACCATTTTATAACTGGCGGCACATGTACACTCCTGAGGAAGATGATCGCTCACCTTTTTATGGAAGAGAATACAGCGAATTTGAGTATTCTCAAACACTGTACAATTTTTACATTCATCCCCAATGGGACGATTTTGGGAGCCGAACCTTATACATGAAACTTTTGTTTACAGATTATGAGCAGCAGTTTGCTGTTATCGAATTGCTGGGGGAATGGAATGATGCCATTGAAAATGATATTATGACTTTGCGACGTGAAGTAACAGATCGAATGTTTATGCAGGGTATTACCCATTTTGTATTAATTGCAGAGAATGTTTTGAATTTTCACAGCAGCGACGACAGCTATTATGAAGAGTGGAGAGAGCAATTAGAAGATGACTCTGGTTGGGTAGCCATTATTAATATGCCAGAACAAAGCATGTATGATTTTAAAATAGCCAGGCTCACTAATTACGTTGAACTTTTAGAAATGGAACAATGGAGAACCATGAAGCCGGAAATGCTTTTCCAATTGATTAATGCAGATGTGCAACACAGATTAGATTAAAAATGATTTTGTGTAATGATTTAAATCAGTTTGATGGGTGACCTGTTTAAATAAATCTTTTTAATTGACACTGTCGCTTTATTTTTGCAAAACTTTCTTTTTACATTATTCTTACGCTTATGACCTGGAAACAGATTTTCTCAGCTTCTATCGGAAAAAAAATAACGATGGCCTTCACCGGGCTTTTCTTAATTATATTTCTGATTGTGCACGCAGGAGTAAATTCCTGCATTTTTTTGAATGACGGCGGTAGCACATTTAATGCTGTTGCACATTTTATGAGTCATAATTGGATACTCCGCTTTTTGGAGGTTGGCCTTTTTGCTGGCCTGATTCTCCATATTATTCAGGGGCTTATTGTGTGGAGGCAAAACAGGCAGGCCCGGCCGGTAAAGTACCATGTAAATCATCCACAAGCAAACAGCACATGGTACAGCCGTAGCATGGGCATCCTGGGTACACTGTTACTCTTATTTCTCATCATGCATATCAATCATTTCTTTATTGGCACTAAGGTAGCCTTATATGGAGGCGACCAGGAGCACAATCTATTTGAGGAGATGAAAGAAGTATTCAGCCATTGGTATATCGTAGTATTGTATATCCTTGGTCTCATTGCTTTATTCTGGCACCTGCTGCATGGTTTCCAAAGTGCATTCCAAACTTTTGGAATGAACCACAAAAGATGGTCTCCCATAATTAAAGGTGCGGGTGTGGCATACACGGTTATTATATGTTTACTCTTTGCAGCTATGCCATTGGCCATGTACTTTGGTGTTATTGCTTAATAGTATAGCAAGATTTATTAAAATTAATTTTCTACAAAACAATTAACTGATATGTCTTTAGACGCAAAAATTCCGGCAGGTAAAATGGAGGAAAAGTGGAATGATTATAAAGGTCATGTGAAACTTGTAAATCCTTCAAATAAACGAAAGCTGGAAGTGATCGTTGTAGGTACCGGCCTGGCAGGAGCTTCTGCCGCTGCTTCCCTCGGAGAAATGGGGTATAAAGTAAAAGCATTCTGCTTTCAGGATAGCCCACGCCGTGCACACAGTATTGCTGCGCAGGGCGGTATTAATGCAGCTAAGAATTATCAAAATGATGGCGACTCTGTGTTTCGTCTTTTCTATGATACGGTAAAAGGTGGCGACTATCGTTCCCGTGAAGCCAATGTGCATCGCCTGGCCGAAGTGAGCAACGCTATCATTGATCAATGTGTAGCGCAGGGTGTGCCTTTTGCAAGGGAATATGGTGGACTGCTTAGCAACCGCAGTTTTGGTGGTACGCAAGTGCAGCGCACATTTTATGCTGCTGGCCAAACTGGCCAACAATTGCTCCTGGGCGCTTATAGTGCAATGGAGCGGCAAGTAGCACTGGGTACTGTAGAGATGTATTCCCGCCACGAAATGCTCGATGTAGTTGTAATCGATGGAATAGCAAGGGGAATTATTGCCCGGAACCTTGTAACCGGCGAACTGGAAAGACATTTCGGCCATGCGGTACTGTTATGCAGCGGTGGTTACGGAAACGTTTTTTACCTGAGCACAAATGCAATGGGCAGTAATGTTACTGCCGCCTGGAAAGCCCATAAAAAGGGAGCCTTTTTTGGCAATCCTTGTTTCACCCAAATTCACCCTACCTGTATTCCTGTAAGTGGCGATTACCAAAGTAAACTCACGCTGATGAGCGAAAGTTTGCGCAACGACGGTCGTATCTGGGTGCCAAAAAAACAACACGATAATCGCAAGGCAACGGAGATACCTGAAGAAGAGCGGGACTATTACCTGGAAAGAAGATACCCTGCTTTTGGAAACCTTGTACCAAGAGACGTGGCCTCCCGGGCCGCAAAAGAAAGATGTGATGCCGGATACGGCGTAGGTACTACAAAAATGGCGGTGTTCTTAGATTTTGCAGATGCCATTAAGCGCTACGGTCGAATTGAAGCCAGCAAAGCCGGTGTGCATGATGCCTCAGAGGCGGATATTATCGCCCATGGAAAAAAAGTTATCGAAGAAAAATATGGTAATCTCTTTGAAATGTATGAGAAGATTACTGGTGAAAATCCTTATGAAACTCCAATGCGTATCTATCCTGCAGTACACTATACCATGGGTGGCTTGTGGGTAGATTATGAATTGCAAACAACAGTAAAAGGACTTTATGCCCTGGGTGAAGCTAATTTTAGCGATCACGGTGCAAACCGGCTTGGCGCTTCTGCCCTTATGCAGGGCCTTGCAGATGGATACTTTGTAATTCCTTACACCTTAGGAAATTTCCTGGCAGAAGAAATTCGCACTCCGGCGATCCCTACTTCACATCCTGCTTTTGAAGCTGCAGAAAAAGAAACAGCAGATCGGATAAACACTTTGATGAATATCAAAGGCACCCAAACCGTAGAAAGCTTTCATAAGCGCCTGGGTAAAATCATGTGGGATAAATGTGGTATGGCCAGGAACGAGCAAGGGTTGAGAGAAGCTATCGTAGAAATCCAGGCACTTAAAAAAGAGTTTTGGAGAGATGTGCGGATTCCGGGTGAAATAGACAATATGAATCCTGAATTGGATAAAGCAGGCCGTGTTGCTGATTTTATCGAACTTGGCGAACTCATGTGTATCGATGCTTTAGATCGTAAGGAAAGCTGTGGCGGACACTTTAGAGAAGAATCTCAAACTGAAGAAGGAGAAGCAAAGCGGGATGATGAAAATTTCACTTATGTGAGCGCCTGGAAATTCCTGGAAGAAAACCATTGGGAACTGGTGAAAGAACCTTTGGAATTTGAAATTGTTAAACCTACACAGCGGAGCTACAAGTAAAACAAACTGTAGCCTAACTTTTAATTAATATAATCTTTTTAATATGGAGCATTACAATATGAACCTCACGCTTAAAATCTGGCGTCAGAAAAACAACAAAAGTTCCGGTAAGTTAGAAACTTACAACGTGAGCGATATTTCTTCTGAAATGTCTTTCCTGGAAATGTTTGATGTGCTCAATGAAGAGTTGATTACCAAAGGTGACGATCCCATCGCATTTGATCATGATTGCCGTGAGGGAATTTGCGGTCAGTGCAGTATGCATATTAACGGCAGGGCACACGGTCCATGGACAAAAAATACAACCTGCCAGTTGCACATGCGGGCTTTCCAAGATGGAGATACCATCGTAGTAGAACCCTGGCGGAGTAAGGCTTTCCCTGTAATCAAAGATTTGGTTGTAGACCGTTCTTCTTTTGACAGAGTGATCCAGGCCGGTGGATTTGTATCCGTAAATACAGGTAATGCTGTGGATGCAAACGCCATTCCCATTGACAAAAGAGCGGCAGACGATTCATTTATGGCGGCCTCGTGCATTGGTTGCGGAGCCTGCGTTGCTGCCTGTGTAAACGGCAGTGCGATGTTATTTGTAAGCGCCAAAGTATCTCAACTTGCCTTATTGCCACAAGGAGAGCCAGAGGCCGAGAC
>DGQO01000198.1:0-776 GCA_002400445.1 Chitinophagaceae bacterium UBA4412
GGTCGTAGAATGGGCCATGCCGGTGCTATCGTAGGCGGTGCAGATGATACTGCTGAAGCCAAAATGAAGATCATGGGTGAATGCGGTATTCATGTAGTGGCGAGCCCGGCAGATATTGGTAAAACAATGGCTGAGGTGATGGGAAAAAAATAACAACAAAAGAATGAGTCTTTTATAACAGCACTGGCCTTGCCAGTGCTTTTTTTGTACATTTTTGTACAAACTGTATCCCCTTTTGGGGTTCATAAAAAAGGGCCGGGCTTATCGCCCCACCCTCTTAAAGTATAGCCACTAAAAAAAACGCAATTTTAAAACCTTCAGGCCTTTTAGCCTTTCAGCAGGCTGAAGCATTTTATTGATCTACGCAAATTGCCGGGGTCCGGATTAGAAACGGGACTTTTTCCAAAATATAAATGTCCAAAAGGGTAAAACGGTTGACCGTGGCTTGTTACAAGTAAGATGCAGCAAGGATAAAAAAGTAAAAACAGAACATTAGAAACTTTCGTTAAAGAATATACTGCGCTATTTATGTAATCCTTTTTCAAAACACATCTTAAAAGCGTGCATCGCTGCACGAACTTTGTATATTGTAAGTACCTTAAAGAGATTTTACATATGAAATTTATCAAACCAATCTTCATCCTATGCCTGTTTACATTTCAATATTTAACAATGAATGCTCAAAATGATTACAAGGCCCAATGGGCCAGCGTAAAGTCATTGGAAAAAAAAGGATTAACGCAGGATGCCCGGGCAGAAGTTGTAAAAATATTTGC
>DGQO01000198.1:930-4064 GCA_002400445.1 Chitinophagaceae bacterium UBA4412
GTTATTGCCCAGCGCTATCATGCCTCGCTACAAAATGATGCACTGCTAAAAAACACCAGCATTGCGGTGTTTGATGAGGTCCTCGAAAAAGGCCAGAACACACGCACACTTCGTCCTACAGTTTATGATTTCCTGGTACATCGTGCCCTGCAATATTTCATGAGTGATGAAAATGATGTGACCAATCCTTCGTACAAGTTTATCATCAATGATGCAAATGCCTTTGCAGCTATACCCATATTTATACAAACCAATTTTGCTACCGCTGATACGGCTGCAGTACAATACAAAGCACTGCTGCTGCTTCAGCAGCTTCTGCGGTTTCACCAGCAGGACGCTAACAAAGATGCCCTTCTTGATGCAGATTTAATTCGCCTTAAATATGTGAACGAGCATGGTGTTTTTGAAAATAAATCTCAATTGTATGAAGCTGCCCTGCTCAGTATAGAGAAAAACTTTTCCAGCAGTGATTATGCGGCAGAAGCCATGCTTCTTCGAGCGCAGGAATATGTGCAGCGTGGCGAAGCGTTTAATCCTATGCAGAATACCGTGCCCCAGTGGGAGGTAAAAAAGGCGGTAACGCTGGCCAAAGAAATCATCAGCCGTTATCCAAAAGCGGAAGCAGCCCTCGCTGCAAAGTATCTGCTGTCTACCATTGAAAGGCCGTCTTTACAATTCCAAACAGAAGAAGTTAATCTGCCAGGTGAGCCATTTCGTTCCCTGGTAGAATATAAAAACACGGATAAAATTTACCTGCGTATTGTTAAGTCAAGCCACAGCGCCCTGGAAGAGATCAGCAATATTACTTATGCAGAAAAATGGGCTGCATTGCTCAAAATGCAGGTGGTAAAATCATGGCAACAAAGCCTTCCCAATCCAGGTGATTACCAAACCCACCGTGCAGAAATTAAAGTAGATGCCTTACCCGGCGGTACTTACATCATACTCGCCTCTCTTCAGCCTGATTTTAGCCTGGCAGAAAATATTATAGCGCAGCAAGTAATTTACGTAAGCCAGATCAGCTATATCTACAACAGTAAGCAACAACTTTATGCGCTCGACCGGGATAATGGTTTGCCGCTCGCCGGCGCACAGGTGCAAGTGTGGAAACGCAATTATAATTACACAAAAAGAACCTGGGAAAAAGAAGTGCTTAAAAAGTTGACCGCAGATAAGAATGGTTTAGTTGTGCTTAAATTTCCCCGTGAAAATTATAATATCTACCTGCAAATCAATTATGGTAAAGATGAATTGTTTACGGATGACACCTACTACAATTATAACTACGACAGTTATAATTCCAGGGATGCGTTAAAAACATTTCTGTTTACAGACAGGCGTATTTACCGGCCTGGCCAAACGGTATTCTTTAAAGGAATTGCTGTGAGTACAGATAGCTCCGGCCGTAAAAGTAAACTCGTTACAGGTGTAAAAAGCAGCATCTGGTTATTTGATGCAAACCATGAAAAACGAGCTGCGCTAAAGGTAACGGGGAATGAATACGGTTCTTTTACCGGGAGTTTTGTTTTACCGCAGGGAGCACTTAATGGACAATTTTACTTACAGGATTCCTTGAGCCAAAGCGAGGAATACTTTAATGTAGAGGAGTATAAACGACCTAAATTCTTTGCAGAAATCAGTAAGCCGGAAGGCACGTATAGGGTGAACGACTCTATTACTATTAAAGCAAGTGCCAAAGCTTATGCAGGCAATTCCATCAACGATGCAAAAGTGAGTTACAGGGTTGTGAGAAAAGTGCGCTATCCTGTATGGGGATACTACCGCATGTGGCCGCCTTTCGGCCAGCAAGAGCAAATGGAAATTGCCAATGGCCAAACGCTTACCGATGCCAATGGAAATTTTACCATTCGGTTTAAGGCGATTCCTGATGAAACCGTAGACAAAAAAAGCCAGCCAACATTTTACTATGAAGTGAGCGCCGATGTTACTGATTTGAATGGGGAAACACGAAGTGCAGAAACTACCGTAGCGGTAGCTTACCAGGCACTGCAATTAGAAATCAGTGGTCCTGAAAAAATGGCTGCAGATAGCCTGTATCAATTGAAGCTGTTTAGCCGAAACTTAAATGATCTTTTTGAGAAAGCAAAAGTACATGTAGAAATGTATGCCCTACAGGAGCCAGATCGTATTTTCCGGGAGCGGTATTGGGAGCAGCCAGATCAATTTACGATGAGCAAAGATGCATATTACCAGGCCTTTCCTTATGATATCTATGCAGGAGAAAACGACAAAGCAAATTGGGCATTAGGTAAAAAAGTTATGGACAGGCAAGACAGCACTAACGCAGATGGCAATTGGATTTTCAATGAAAAGCCCGCAGCAGGATGGTATAAAATTGTAGCAACTGCAACAGACAAATATGGTGAAACGGTGAAGACAGAAAAATTTGTTTACCTCATTAATGATAAGAAACCAGCAGAAAATATTCCGTTCCTGGTTACGATAAATGATAAAGTAGCAGAACCTGGCCAAACGCCTCAAGCCAGCTTCTATACCGGCTTTGATAAAATCTGGATGATCCAAAGCATCAGCAGGCCACAGGCTGACCCGGCGTATAATTACGTTGCACTTTCTGCTACTAAACCATTTGCGCAAAACATTAATGTTACAGAAGCAGACAGGGGAGGCATTCAACTTAACCTCGCATTTGTAAAGCACAACCGGATGTACAGTTCATCAGATTACATTGCTGTACCCTGGACAAATAAACAATTACAAATTAGCTACGAAACTTTTAGAGATAAATTATTGCCGGGTGCAAAGGAGCGATGGACAGTGAAGATATCCGGGGCAAAGGGTGAAAAACTTGCCGCAGAAATGCTGGTGAATATGTACGATGCTTCGCTTGATCAATTTCTGCCGCACAACTGGACCAGCATTTCCAGCTTATGGCCGGTCAACAGTAAAAGCCTTAACTGGAGCCAACTTACTTTTAAACAAGTAACGGCACAGAGCATTAATAATTTTGGTTACCCGCAGTTTACGTTGAAACCTAAATCTTATGACGAATTACTTCATGCAGGCTGGGTGAGTAATAATGTGCGTATCATGCTGCGGGGAAACGTGAGCATGGCCATGGAAGACAAAGTATATAAAGGAAACGAAGTGGCCAG
>DGQO01000159.1:0-7153 GCA_002400445.1 Chitinophagaceae bacterium UBA4412
TTTCAGCAGACGAGTGTTTTATCAGCAACTCGATTCTTATGATGCGCTGGGTAATAACGCTTGAGAACAAGCAGTATGAGCATACAACCATACAAAGCATTTACAACAATCTGCTAAAAACAAATCCTTCCATTTTTTGTTAACTTGGAGATGCAGGATAAAATAAATATTTTTTGGTTCAGGCGGGATTTGCGCCTCAGCGATAATGCGGGGCTCTATTATGCCTTAAAAGCGGACCTGCCCGTACTCCCCATTTTTATCTTTGATACCAGCATTCTCCAATTGCTTAATGACAAGGAAGACGCCCGGGTAGATTTTATTCATCATTGTGTAAGAGATCTTCAGGACAACCTCCTTCAACTCAATTCCTCTATAAAAGTATTTCATGATTCACCAAAAGCGGCTTTTGAACAACTCATAAGAGACTACAATGTGCATACCGTATTTACCAATGCAGATTATGAACCCTATGCTACACAAAGAGACGCTGAAGTATCCAACTTATTGAGAGAAAAAAACATTGGTTTTATCACTTACAAAGACCAGGTTATTTTTGAGAAAGATGAAGTGATCAAAGATGATGGAACACCATATACGGTGTTTACCGCTTACAGCAAAAAATGGAAAGCTAACCTCAACGAATTCTACCTAAAATCTTATCCTACGGAAAAATACAGCAAGCGCTTCTTTAAGACAGCACCAATGGAACTGGTGTCGCTGGAGAACCTGGGATTCAAGAAAAGCAAGCAAAACTTTCCCCCGAAAAAAGTAGCGTCAGAACTTGTAAAAGAGTATGGGCAAAAAAGGGACTTCCCGGGTCTTGAAGGAACTTCCAGGCTGGGGATACATTTTAGATTTGGCACCATCAGCATAAGGAAAGCAATGGCCAGAGCACAGCAACTCTCGCCGGTTTTCATGAATGAATTGATATGGCGGGATTTTTACCACATGATTTTATGGCATTTTCCGCAGGTGGGCAAAGGCAGGGCGTTTAAACCTGCTTATGAAAATATTGAGTGGAGAAATGATAATGGCGAATTTGAAAAATGGTGCGAAGGCAAAACAGGATACCCCATTGTAGATGCGGGGATGCGACAACTGAATGAAACTGGTTTTATGCATAACAGGGTGCGCATGGTGGTGGCTTCTTTTTTATGTAAGCACTTGCTGCTGGACTGGCGGCTGGGAGAGGCTTACTTCGCAGAGAAACTTTTAGATTATGATCTTGCGGCCAATAACGGCGGCTGGCAATGGGCGGCCGGAAGTGGCTGCGATGCTGCACCCTATTTTAGAATATTCAATCCATATTTACAAACGAAAAAATTTGATCCGAACCTAAATTACATCCGGCAATGGGTTCCTGAGTTTGAAAGTGTTGATTATCCAAAGCCGATTGTAGAGCACGAGTTTGCGAGGGATCGCTGTCTCAAGGTGTACAAAGAAGCCCTAAAAAAGGAGATGCCTACCGTACGAATAAATCATCCATCTGAAAAGTAACACCATGCTGCCCAGCATAGACTTTAATCAATTCCATTACAGCGGCTTCCCCTTGCTTACCTAAAGATGTAGAAAAATCATTTACGTATAAATCGATGTGCTTTCTCATTACATCTTCCTCCATTTCCTGCGCATGCTCTTTTACATATTCGGACAAAACCGGGTAATGGCTATAGCTATGTGAAAGACTCTCCGCTATCAAAGTTGCAATGGCATTTTGGGTTTCATCTGGCAAGCTTCGTTTTACCACGATACCCCCAAGAGGAATGGGAATATTCATTTTTTGCTCCCAATAATCGCCCAGGTCTGTAATCTTTACCAGGCCACGGGAAGCATAAGTAAAGCGGTTTTCATGAATGATCACACCTAATCCTTTGCCTTCTACCACAAAGTTTTCAACCTGATCATACCTAAGAAAGACTTTGTTTTTTGCCTGCGGGTATTTTAGAGAAAATAATAAGTGAGCAGTGGTAAACTCACCTGGAATAGCAACGGGATAATTCACTAATTCTGCTTGGGAGATAGCCTCTTTTGCAATTAAAAGCGGCCCTACACCCTTACCTAATGCACTACCACTGGGCAATAATTTATATTGATTGAGCAAAAGCGGGAGAACGCCATAACTTATTTTGGTAATATCCAGCTTGCCTGCTATTGCCCACTCATTAAGCGTTTGCACATCCTCCAGCACCGGTTCAAATTCAATATCGCCCGTATCCATCTTATGGTTTACGAGGGCATCAAAAATGAAGGTATCATTTGGGCAGGGAGAAAAGCCAATAGTATATTTCATATTCGTGAAGACTTTATTGCATTAACCAGTTCTACAATTGATTTGTTCAGTTGTGCTATGGCCAGCGGCAGATTCCAATGCGCTTTATTTCGCTCTCCAACCAGATTGCTCACACTTCTTATTTGTACAAATGGAATTTTTTCCATGAGGCAAACATATTGAAATGCGGCGCCCTCCATTGATTCAATGAGAGGGTCATACTTTTCCCGGGCAAGGGCAATAAGCGCTTGCTGATCGGTAACCAGCCCGGAAGTAACTGCATCCACAGCAGGAAGTGCCAAAGGAAATGAATTAAGATGTGGATTAAGCAATTTCCCCTGGGTGAATGGTTGCTTTACAGGATCACTTAATTTTAAATCAAAGAGACTACGCAATTGGCCATGCTCCCAGGCACCTGCATCGGCAAACAAATCATTTTTTATGGCAACGACCTCACCTATTGCCAACTTTGCATCAAAACTACCTCCAACACCCGCCTGTATGATCATATCATAACGATGATTTTGCAAGGCCTTTGTCAAAGCGTAAACGGTGGAAGCGATACCTACACCAGTAACCAGGATTTGTATATCATCACGCAGTAAAATTGGCTGAATTTCAAAAGAAGTGGCTGCTACAACAAGTATCTGCATGCTGTAAAATTCGAATATTAGGATTACATTTTGGCAGGAGAAGTTACATTTGCAAAAATTTTAAACCAAGCCATGGTATTTATCACCAGGATAGAACATTTTAACGCTGCGCACAAGTTGTTTAATCCAAAATGGAGCAGGGAGGTAAACGAACAGGTTTTTGGCAAATGTGCCAATGAAAACTGGCATGGCCANNGATGTAAAAAAATTGAGCATCATTGTAAAAGAACACGTCATTGAAAAACTGGATCATAAAAATCTGAATGAGGATGTGCCGTTCATGAAAGGGAAAATGTGCTCTATCGAAAATCTTGTCATTGGCATCTGGAATGAATTAGCACCTCGCCTTCCTCACAGCATCGTACTCCATAGTTTAAAACTTTACGAAACGCCCCGTATCTACACAGAATATTTCGGCAGCTAACAGCTCCGAACAATTTGTACCTTTAATTGTCTTAATGCCAGGTGAGCAGCACACTTCTACTCCAGGCATAATGGTAGACACAGTTATACTCACGCTAATTTATTTTTTATGAATAGTAAAGTGGCCGTTTATCGTAAGGAACATTTCAATGCCGCTCATCGCTTGCACAATCCAATATGGAGCGAAGAAAAAAACAATGAAATTTTCGGAAAATGTAATAACCGAAATTTCCACGGACATAACTATGAATTAGTTGTAAAGTTGGTGGGAGAGCCAGATCCTGAGACGGGATACGTAATTGACTTAAAATTACTCAGTGATATTGTTCAGGAAGAAGTGATAGACCGGTTTGATCATAAGAATCTAAACCTGGATGTCCCTCAATTCCGGCAGCTAAATCCTACGGCAGAAAATATTGCCATCACCATTTATAACCTTCTCAGGGCAAGGCTTGATCCCATTCATGACCTGCAGGTAAGACTTTACGAAACAGAAAGAAATTTTGTAGAATATCCCGTTTAAAAAAAACACAATGGCATATAAAAGAATTGAGCAGTACGACCAGGACATTACAGAGAAACTGGTAACGAATTACAAAAGTACAATCCAACTACTGGGCGAAGATGCAAACAGGGAAGGCCTGGAAAAAACGCCTGAACGTGTGGCAAAGGCCATGCAATATCTTACGCAGGGATACCAGCAAGATGCAAAAGCTATTTTAGAATCAGCCAAATTTAAAGAAGAGGTGAGTGAGATGGTGATTGTAAAAGATATTGAACTATACAGTATGTGTGAGCATCATATGTTGCCATTTTATGGAAAGGCGCATGTAGCCTACATTCCAAATGGTTTCATTACTGGTTTGAGCAAGATCGCCCGGGTAGTAGATGTTTTCAGCAGGAGGCTGCAAGTACAAGAGCGGCTTACAACCCAGATCCTGGAAGCATTGAAAGAGTCGCTTAACCCGCTGGGTGTAGCAGTTGTTATTGAAGCTTCTCATTTGTGCATGATGATGCGTGGCGTAGGAAAACAAAATTCTGTAACGACTACTTCAGCTTTCTTCGGCCAGTTTGAAGAACATCAAACCCGCAATGAATTTGTAAAACTGATTGGTGTAAAATTGCACTAAGGTCTCGTCGTTATTCACAAACCTCATTTTAATTTTCTCTATGTTGCAGGCTACGGCACTGCAACATTTCTTTTTAAGGACTCCCCCACCTCAGTCCCTTGCTTTGATTTTTTGACACAGCCCTTTTTTTCGTTTTATTTGCAACACAATAAAATCAGTCAAATGAAAAATGCATATATTTTTCCCGGGCAAGGTTCCCAGTTTAGTGGAATGGGCAGAGCCTTGTATGAAAGCAACCCGATCAGTAAGCAGTATTTTGATGAGGCAGATAGCATTTTCGGCTTTGCCATTTCCGAAATCATGTTTGGCGGAACAGATGAACAACTGAAGCAAACCAATATTACTCAACCGGCTGTGTTTATTCATTCTGTGGCTGCCTTTGCCAGTCTCCCGGATGCAAAGCCTGACATGGTTGCGGGTCATTCCCTCGGGGAATTCTCTGCCCTGGTAGCCAATAAAGCCCTCTCCTTCCAGGATGGGCTTCGGCTTGTGGCAGTTCGTGCTGCAGCTATGCAAAAAGCCTGCGAAAAAACGCCTTCCACCATGGCTGCCGTGCTTAACCTTGCAGATGATGTTGTAGAAAAAATTTGCCGGGAAGTGCAGGAAGAAACCGGCGAAATAGTGGTGCCGGCCAATTATAACTGCCCCGGCCAACTGGTGATCAGCGGTTCAATGACAGGAATTGAAATAGCCTGCGAGCGCATGAAGGCGGCCGGTGCCAAAAGAGCGCTTGTGCTGCCGGTAGGTGGAGCATTTCACAGTCCGTTTATGATGCCTGCCCGGGAAGAACTTGCGGCTGCCATAGAAAAAACAAACTTTAATGTACCTGTATGCCCGGTGTATCAAAATATTGTAGCAACTGCTGTGGTAGATCCGGCCCAAATTAAAGCAAACCTTGTGGCACAGCTTACGGGGCCTGTAAGATGGACGCAATGTGTAGAAGCCATGCACAGTGCCGGCGCTACTCATTTTACAGAATGCGGGCCAGGCAAAGTGCTGCAGGGGCTGGTAGGTAAAATTGTAAAAGAGGTGACCACACAAGCTGTGAGCTAATCCATAAAACGCTTTTGATATAACCTTTGCCAATAGGCTCGCAATATCACATACAAATACTTTAACAAAAAAACCGGGCAAATGCCCGGTTTTATACGTTTTGGTGAGGTTTACTATACTGCCATTGTAGCCAGTACGCTATTCATGCTTCTTACAGCATCGGCACTTTTAGCAAAAAGTGCTTTTTCTTCGTCATTCAATTTATAGTCAACAATTTTTTCCCAGCCATTCTTACCCACGATTACCGGAACACCGATGCAAATATCGCTTTGGCCATATTCGCCTTCAAGAGAAACACAGCAAGGCATTAGTTTCTTTTCATCTCTTACGATAGCTTCTACAAGCGCAGCACCGGCTGCACCTGGTGCATACCATGCACTGGTGCCCAGCAAGCCAGTTAAAGTGGCACCACCCACCATTGTATCAGCAGCTACTTTCTTCAATGCGTCTGCATCAAGGAAGTTTGCTACAGGTGCACCACAATAAGTAGCCAATCTTGTAAGTGGTATCATTGTAGTATCACCATGACCACCTACAACAGTTGCCTGCAGGTCGTTTGGCGAGCAATGCATTGCCTGGCTCAGGAAATAACGGAAACGTGCACTGTCCAGCATGCCGCCCATACCGAATACCCTGTTCTTGGGTAACCCGCTTGATTTAAGTGCCAGGTAAGTCATCGTATCCATCGGATTGCTGATGACAATGATGATACACTCGGGAGAATGCTTTAAAAGATTTTCAGTAACCGCTTTTACGATACCTGCGTTAATACCAATGAGCTCTTCCCTTGTCATACCTGGCTTACGGGGAATACCAGAAGTAATAACAGCCACAGTACTACCGGCTGTTTTAGCATAATCATTGGTACTTCCAATAACTTTTGTATCAAATCCTTCCAACTGAGCTGTTTGCATCAGGTCCATTGCTTTTCCTTCGGCAACGCCTTCTTTAATATCTACCAATATCAGTTCATCACAGAGTTGCTTACGGGCAATATTATCGGCACAAGTTGCTCCAACGGCGCCTGCACCTACTACAGTTACTTTCATATTTAATTTTATTTAGGTTAAACTAGTTTTTTCGTTGCAAAGTTATTGGATTGCCCGCAGGCATAAATGACTTTCATCAAGATTAAAGATGATCTTGCTGCCAGCCCTTACCCCGCCTGAATATCAGCGAATAGAAACAAAAACAAACGAAGCAAAACAAAAGCCTCAGTGCTGATCAATAACGGCAGGGAAATTCCAGGCGACATCTTATGCTATGAGACTTTGATGGATTATAACTCTGCCGCAATTCCTGAAAAAGTTGCATGATCATCAAACATCTTTACAAACATTCCTTTTTTATTGTACATAAAGATTGCAGGCACCCTGAAAATACCATAAAATGTGTTGAGGAAATAGCCGATATCCTGTCCCATTGTTAAGTTGGGCATCTGTGCAAGCTTATAATCTTTGTAAAAACTTTCCAGCATTTCTTTGCTTGCGGATGAACTCATCACGATCTGAACTTTTTTTAATTTTTCTTTATTGGCCAGCATATCCTGCACAGCATGCTGGCAATGATCGCAATCCGGGTTAAATAAAACAATGAGGGTTGTTTTTTTCTTTTTCAAGTCGGCC
>DGQO01000159.1:7209-10085 GCA_002400445.1 Chitinophagaceae bacterium UBA4412
TGGAGGCTGATAAAACGCATGATAGTTCATTGTAATGGTCATTATAACAAATCCTTAGCCCGTCATTTAATAACTGGCAGAGTTCATTACTTTTGCAGCCAATAAAAAACAAAATATGGCAACAACAGCAGACATTCGCTCTGGTCTTATCCTTAAAATTGATAATAACCTTTACTCCGTTATTGAGTTTGGGCAAAACAAAACTGCTCGTGCCGCCGCTAAGGTTTGGGCAAAAATGAAAGGAGTAGATAATACAAGAACCTTAGAAATAACCTGGAATAGTGGTGAAACGATTTACCCGGTAAGGGTAGAAAAGAGACCCTTTCAGTTTATATATAAAGATGATACGGGCTATAGTTTTATGGATACCGAAACTTTTGAACAAATTACAGTACCGGAAGAGATGATTGATGCGCCAAAATTTTTAAAAGACGGCCAGGAAGTTACCGTGTCTATCAATGGTGAAACTGAATTGCCCATGGCTGTTGAGCTTCCAGACAAGATTGTATTATTGGTAACTTATAGTGAACCAGGTATGAGAGGAGACACCGCAACTAAAACTTTAAAACCCGCCAGTGTAGAAACGGGCGCCACTGTAAACGTACCCTTGTTTGTGAATGAAGGAGATAAGATCCGTATCAACGCAAAATCAGGAGAATACGTAGAGCGGGTTAAATAATTTTAACTGTACGGTTAAAAAAGGGTTGCCATAAGCAGCCCTTTTTTTCCCTAAAATCTTCCAATATTGAAGATTTTTTAGCCGTTTTCAGGTTATTTTTAGCAAAAAATGGCTCAATTATGCTAATTTGAAAACAAACCGCTTGCATAAATGCACATTCATTTCATACCTTAGCTCCCCTTTTAAAAGTATATCCAAACTATTCATTTAAAACAATCATATGGACATTAAGCAGATTCAGGAACTTGTAAAATTGATTAACAAGACCTCCATAGCTGAAATTACCATCGAAGAAGATGGAACCAAAATAACCATCAAACAAAAAAAGGAACCTTCCCAAAAAATATACACCCACGCCATTCCTGCTGATTATGCAGTTGGCCAGCAACAGGCGGCACAAGCACAAAATCCGGCATCAGCTCCAGCACCGGCAAAATCAACTCCTCCCGCCCCAAAACAAGACAATCTAATCACCGTAAAAAGCCCGATGATTGGCACTTTTTACCGCCAGGCAGGGCCAGACAAACCATTGTTTGTAAATGTGGGCGATGAAATTGCTCCTGGAAAAGTGGTTTGCATTATTGAAGCCATGAAACTCTTTAACGAAATTGAAAGTGAAGTGAGCGGTACCATCGTAAAAGTATTGGTAGAAGATGCAAGTCCTGTAGAGTATGATCAGCCATTGTTTCTCGTAGAACCAGCTTAAGTTATTCGCGGCAAACTATTTACTGCCGGTGCATATAGGCTGGCGAAACCCGCTGGCAAAAGCACTTTTGAGCCTGCCATCATCCTAATATCAAATAGACTTTATACATGTTTAAAAAAATACTAATTGCTAATCGTGGCGAGATAGCCTTACGCATTATACGCACCTGCAAAGAAATGGGCATCAGGACCATCGCTGTTTATTCCACTGCAGATAAAAACAGCCTGCATGTGAAATTTGCAGATGAAGCCGTGTGCATTGGTAAGCCGCAGAGTGTAGATAGCTACCTGAATATGGCACATATTATGGCTGCGGCAGAAATTACCAATGCAGATGCCATACATCCAGGTTATGGGTTCCTGGCAGAAAATGCCAAGTTTGCCAAAATATGTACGGATCATGGCATTAAATTTATTGGGCCCACTCCAGATATGATCAATGCGATGGGAGATAAAGTAACCGCCAAGCAAACTATGATTGCTGCCGGTGTTCCCGTGGTGCCAGGTGTAGATGGCCTTATCGAAAGCATAGATCATGCAAAAAAAGCTGCTGCCGAAGTAGGATATCCCATTATTTTAAAGGCAACTGCAGGTGGTGGCGGCAAAGGCATGCGGGTAGTGTGGGCCGAAGAAGAAATGGAGAAAGCTTATGAAACTGCAAAAGTGGAGGCAGCCGCATCTTTTAAGAACGACGGCATTTACATGGAAAAATTTGTAGAGGAACCCAGGCATATAGAGATTCAAATTGCGGGAGACCAGTATGGAAACATAAGCCACCTTAGTGAAAGGGACTGTTCTATTCAAAGACGTCATCAGAAATTAGTGGAGGAATCCCCCTCTCCCTTTATGACAAATGACCTGCGTAATAAAATGGGTGAAGCAGCCATCAAGGCAGCACGGGCCATCAATTATGAAAGCGTAGGCACCATAGAATTCCTGGTAGATAAGCACCGCAACTTCTATTTCATGGAAATGAATACCCGTATTCAAGTAGAACATTGCGTTACAGAAGAGGTGATCAACTTCGATTTAATAAAAGAACAAATTAAAATTGCCTCCGGCGAAAAAGTAAGCGGTAAAAATTATTTCCCTCAAATGCATGCGATTGAATGTCGCATCAATGCAGAAGATCCGTACAATGATTTTCGCCCCTGCCCCGGAAAGATTACCGTTTTGCATCAACCGGGCGGTCATGGCGTAAGGGTAGATAGTCATGCTTATGCCGGGTACGTAATTCCCCCCTATTATGATAGCTTGATTGCAAAATTAATTGCGGTGGCACAAACTCGTGAAGAAGCCATAAACACTATGCATCGTGCCCTGAGTGAATATGTAATTGAGGGTATTAAAACCACCATTCCTTTTCATTTGCAATTAATGAAGAATGAGGCGTTTCGTAAGGGTGAGTTTACCACCAAGTTTATGGACAGTTTTAAAATGAAATAAGCAAAACTTGTTTTGATAGTTAAAGGTAGCCTCGTGCTACCTTTTT
>DGQO01000015.1 GCA_002400445.1 Chitinophagaceae bacterium UBA4412
TTTGTGCTATTTGTTTTTTGGGTAAAGTAAAGAACATTGTGTTTTTAAAAGCAGTTTGCTTTCCAATACTTGAGTACAACCCAACAAAAAAGCCACGCAATTTGCGTGGCTTTAGTATTTTAATGCTTCATTAATTCGTCAAATTAAAAGACACATACGGTTTAGTATTGGCGGCAGCCGATCCTTTATAACCAACGGCGAAGATGCTGTAAACCCTGGTACTAATGTGAACATTGGCACTTGTGTAGGTGGCTAACGCAGTGCTGGTAGGCAGGGTTCCTGCCTCTCTAATCGTCCAGGCCAGTGCA
Source organism: Chitinophagaceae bacterium UBA4412 (assembly GCA_002400445.1). Taxonomy (GTDB): domain Bacteria; phylum Bacteroidota; class Bacteroidia; order Chitinophagales; family Chitinophagaceae; genus Ferruginibacter. The sequence goes on from DGQO01000015.1 coordinate 309, forward strand.
GTTACCGGTACATCTACATAAAAGTATGGGCTATAACCCAGGTAGGGAATTGCAGATGCAACTTTTGTTGTTCCATAATATAAGTCTATGGATGGCACGTTAGGCATCAGATTTAAAAACCTGTACTTACTCAGATTGACAGGAGCAACGCCCATACTATCTTCCACCAGTTTTACTTTGGTGTTTGTTAAAGTGTCTGTAACGTGGGCAGTGTAAGCTTTGGTTCCTTCTACACTCAGGGTTGTGGTAAACAACACAACAGAATCCACGTTAGTACTCTTTTTTGGAATAGAAATCTTCAACGTATTTGTTCCGGGCATAACGGACAAATAGTCTGCATAATTTGAACCGTTGGTATTATAGCCTCCTCCAGGAAAGGGAGTACGTCCGAGAATCAGGCCACTTACCCTTTCACCGTTTAATGACAGTTGTACGGAAGGGTTTAAAGCGTAAAGACTCATATAGTTTATTTTTAAACGGGCATTATCGTCGTTTAAAAAATCCCGTTTTGCCAGGTAATCTATATGCTTCTCACAACCCATGAAAATAATCAGCAAGACTAATGCTGCTGCATGTGTTATCGTTTTTTTCATTGTCTTTGTTTTAAGTTTTTAATCAGGCAATTACGGCTCTGTGATCCACAATTTTTTAGTGTGATAGTCATTTGCTGTGGCTCCTATTCTTTGCAGTTCCAGGATATTCCAAACATATTCTGAGTTAAATCTTGGACGCATCCGTTGCACAGGCTTGCCGGCATTATCGGGAAATAAATCACCCCCGGTTGGTACAACAAAATCTGTGAATACTGTATTTGAATAATTGTAACGACGCATATCCATCCAGGTTTCTAAAGTACCATACCCAAACATTGAAATATACTTTTGGAGCATGATCTTGGATAGTGTCAGTCCGGCTGCAGTGGGAGGTACCACTGAAGGGTCGGACATATAAGCCGCCTTCATGGCAGGAGTTATTTCTTTTCCTGCCGGGATATTTACATTGAAGGTTTGCGTAAGCATATCGAAACTCTGACTGATTCCATTTTTATAAGCAGCATAAGCCGTATCCAAACTATTTTTCTTAAAAGCAGCTTCCGCTTTAATGAATTGCATCTCACAAGCCGTAAGTACCGGGAATGGAGATTTATTTCTAAACAGGTACCTGCAATTATTATCGTTTGCAGGTGCAGTATTACTTGCTACTACCTGGCTCACACCCCAAAAATTTTCTGGCCTGTCGTTAGCGGCTATTACTGTTTGCCCTTTGTTGGGAGCTACACCTACGATTGTACCGTTTGTGTTACCACGCAACATGTACCATGCCCTTGGATCCTGCACCCCCGCAAATTCGGTATTGGTTCCATTCATGAGATTGGCAATAAACGATGCCTGTCTAATAGCTGTTGGACTTGCCGTAGAGGCACCACCTAGATTTCCCCGGAAAGGCCCAAAGAAATTATTACTTGCACTTACATTGTTGGCTTCGAATTTTACCATGCCATCATCAGCAGTGGAAGACATTGCTCTGTTAGCATAGTAAATTACGGAATCGGGCTTATAAGTGGATTTATTGCTAAAATGGTTATAGTACCTGGCCAGTACTCCATAGGTAAACTTTTTCCACTTTTGTATGTCACCTTTATAGAAATAAGCGTCTCCAGCAGCCAGGTTTGATTGTACGCCTCCGGCTTTATCTAGATTTTCCAGAGCTTCGAAACACAGCTTACGGACATAATCATACACCTGATCCTGCGTATCATATTTGAAAGTGATTTGAGCCTTAAATGCCTCGTTCAAAATTACATCACCATGATAGTCAGTTAGGGTAAGCCAACTCCAGGCAAATATTGCCTTACCTACACCCACAAAATCCCATTTTCCTTCTTCAGCCGCCCAATCAATCATCTTCACATTATTGTACCCGATATCATAATAATGCATTCTCCAAACCGATTGTGCTACGTCGTTATTGTAGTAGCCCATTTGGTCGAAGTTGCTAAGCGTGCTGTAATACGCAAAGTTTTGCACATACGCACCCACATATCGGATATCATTCATTGGTCCGTGTCCCCCGTAATTACCCGCCATAGAGGCAATAATGTTTGGTAGTAATTTCTCCACCGGCACCCTCGTAGGGGCGTTGGGATTTTGATAGGCATCGTCTATCTGCTTAGAGCAGGAAACTGCTACTAAAACAGAGATGCTCACAAAAAGTATTTTATTGAATATTCTTTTCATATCGCTTCTTTTTAAAATTTAGAAATTAGCACGAATGCCCAGGTTAATGCTTACAGGAGTTCCTATATTTCCGTAATCGAAACCGAAGCCACCAACTCCACGGCTACCTGCGGTATTTCCATTTACCTGCGGATCTGCGCCGGTATAGTTTGTAAAGAGCAGCAAGTCATTGATGGTTACAAATGCACCAAGAGACCGAACAAACTTTATGTTTTGCATTACACTGTTTCCAAATGTGTAGCTCAAAGAAATGTCTCTTAAACGAAGCCAGTTGATATCCTTTTCTATAAACTCTTCTTCCGGCATTGTGGTATAATAAGACTGATTATATGCCGGGGTAATAGAGATGGTATTTTTAGTAGGGGTAGCAGTGTTCTCCATTCCGTCTTCCAGGATACCTTCCACTACTCTCGGCATATACCTGTATATCGTTCTCACACTTCTACCTGTGGTAGTAAGGTACCTGTCTGTTGCATTGAAAATGTCGCCACCTACTTTCAGATCCCAGAGGAAACTAAAGTTGAGTCTTCTGTATTTGAAACTATTCACAAATCCAACTGTAAAGTCTGGATTACGATCTCCGTGAACCCGGAAGTTCGCATCTATTACGGGCAAACCAGTTGTGGCACTGATGAGTATGGATCCCGTATTATTGCGTTTATAGCCATAAGAAGTAATCGTTGTGGTAGAACCGCCAAGTACCAAACCTCCACGTGCATTACCATACAACCATGTATCAGATTGATAAAACTCCGGTACATTTGCTGGCAACTCTAATACCTTATTCCACATTTTATTGAAGTTTATTTTAGTGTTCCAACTAAAATCCTTTGTTCTCACCACTTCATAATTCAAAGCTACCTCCACACCCTGGTTTTGATTTGCACCAACGTTCAGTGTATTTAGCACAAAACCGGTTGCATAACTAGCCCTGAAACCTTCTACAATCAGTTTTTTATTCTTTGTATTGTAGTATGTGGCATCAATGCTCAATTTGTTGTTGATGAGTCTTAACTCTGTCCCCAATTCAAAAGTTTCCTGCATTTCGGGTTCCAGGTACTCATTATTATTTGTAAAGGCATAAGCAAAACCTCCTCCGCTACTGTAAATCGGGTTGAAGAGCGATTGGTTTGCGTAAGGGCTGCTAGACCTGTTGGTATTTGCAAGTGATCCCCGCAATTTTACGTAATTCAATACATCGCTTTTAATCTGAGGGATAAGATCAGACAGGATGATACTCATACTGGCTGCCGGGAAATTGTAATTCCGAAATTTCCTTGGAAAAATAGAAGATTCTTCAAACCGGTGAGAGTAGGTAAGAAAAATGGCATCCTTCCAGCCAATAGACGCTTCGCCAAAATATGCTACTGAACGTTTAATGCTATAATTTGGAAGGGCATTAATGGCAGCATTTGATAGTCTTAACCTTGTTGTAGGATCCGTATTGTTACTATCACTCCGGCTAAAGCTTTGCAGGTTGGTTCCCACTACAGAAAACATTCGGGTTTCATAATCCTGCCACATATTACCTACCATCAGCCTCGTGCTGAACTTGCCAAACTTTTGCCTGGCTGTTGCAGTGATGGTGTGATTGTAGCCATAGTAGCTCCTGTAATAATTGTCCTGCTGCCCTTTCTGAGCCCTGGTTAAATAGTAAGACATGGAGTCGTACCTGGTATAGCCGTCCGTTTTATAGGTATCATAACCAAAGCGGCCAGCAATATCCAGCCAGTCAAATGGCTTTATGTTGATACCGAAAGTAGCAAGCAAGCGATTCGTTTCGTCTTCGCTCCGGTTTTTATAAACATTATAAAATGGATTGTCCAGGTCAGAATTTGGATTAGCACTAAACAATGGCTTCTTCAAGCCGTCTGCTGTCTTCCAATCCCTAACGTCGTCATTGGATGGCCACACCAGCAGGTTCAACAGATAACCACTGGCTCCCCTGAGCGGTTTATCATTCTTTGACAAAATATAACTCAATGAAGGAGAAATATCAATGTACTTTCCAATCTTGGTTGTATTGGATAAGCGCACATTGTAACGGGAATAGGAGTTTGTAGGAATAACGGCATCCTGGTCAAACGCTGAAGCTGACAAGCGGAATGTGGCGTTCTTTTTACCATATTCGAGAGACAGGTTATGCGTTTGAGAAACGCCGTTGTTGAAAAAGTTTTGGACATTATTATACAGTTTCCCAGTTGTATATCGTGGGCCAAAAGCAGCAAAAACCAATGCTGGTTGGCCATTTGTTCCGCCGCTATAAACATCTACCGTTGAAGGTAACCTTGTGAGTTTTTGCGTGCGGAAAGAATTATCATAACTGACAAGAAGCTTACCGTTGGCTTTTGCTTTTCTTGTGGTAATAATTATTGCACCTGAGCTAGCCTGGCTACCATACAAGGCGGTAGCTTCCGGGCCTTTAAGGATTGTAATAGACTCAATATCGTTTGGATTGAGGTCAGACATCCTGTTGCTGTAGTCATTTCCACGGTTTGCACGGTCAGAAGCTAATCCTAGCTGGGTGCCACCATTACTGGTTTCATTGATCGTTTGGTTATCTGCAATCACACCATCAATAACAAATAGTGGCGTATTATCCAGTGACAATGAATTAAAACCCCTTAGCACAATCTGAGAACTTGCGCCTGCGGCACCGCCTGTTTCATTTACGGTAACACCAGCAACACGACCTTGAAGTGAGGTAATAAAATTTTCCCGTTGAGACTCCTGGATGTCATCTCCTTTTACAGTTTGGGTAGAAAATCCCAGCTCCTTCGGGTTTCTTTTCATATCCATAGCCACAACCACAACCTCTTCAAGGTTGCCCTGGCTTTTTCTCATTTGGGGTGATACAGAGGAGCGGCTTCCAACACTCATCTCCACTTTTTGGTAATTTACAAAAGTGAACACCAGTACCTGGGTATTGTTTGCCCGGATACTATACGCACCACGATCGTCTGTCTTAGTGGCCACGGTTGTGCCCTTCACGCTCACGGTTACTCCAGAGAGTGGCATGTTGTCGTCGCTGGTAACTGTGCCGGAAATAATTCTTTCCTGTGCTGAAGCCAGGTTGCTATAAAGCAACAGGTTTCCCAGGAAGAACATCAGTAGCAGAAGTTTTCTCATAATGTATGTTTTTGGTTTGTTGAATATTTAATGGCAATTATTTTTAAACAGGGTGGCGGTTATAATACCGTTATGCCTGCATCTACATAAGGTTTTAAAATTTCGCTGGCCGGGTCTAACTCCGTGATCAGCGTATGCACTTTTGAAATATCGCACACATGAATGGGCTGCAGGCTATTTATCTTTTCTGCAATAGTGAGACAAACGGTGCGCTGGCTCGAAGCAATCATTTGCTGCTTCAATTGTACCACATCCCAATCATTATCCGTAATACCATGTTTTAAATTAATAGCATTGATACCGAGGAAGCAGAGATCTGCTTTAATGGTTTTGATGCGGGCGTGTGCATCGGCACCCACGGTTATTTTAGATACTTTAGAGAGTTTATCGCCCAGCACAATCACGTCAATATTAGGGTGACTCATGTATTCTACAATGGCCGGAATACTTCCGCTTACGAACGTAGCTTGCAAATGCAAAGGAAGGCAGCGGGCTAATTCAATAATAGTGGTGCCTCCGCCTGTGAGCACAAACATCCCGTCCTTAATAAGGGATACTGCTTTCTTGGCAATGATCCGCTTACTCTTGAGCGCATATACATCATAATGGGGAGAGTCTATTTTATTAAAAGAAGGGGAGAGTGCACCGCCATGTACTTTAATGAGTTTGCCATTTTCTGAAAGTTCCTGCAAATCTCTCCTGATGGTATCTTCAGAAACTTCCATCTCAGAACTGAGGGTATTGCTCAAAACTTTATTGTGCAGGTTTACCTGGTGCACTATATAGGCCTGGCGTTCTCTTTTGAGCATGCAGCAATCAATTTGAACTTAAAGTAAAGTTAAAAAATGCAAAAAACCGCACAATCTTAGTAGAAATATTATTAACGGATGTTGAAAACCTGCAAAACCCGCAAAATTATTGCAGTTTTTTGCATGGAAATTTACTCGATGGGTTCTTCTGTTTGGAAGTAATTGCCGAAAAGATTTACCAGTTGGTAGGCTTTATAGATGTTATGATTATCCCGGTTTCCTAAAACGATGATGGTAGCGTCTTCATCAAAAAGACGAATGAAGGCTGCATTATTACCATGCCACCATCCATTGTGAAAAACAACTTTTTTATCATTAGGATAGTGATTCATTCTCCAGCCTAAGCCATAGTTTTTTACACCCGGCCGCTCGTTGCTATAAGGCATATAAGCAGTGTCCATTGTTGGTTTGGATAGTACCAGGTGTGCTGTGAGGGCACGATCCCATTTGAGCAAATCCTCTGGAGTGGAGTAAATGTTTTTATCTCCGTAAACATAATCGAGATAATTATTCGGAATGGCTCTCCCTGAGCGGTCAAAATTAGGATGTACTGTGGCCGAGTCTGCGAGAGTGTACACAAAGCTGTGATTCATCTGCAGCGGTTTGAAAAAATGCTCTTGTAAAAAATCCGGGTATGATTGGCCTGAAACTTTTTCAATGATTAGGGCAAGCAAAGCGAAATTGGTATTGCTATAGCTGAAATTTTTGTTTGCAGCTCCAATATCCTTGATGTCTGATTTATGATTAATGAGTGCCTGCAGCACATCGTTATTGGTTGCTTTTTGACGTTGATCCCATTTCAGATCTTCCAAAAAATATGTGTAGTTGGGCAAGCCACTTCGGTGTGTTAAAAGGGTTTGAATGCTGATGCCCGGATAGTCAAATAAGGGAAAGTATTTTTCTACCGGATCCAGCAACTGGAGTTTTCCTTCTTCTTTTAATTGTAGAATAGCAGCGGAAGTAAAAGTCTTGCTCACTGACGCAATATGAAAGGCAGTTTGCGCATTGATACTGTCCCCGCTTTTTAAATTGACCATACCCTGGTAGCGTTCAAACAGGATATTGCCACCCTTGGCTACGAGCATGCCACCATTAAAAATGCCGGGCTTCAGCATACTATCGTACCAGCTTGCACAAGCGTCGTGATACCTTGCTTTTTCTGCTGCGGAAATTGGCGTGGGCGCTGGTAGCTGGATAAGACCTTCTGTGCCGTTGTTTTTTTTATCTTTTGCATTAGGGCCTGAATGGCAAGCCAGTAGTGATATACAGGCCAGGAAGCAAATGAAAGCGAGCTTATAAAATGGATAAAAAATGCCGGAATGATTCCTTTTTAAGGAATTGCTTGTAAACCCCATAATGTCTTTACTTGAATAGAATATCTTTGCGCAAAATACGTAGATAAAAACCATGCCAGACAAAAAAAGTACGAGTTACCCAAAGGAGAAAATCAATATTCTTTTTTTAGAGAATGTGAGTGATGTTGCCGTGAATCATTTTAAATCTGGCGGTTACAATACCGTGAAAAAATTGAATGGAGCACTCGGGGAAGAAGACCTGATTGCCGCCATTAGGAATGTGCATATTCTCGGTATCCGTAGCAAGACGCAGGTTACCCCAAGGGTATTAGAAGCCGCAAATAAATTGCAGGCGATTGGTTGCTTTTGTATTGGTACAAACCAGGTGAACCTGCACGCTGCTACGCAAAATGGTGTGGCTGTTTTTAATGCACCTTATAGTAATACCCGCAGTGTGGCAGAACTTGTCATTGGCGCAGCCATAATGCTCATCAGGAAAATTGTAGATAAAAATAAAGCAGCCCATGCCGGAATCTGGCTTAAAGAATCCAGTGGGAGTTATGAGTTGCGTGGCAAAACGCTCGGTATTATTGGCTATGGAAATATTGGTAGCCAGTTGAGTGTGCTGGCAGAATCTATTGGCATGAAAGTGATCTTTTATGATATAGAAACCAAACTCCCGCTGGGTAATGCACAGGCTAAGAAGAGCCTTAAAGACTTACTTGCACAGGCCGATATTGTTACCCTGCACGTACCGGAGCTGGAAA
>DGQO01000248.1 GCA_002400445.1 Chitinophagaceae bacterium UBA4412
AGGTTGGGATGATGAGCAAATTCTCATTTGGTATGTGCGCCAGATGGCAGAAAATCCTGATGATGCAGGCAAGCGGGTAGAAACGCCACTTGGTGTATTTGGCTACAGGATTGATGCAAGGAAAAGCATTGCCGATCCCTGGCAAAGCCTGAATACCGTTGTTACGAAAGAAGATTATAAAATTGGTGATGTGAGCATCGGTAATGCCGTAGGAAGTCCGCTGGAATTGCCTTACCAGGTTTATCCTTCACAAGTGGATGGCCAAGCTGGCAACAGCTTTTGGCTGCCCATGTATTATACCAACTGGATTGGTAAGGGACTTGTTTTAAAAGATGATACCGCAGCCCGCATTTATCAGCATGAGCAGGCAAATATGCCGGTAAGCAGTCAGCAAATATTCCAGGAAAAGCTGGTAGACTTTAAATTGATTTATGGCAACACTTATTATTTCCGGGTGCGGCTTTGTGATTTGAGTAATGGTGGCCCGGGAGTACAAGATGAAATTTCTGCAGAAAGATATGCTGCAAACCCGGCAGAGAAAGTAGATTTCAAACGCTACATCCGCCCGGGAAAATTGCGTTTTTTAAACTTGCAAAACTTACTGGGCACAACGGCCAACCCAACTGCAAATCATATTGATTTTTACAACCAAAGTTTTTCTGGTGGCGTAGAACAGTATGATGCAAATCCGGTGATCAACCTGAAGCGTCCTGTCCTCGGATATCCCGCAGTTTTGTTTACCGGAAAATACCAGGATAATGATGCGATTGCAAAACTCACGGCAATAGCCGCTGCAGATGCTGACCCAAACAATGCTAATGCAACCCGGCAGGGTTTGGGCATTGCAGACCCGGATGTAACAAAAGTGGAAGTGATTGTAGAAGTGGAAACGCTGCAGATGGATAATAGCCTGAGCTACTCCGGCACGGAAAACTTTGCCCGACTCTATTCAACTTACCGCAACTTCAATGCAGCGGATTTTGAAGCAGAACTCAATTTACCCTTCAGCTTTGTAGATGCACCTGTACTCAATCTTGTTGGCTTTGACTATAACAATATTGATCCTTTCAATGATCCATCCTTAGGCATTGCTGCGCTCAACAGCAGGGCAGATATTGTATTGCCTACCGCCCGCAAAGTCCGCATCACATTGCGGGCAGTGTGCGAAGAAGACGATGTGTATTTTGGTAGTATAACCGGACCTTCCGAACAACAGACAAGGTATGGCGCCACTACGCAAATGTTCATGTATAAAGAATCTGTAAACGAAGCGCAACTGTTGCAACCATGGGATACGATCCCCGTGCTGCAAGGTATTTTTCTACAGCCTGACGCACCTTTTATAAAACTGGGCGGTACGGGTGATTTGTTTACCCGTTTTGGCACAAGCGATAAGCCCAATATTGTTCAACGCCTCGCCCGCCAAATAGATGTAGAAAGCAAAGGACTCACCCTCACCAGCAAGAAAGGACAGCGAATTATTTTTGGTTGCAGCAACCGCATCAGGCATAGCCTGGCGCCCGACCAATCTTCCATAACCTTTGCATCCAAAGAAGATCTCACACAGCATTGGCTGGGTTGCATTGTATATAAACTGAACAGGGACTGGAGTTGGGATGGCCTGGATGATGTAGCCTTCAGTTTTGAACGCACAAAAAAGTTTAGGAATGATACAACCAACCCTGCAGAAACACAACTTTATCTCGGCGATATCGAAATTAAAAAAGCAGCTTCCTTTGAAGCCCTGCAACAAGATCGCTTTGGACTAGTGAACCGTAATGAAACCATGATAGTGTTTATAGATGCGATAGATCCGAAGACTGTTTTTAAACAAGCGAATGGTGAACTTCGTTTTCCTGATGAGTTGCAAATTGAATATAAAATCAAGGCAAAGTTTAAAACAGGACACGGAAATAATCCTNNACCGATGTGCGGCAGCGTTACTTATGGATTGAATTAACAGAACCGATCAAGGATCCGAGTGATACACTTTTCTGTCGCATGCTGGCTTATGCGCCTGATCAGTTGATCAGTAACAATGATCTTTCGTTACTGGAAGCGCCTGAAGATCCGCCATTGCCGATTGATACGGAATATGTGCGTGCCATCACACCCAATCAAAGCGATGATTTGGCGGGGTATGGTGCCATGCAGGTGCTCACAAAAGCAACGGATAGTGATATACATTATTTAATGCCGCTCCCGCCGGGCATGCACAGCGAAAGCCCGGAACTCTTTGGTTTCTTCACCTATGAATTCAGGGTGGGTCATGGACATTGGGCAGACAGGGACAATAATCTTTGGAGCACCGCACAAGGTCGCTTTGGAAGAGCATTACGGGTTACAGGTATGCAGCATCCGGCACCAAGCCTGCGTTGTGTAGTGAACCGGGATGAAAAGCAATTGTATGTAAATGCACAATATGCGCAAGCCGTGCACCGGGGTAAAAACGTTACAGCAAGTCCACCACGCACCCAGCTCTGGTGCATATTGTATGCACAGGTGCACCAGGCAGATGGAAAAGCCTTCCGTAATATTTTGTTAGATGATCGTTATATGGACTGGCGCAAAAAACTATATGCGGACGCCATAGCGGAGAGGGAAATGAAAACAGTGTTCAAAAGATTCACCCGCCGGGAAGAGGAATTTACGGTAACAGAAATGCCTAAACGCCCAAGCCTGGATTTGAAAAATGCAGCAGTGCAACAGCAGCTTGCTGCCGGCGCAGCACTGGCCATCTTTAAAGATCAACCCCGAGTGGGCACTGCTGCCTGGACGAATAAGGAAGTGGGAGATTTATTGCGCAACTACGGCCTGCCGGTTGATTCTCCGTTAAGTGTACTCACGGTAGAAGTGTTTGGAAATATCACCAATATCAGGGAACATCTTACGAATCTGTTCCAGGATTCTCACCGCAAGAACCTGGTGAATATGACGGCAAAAGACCAGGGCGAAAAGTTTGCTTACAATCTTGCCCAAACCGCCGAACGAGCAGGTGCTGCGCAAGAGAAAGCCTTCGCCGAGAATACAGTAAACCTCAAGCCCCTCAGTTCGGGTCTGGGTCACTACCGCATTCTGCGTTCCTCTCCGCTTACTAAAGTGCCATTTATTTGCTGTACGGATTGTTGACTTGAAGTAAGAAAAATATAAGAGGCTGCCTGTAAAGAGCAGCCTCTTTAAATAAGTAAAAGTGATGTATGCTGGTAAACAGAAAGTAAGCATAGCTGAAGCCTGATACTTAAAGTTTCAAGTGTTGGATTCTGATAAAGGTATCCTGCCGCCTGCACATTTTGTTTGTATATTCAATAAGAAAACAAATACTCCCCAATGCCAGGTAGCAAAATGACCAATAAGAAAACCATTTTAACCAGCCTTTCTATCAAGGCTATTTCGCTATTACTCCTCTTTCTGGCATGCCTGCTCATATTTGTTTACATAGCAGATGAGAGCGTCCTGGAAAATGAAAATGCCTTTGACCTGCAAGTAATGAAATGGGTTGCAGCCCACAGCAGTAGTCAACTTGTACACATCATGAGCGTGGTCACCTTTTTCGGTTCATCTACTTTTCTATTTGTGGCCACTGCGTTGCTAGCCGGCTATTATTTTTATACAAAACATTGGCATTATGGTATGCTTATCCTGATCATTTCCATAAGCAGTACCGGGATTATGTTTTTGTTGAAACAATTTTTTAAGCGCCAACGCCCCTTGCATCCCTTCGGAAAATCATTGGCCAATTACAGTTTCCCCAGCGGCCACTCTGTATCTTCTTTTATTTTTTGCAGCATACTTGCTTACCTGTTCTGGCATACCAAGGCCAGTAAAGCAGTCCGAATCGCCGGCGTTTGTGCTCTGATGTTTTGCTCCCTGCTCATTGGCTTCAGCCGCATTGTGCTCAACTATCATTTTGCAACAGATGTTATTGCTGGTTTTAGCTTCAGTCTTGCCTGGGTACTGCTTTGTTTCTGGGTGATGAAGCGTTACATCACCTATAATTCCAAGGCTGGAGCGTTATAAAACCAATATGCTTGCGCAGATTCACAAAAAAAACCGCCCCATTTGATGGGACGGCTGTAAATACTTTTCTCGTTTTGTTTATCCTAAATATGCTTTTAATGCACCGCTATAGCGGGCTTTTTGCAAACGCTTGATGGCTCTTTCTTTGATCTGCCGAATACGCTCTTTGGTAAGATCGTATTTCTGTCCGATTTGCTCAATGGTTACGCCATTTTCACCATCAAGGCCAAAATAGGCATTTACGATTTCTGCTTCTCTTGGGCTGAGTGATTTGAGCACACGACGAATCTCATTTTTCAAAGAATCGTGCATTACGTCTTCATCCGTTTCATCACCACCTTTAAGTAAATCGCCCATGGCCACATCTTCAGCTTCGTGCACTGGCGCATCAAGAGAAGTATGCCTGGTATTGCTCTGGAAAATATTGTTGATTTCGGTTTCACTCATTTCCAGCAATTCAGCAAGTTCTTCCGTAGAAGGCTCCCGCTCATGCTCCTGCTCAAAAGCCATGTAAGCTTTATTCGCTTTGTTATAAGTACCGATCTTGTTCTGTGGCAATCTCACTAACCTGCCTTGCTCTGCCAAAGCCTGCAGAATAGATTGCCTGATCCACCAAACTGCGTAAGAGATAAATTTAAAACCCTTGGTTTCGTCAAAACGCTGGGCAGCTTTAATCAGCCCCAGGTTACCCTCGTTGATC
>DGQO01000040.1:0-915 GCA_002400445.1 Chitinophagaceae bacterium UBA4412
GTGTACAGCCTGCAGGCAGATGCAAAAATGCTTTGGATTGGTACCAGCAGGGGATTGCTGCAGGTGAACCTGGAGAACAAAGAAGCCGAAAAATATTTTATACTGGAGTTGATTAAAGGCAGAAGCAATGCGCTCATCACAAAGGTTATGGCTGGCGATGAAGCGGGTAGCCATAAACGCTGGATGATTGCCGGGCGACCTTACAATGGCATCCTGCTCTATGATATTGCGCAGCGTAAAGTATTGAAGGAATGGCATACCGTAAATACGCAGGAGCAGAGAACGTATAACGATCTTATTTTTTCTCCGCAGCAACATTGCATTATTGCGGCGAGAGATTCTGCCATAGATTTTTATGACGAAGCCAGGGGTTGTATAAAAACCATCCCGATAAAAGGAAAAGTACTTTGCCTGGCCGAAGACGAGCGGGGTAACTTATGGATCGGGCATAGTGAGGGCCTCACGTATTTGAATACCAGGCAGCAAACACAAGAATCTTTTGTATCGGGTTTTACAGGCACGGAAGTAGAGCGGAACTCCTATGGTGGCAGCTTCCCGGTAAATAGTCTGAAAATAAAGAACCATGAACTCTGGCTTGCCAGCATAAAGTATGGCTTGTTTAGTTTCAACCTGGGCACACAAAAATTTATAGCGCATCGCCAGCCTTCTGCCGCAGATTTCTCCACCAGGAACAGGGCAAGCAGCATTCTTATTACCGCCGCAGATTCCATTTGGGTAGGCACTATGGCCGGCCTGAGTTGTTATATTCCTTCTCAAAAAAAGTATTTAAATTATACGGCAGCCAATGGTTTTAAATCTACGTACATCTATTCCATTGTGCAGGATGATGCGCATCGTATCTGGGCCAGGGGTAATGCAGATTTGTCTTGTTTTAATATTGCGTCCCAAAAGGTC
>DGQO01000040.1:923-3025 GCA_002400445.1 Chitinophagaceae bacterium UBA4412
GGCCACCTTGCCTGTAGCTTTTGTAGCGCTTGTTAAAGTAAACGAAAGCGCCATTTATTTTGACAGAAGCCACAATCGCATCCCTTTGAAGTTGCGGTATTTTCAAAACCAACTTAATGTGGAACTGGGTGCCATTGAGTTTAATGATCCTGAAGCTATCCAGTACCACTACAGGTTAAGTGGTATAGATAAAGGCTGGACAAATGCGGGCACAAAGCGAGCGGTGAGTTATCGCAACTTACCACCCGGCAGGTATAACTTTGAATTTTTTGTGCTGAATACGCAGAGCAGGAACCGCAGCAGCATTGACCATTTTGCTTTCGCCATAAGCCCGGCCCTGTGGCAGCATTGGTGGTTCTGGCCCTTGCTTGCGCTCTTGTTTGCCATTGGCGTTGTAGGCATTGCCCGTAAAAGAATCCGGGCCATAAAAGAAAAAGAAAAGCAACGCACTGCCATCAATAAAGCCATGGCCGAGCTGGAAACAAAGATGTTGCGCAGCCAGATGAATCCGCATTTTATTTTTAATTCTTTAAACTCCATTCAAAAATATATTTGGGAAAATAAGGAAGAAGATGCAGCAGAATACCTGGCAAGATTTGCAAAATTAATGCGGGCCATTCTGGAAAACTCCCGGGAGGAAACCATTAGCCTGGCAGCCGAAATGGAAGTAATGAAATTGTACGTGGACCTGGAACACCGGCGCAGCAATGGCGGCTTTGACTATACCATAAAGGCAGCACCACATTTAATTGAAAGTAAGCTGTGCATACCGCCTTTGATTATGCAGCCTTTCATAGAGAATGCCATTTGGCATGGCTTAAATAAAAAGGAGACTAAAGGAAACCTGTCTGTAGAGGTGAGTGAAAAGGAAGGGCACCTGGTATGTGTTATAGATGATGACGGGGTGGGCAGGCAGCAGCAAACAAAACAAATGACCGCAGAAAAAAAATCACTGGGCATTGATATTACACAACAACGAATAAAGCGCCTGGCAGAAACCACCGGGCAGCTTGCAAATATTCAAATAGAAGACAAATCTCAAAATGGCCTGGCCATGGGAACCACGGTAACCATTACCTTGCCTTTACAAACCGGATAAGCTATGCTTAAATATTACATTGTAGATGATGAGCAAAATGCGGTAGATGCACTCACGGCCATGCTTTCCAAAAAATTTGCGCAGCAGGTGCAGCGCTGTGGCAGTAGTATTAAAGCATCCGTTGCCATTGCAGAGATCGCAATATTACAACCCGATATTTTATTTTTAGATGTAGAAATGCCGGAGATGAGTGGCCTCGAATTGCTCAGTCATTTTCCGGGAAGAACGTTCTATGTAATATTTACCACGGCGCATGAAAAGTATGCATTGCCGGCTTTGAAGGCTGCAGCGGCCGATTACCTGGTAAAGCCGTTATCGCCGCAGGATCTTTATGATGCGCTGCAAAAATGTATGAAGAAAAGAGAAGCAGCGCCGGAACAAAAAGTTGTTCCATTTAAGGTAAGTCTTGCTACCGCCAATGAATTATTGATGGTGAGTACAGATGAAATCATCAGGGTAGAGGCCAGTAACAACTATTCGCATTTCTATTTTATGCAGCGACCCAAAGCAATCGTATGTAAAACTTTGAAAGCTTTCGAAGACTTGCTCACGCCTCATCATTTTTTCAGGGTACACCAATCTCATCTTATCAATCTCAAATACGTGGAAGCTGTAAAGAGTAATCAAGGAGACTATGTCTTGCTTCAACAGGGGCATAGCGTAGAAATAAGCAGGCGGAAAAAAGCGGAGTTTTTGCAAAAGCTGAAAATTCATTAACCTTATTCTTATCAATCCTAATGAATTCGATTTTCCCCTGCCGGTTAGCTTGTAACGCAGGCTGCGGGGAGCCTTAAAACGCCTTCCCTTTCTTACACATAAACAATTTAATAAGGTATCCATGGTTTAATTATTTTTATATCAAATCAAACAATATGAAACAAAAAAACTGGTTATTCATTTTTTCAAACGGCAGGGTAGCTGCGATCAATAAAAAAGACGGATCGATCGTGTGGGAAGTGAAACTCAAGGAGTATTTGAGTACGGGCATGCGGCTATCTTTCGG
>DGQO01000040.1:3136-3977 GCA_002400445.1 Chitinophagaceae bacterium UBA4412
GGCCCCCGCTAATTTCCGCAGATGTACATGCAGATCGATGCAGAAGAAATCAGCGTTAATCAGCGGTATCCTATCTGCGTTGAGCTGCAGGAAGCCCTTAACCAATTAACAGTATAAACCATTATAAAACCACCACATTGAAAAAACGGCAAGATTATATTTCCTGGGATGAATATTTCATGGGCGTAGCATTGTTATCTGCCCATCGCAGCAAAGATCCCAATACCCAGGTGGGCGCCTGTATCGTGAATGATAAAAATAAGATTGTGGGAGCAGGATACAATGGCATGCCCAGGGGCTGTAACGATGATGAATTTCCCTGGGAGAAGCAGGGCGATTTCCTGCAAACAAAATATCCTTTCATCTGCCATGCCGAGCTCAATGCCATCCTCAATAACATCGGGATGGACCTCAGCGGCTGCAAGATCTACACCGCCCTGTTTCCCTGTAACGAATGTGCCAAAGCCATCATACAGTCGGGCATATCCGAAGTCATTTACCTTTCCGACAAATACGAAGACACCAATGCCGCCAAAGCATCCCGCATGATGTTTGCCAAAGCGGGTGTACTTTGCCGTAAGGTAAAAACGGGGATCACGCAAATCCTGTTGTCCTTCGATGATAAGCAGGTATGACCAGGATTCCCTGCCTCTTTTTGTGGCGCTGTTTGCTATCCCACAAAAGACACAAAGGGTTTTCACAAAAGACACAAAGGAAACGAGTCGTATTTTTTTGGCCAGCACTGTGTTTCGTGCGGAACGAAACAATGGATATTTGCCGCTGCCTGGCCTCCCGGCCCGCAGCATATCAATCGTTTGTAGCATTGCCTACAACATACGTT
>DGQO01000290.1 GCA_002400445.1 Chitinophagaceae bacterium UBA4412
ATATTGCCGGTAAAGTTCTGCAAGCTCATAATAGTTGGCCGCATCAAATGGGGAGGCCAGCATTGCTTTCCTTAAAAGTAGTTCTGCTCTTTCTCCATCAATAGAAGCATACAGAGCGCTGAGCTTTCTGCTTGCCAGCGCAAAACTGTTGTCAATTGAATCAGCTATTAAATAGTATTTTTCTGCAAGAGCATCTAATCCTCTTTGTTGATATATCACACCGAGGTTGGAATACGCTATTGCCCAATCCCTGTCAAGGCGCTCCCTGCCACTGTTCTTTTTCATTTGCAGAGAACGCAAAAAATAAGTTTCTGCTTCTTTAATACGGTCCATTTCCACCAGGGCTGTGCCGATATTATTGTAACTCCACACATAATTGCTATCCTGTTTTAAAACAGCTTTGTGATATTCGATGGCTTTATTCCACTGGTAAATATCCTGGTAAAGATTGCCTAAAATATTTTGCGGAACATTCCAGGTTGGAATAATGGAGGCCGCTTTTTCTGCATAGTAAATTGCACTGTCGTATTTGTTCTGGTAACGCATCAGATAACTCATGGTTACATACAAATAGGAAGCCCTGTCTTCTTTAGCCAATGCTTCCCGCAATAAGCTTTCTGCTTCGTCGTATTTTTCAAAGTTTTCATAACGGATATAACCGAAAGCTTTATGAAAATTCGCCATTACCTGGTCATTCTTCTTGCGTGGATCCCCGGCTGGCAATAAGCTGTCAGCCATGCTGGCCTCAATACCTGCAGTAAAATAAGTATGAGCAGGCGGAAGCTCACTCTTCCCCTTGAGGTATTCATTTAATACTAACTGGCTGCGGGTTTCCAGGGCTTCGGCCAGGTGATTTTGCAAACCTGCTTTTATTTCATCCGCAGCAGTATTATTTATTTTAGATAACGACCGAATTACCGACAGGCAACTTGAATCACCAGTGTACAACTGATTGTTCAATAAAAAATAGTTGTACCGATCTATATACCATTGCAGTTTTGCAGCGATGATCGTATCTTCTTCAAGGGCACGGCCTCTGCCCGCCAATAAATTGCTATACGTTTTATTTTTCTGCAGGTCTAAAGCTGCAGCCCGCATTGCCGGGGTTATTTCTGCAAAGATATCTTCACCATTTTGAGAAGTAATCACTGGGTTCTGCTTGCCTTTACTGGCAGCGGCTACTCTTTTCTGTGTCCAGGTCTTCAATTCATCAAAAGTTACCTTATTATCTGCGGGAGCATCTGCCAGGCCCATCAAGCCCTGCACCAGGTACCATGAAAATAGCCCGTGACCTATGGAATCTGCTTCATAAGAAAACTCATTTACAGCACAACCAAGCATTTTATTAATCTGACTAAAACTGCTGCTGATATTTTCCTGTGCTTTTAATACACCATCTTTTCGCAAATCAAAACCGGCATGGCACGCATCCATGATCAGTGAAACCTTTACTTTTTTTACTCCAGCCAGCCTGTTGGTATAATTATCAAGATCAGACAACTTTAAAGTGCCTGCTGCTCCATAATAATTACGACTATCAGAAGCGTCCCATGCCAGGAAAAATGCTTCATCAAAATCAGCAACCGTTTGTACATCTCCATGTCCGGCAAAATAAATCACCAGTTCATCACCAGCTACCAGCCACTTCATAAGGTTATGAATGGAATTATAAATACGGCCAGATGTTGCCAGTGAGTCTGGCAGCATAAAAATATTTTCTTTCGGAAACTGACGGGCTTCTGATAAATAATCGAAGACGAGGGCGGCATCTTTCTGAGCATATTTAAGCCTGAGGGCTTTGCTGCTATAGTCAGAAATGCCTACAACCAATGCGGCTTTTCTTTTGCCGGAATCTCCCACCAGCGGGCTGTTTTCCGCTTTCTTATATGGCAATAAGATATTGCCTCGTTCCTGCGCATGACTGCTCAAAGAAAAAAATAAAATAATATAGAAGAGAGGTGTTATTCTGCAAGCCATGCCATCTGCCAGGTTTTATCAGTGCTAAAAATACAAAATTGTATTCATCCTTACCGAGATGCAAAACTGAAGAACTTGCCTAGAGGAAATCTGGCTTTTAACGGTTCTTTTCCATAGCGTCAAGCAGCACTTGAGATTAGTTTGTTTTAATAAATTTAACGGGACCCAATTTTTCCAATTGATGATTTAGTAATTCAATAAAATAGACTCCCGCCGGCAAGGCAGGCAGTTGTATCGTTTGCAGGTGAGGGCCACTGCTCAAATACATTTCTCTCACCATAATTACTTTACCCAAAACATCTTTTATGAACAGGTTGCCTTTGCCCGCAATGCTTCCATTATTAATCTGCAATTGCAAAAAATTTCCACTAACTGGATTGGGGTAAATAGTAATATTGCTCTGTTGGTATAGAATGCGTACCGTGTTACTAAAGAATTTTCTGGCTGTAGTAGTCATTTCCATGCGATAGAAATTTTGTGCTACGGGCAAACTATCTATAAAAGTAAACAGAGCTTTGCCTCCAGGAATGATGCTAGTAAGATTGAAATAATCCCGGCTGTTGGTAGATTTTTGCAGTACCAGTTTCGTTATCAGTTCGGTGTTTTCAACAATTTCCATACGCAGTTTGATATATTTTCCCTGGAGGCTTCCCTGCAGGCTACTGCGCAATGGAACCACGCTTAAGCAGTTGTGCGGCGCTGCCAAAACTTTTGCAAAAAATTTAGCCATACTATCCGCCACTGTAACAGTATATGGTAAAATTGCATGAGAATTTAATGCCAGGGGGTCTGCTGCAGAATTATCAAACCAGTAGATGGCCACCTGCCCTGGATAGTTTAATTGTGCCAGTTTGTTTTTAATAAACAATGAACCATTTAAGATAGGCCATTCCGTATTTGGGCCAGGGTTTAAAAGATCATTATAAAAACTGAAGGGTCTGTTCCTATAAAAATCTACTACCCTATCTGCCGGCTGATGGTATAAAAAAACGGCTGGAAAATTTACGGCGTTTATTAAAAGGTTTGTATCCGCAATAGCGCCGGCCATTGCACCCACGCCTAAGATCTCATCACCTACACCTGCATTTACTTCACCGCTGATGGGCCCTAAATCGGGCCGCAAGTAAGCTGCTGCATTTTCATAATCGTCGCCTGGGCGGTTGAGTGCAGCGTAAGCAGCATTGTCTCTACCTTGCGGGCCATTAGGCTGGTAAAAAATGCATTCAGAGGGATTGAAGGGGTTCGTTATTTCACACCTGTTTTGCCAGTTAGGATTCGGCAGGGTGTTTTGCGCTGCTGCTATAACTGGCTTCTCCGAAGACTGATCAGTAAAGGCCGCATGCAGAATCGTGATAGCACCGGCACTATGGCCTGCCAAAAACACAGCACACACATCAACAGAATCTATATCGGAACGCAATTTAAAATAACGGATAGCAGCTTTTACATCTTGCTGCGCCCGGTAGATGGCCCGGATGGTTTCCGCCGAGTCTGCAGCAAATAATCGGGCTTCCGNNATATCCTCTTTTTGCAAACTCGATAGCCATGCTGTTCATTTCCGGGTCATTAAAATCTGCATCCGAAATAAAGGCACCCCCGTGTACAAAAATCACCAAAGGTCGTTTCGTCGCCTGGTTAGCTCCTGTGGGTTTGTACACATTCATTTTCAAGGAAAAAGGAAANNCAGGCTGAATATTTTTAGTGTTTTCAATTGTTACAGTTTAGATACTGAATATACTCTTTTTTAAAGGTAAGTCAGTACATAAAGATGAAAGGCATCCGGGTAACAATGTTTTGGGTATTCAAACCTGTTCAGGATACAAATAACATTAGAATTTATCCCGTGATTGTATTGCGAGTCAATACTAAGGGGCAGAGATGAAAAGTTTGTCAATGTAAACATCCTGTCGTTGTGCAAATATTGCCATTGGCAGCAGCAATAGTGCTAAAATAATTGAAAGCATTTAAATTGATTTTAATGATAAATAATCAGCAGAATTTATTTAGCCAACCCAAACCCGGTAAAAATTCCGGAACCTGGATTCTTAGCATCATTTATCCAAAGCATCCTTGCCGCTTTAATGCAGGTAAAATAGGCATCATATAATTTTGGTCTGCCTTCTATATCAGAAAAGTCCAACTGCCAGTTATTGGGTACAGAAAATTTTCCGGAAGATTTTACATTCGTCGCTTTTGCGTTACCGGCCATTCCGCTTACCACCAATATCTCCCAGTTATAGGTGTTGTCTGTGCCAAACTGAAATGTTTGTGAAGATTGATTCATATGCATGCCCACATACTCCCCCGTATATAAACTATACAATTGTTGTATACCTGTAAAATCACTGGTCCATTTTCCTTGTAAATCAGATGCGGCTACGCTGAACTTATTATAGTTAACCATTTTAACCAATGGGCTCAGGAGGCCAGATTCACTATCATAACGGATGCTTTCCGGATCAAATTTAAACTGTTGAATAAAACTATTTTTATCAGGTGAAACAAATTCGAGCCAACCGGTAGACCCCTTCCTGAATAGCAGGACGAACACATTTTTTCCTGTAGCATTTTCTGTTGCATATCCCATTCCCAGGTATGGCCTATCATAATCGCTGATGTAACTGGTTTTGTAATTTTTTAAATCGCTATAACGGGGTGCCACCAATATATTCCATGCCGCATTTGTCAAGGGTTCGGGGTCGGCAGGAAAAATGGTGCCTTCCTTTGGATAATGCAGTAACACCTTAATATTGTCTTTGGTTACTTCTACCCAGTCTTCCTTTGCAGTACTTTGCCATCCATCATCAAAATTGGTGCTGGTAAAAGCGAAGGTCGAAGGGTTTGCAGTGGATGAATTGTTTACAGGAATGGAAACTGCCGGCTCCTGATTTTGACCTGCAGTTTGTTGATCGGCTGGTTGGCTATTTTCTTGATTATTGTTATTTCCATTTTGATTATCTGAATAATTGTTTCCGTTTCCTGCATTCATTGGAGCGGTGTTTACTTCGCCAAAGTATAGATTATTGTCTTTCTTTTCGGGTGAGAAATAGATAATGATATACCGGTTGTCTTTCTGCATCCAGGCATATTTTTCATCAGTTTGCACCGGGGTAATTGTCCAGCCCATTGCCGAGAGCCGTTGAACTATTGAAACAGCATCAGCACCTTCTGCACTTGCCGGTAAATACAAAATTTCTGTTTTTGAAATAGTCGTATTTACTTTTTTTGCTTCCATTTCCATCAATACCCTACCCGACGCCTTCATCAACATCCTGTTATCTTGCTTACTGCCGGCAGGTAATAAAAGCCCTGTAAGTGCAGACTCGGTAATAGGTACCAGTTTCTTCTGTGCCTGGACAGAATAAAGAGAAAGCGTTGCAATGATTGCAAATGCCAATGATTTTACCCAATCAGGTAAGTTCATGTCTTGTGTATTTNNATGTTGCACATCGGTTATCCGGTTTCCCCTAAAGACAGTCTGAATATAATAACTGTTCAACTCACTGGTTTGATGATCAAATGTAGCGGTATCAAGATCTATTTTTTATCCTGTAAAAGGATGATTTTCTCTTCTTACTCAACTTACCTGTATTCTTTTCCCTCTTAATAATTTTACCCGGCCTGTACCGGCGATGACTCAAACCACGAAATTTATTTTACTGCTACAATGCAGATTTAGTGCTGGTTTGCCGATCGTCGTAAGTAAAAGTTTCTAAATTCTTTTACCGAAATCTGGGTTTATAAATAAAGTATACTAATTTAGTAGACTAATCATAATCAAAAAATAAATATGTCTACAACAGCATTACAATTTGAAACCCTGCAAGTACATGCAGGGTACTCACCGGAAGCCACTACGCATGCATCCCAGGTACCCATTTATCAAACCACTTCTTTTGTTTTCGAAAGTTCAGAACATGCCGCCAACCTGTTTGGGCTAAAAGAGTTTGGAAATATTTATACCCGCCTGATGAATCCCACAACCGATGTATTAGAAAAACGGGTTGCTGCATTAGAAGGTGGTGTGGGCGCAGTTGCCACAGGATCGGGAATGAGTGCGCAGTTCCTGGCCTTACATAACTTACTATTACCCGGCGATAACTTTGTGGCTTCCTCCTTCTTATATGGTGGCAGTTATAACCAGTTTAAGGTTTCCTTTAAACGCATCGGCATTGAAGTTCGCTTTGCAGACGGCGATAATGCCGAGAGCATTGCTTCCAAAATTGATGGTAATACGAAAGCAATCTTCTTAGAAACAATTGGCAACCCAGGTTTTAGTATTCCCGACTTTGAGGCCATTGCAGC
>DGQO01000257.1 GCA_002400445.1 Chitinophagaceae bacterium UBA4412
TTTTTTCTTTCTGCGGTTATAGATAATCTTACCACTACCATTATCATGATCCAGATATCACGCCGTTTTTTTAAAGGCAATAACCTGCTCATCGCTACAGCGAGCATTGTGATCAGTGCCAATGCAGGCGGTGCTTTTTCGCCTATTGGTGATGTAACCACCATCATGCTATGGTTTGCAAAGAAGTTTGGCACAATCGAAATACTCTATAAAGCCTTTCTTCCTTCAGCAGCGTTATGGCTGGTTTCTACCTGGATGCTTTTCCGCAAAATAAAGAACGCTAATGATGATAACGCCAGCGAGGTTATTACCAAATTATCGCCTTCTGAAGTTACGGTTATCTGTGCAGTCTTCTTTTCGTTTTCATTGCCTTTAATCGTAAGCCTGATAGGGCTTCCTCCTTATTTTGGGTTGTTGTTTGGTCTTGGTGGAGTTTGGATCCTGGTAGATCTTCTCAAAAGATTCACACCCGGACCCACGCACCTTAGCGCATCAATTGACGACTTTTTAAAAAGGACAGATATCTCTTCTCTAAAGTTCTTCATCGGTATTTTGCTGGCCGTGTCTGCACTGCATACGCTGGGCACATTACACATGCTTGCGCATTATATCTATGGCGATGCGCCCGGAAATAATGCCTTTATCGCCGGTAACATTTTGCTTGGTATTATTTCTTCCATTCTCGATAACGTACCCCTTACTGCAATGGCGATACAGATGCTGGGCACCACAGATTCGAGCTTGTGGATTTTACTTGCTATTACTGCAGGCACCGGGGGCTCCTTATTAGTAATAGGTTCTGCAGCAGGTGTAGTAGCTATGGGCATGGTAAAAGAATTAAGTTTTGGTAAATACATTAAGATAGCTACCCTACCCGCCCTGGCAGGTTTTATTGCTGCGGTATTGGTTTGGTACCTGCAGTACGCTATTTTCTAACATGATGCATATCCTTTGCCATATGATCGAAATCAATTTTTAGAGAAGACATCATTAATAAGTTTACCCTTTGAAAAAACATACTTCACTCACTTAATTTTCTTTAAAATGCAACTAAATTATATTGAACATATTGGCATTGCAGTAAAAGATATGGATGCCGCCATCAAATTCTACGAAGAAACTTTAGGCCTCACCTGTTATTCTATTGAAGAAGTGGCAGAGCAAAAAGTTAAAACAGCCTTTTTCAAAATCGGGCAAACAAAAATTGAATTGCTGCAAAGCACTTCTCCCGATGGGCCTGTAGGCAAGTTTATAGAAAAAAAAGGCGAAGGCATTCATCATATTGCTTTTGCGGTAAATGATATAGAAGCTCAGTTAGAGGATGCCTCCTCAAAATCAATTCAACTCATTGATGCAGTTCCACGAAAAGGGGCCGAAGGCCTGGATATCGCCTTTCTGCATCCAAAATCTACATTCGGAGTGCTCACAGAACTCTGCGAAAAGAAATCTTAAATCAGTAAAACCACATATACCATGTCGTCAAATTCAGAAAAAATAAGAGAACTCGTTTCCCGGCGGGAAGAAGCCAGGCTTGGAGGCGGAATTAAGCGTATAGAAGCTCAGCATGCAAAAGGAAAACTTACTGCCCGGGAGCGTATAGAATTGCTGCTGGACGATGGCAGTTTTGAGGAGTATGATATGTTCGTCACGCACAGAACAAAGTCGATGGATAATGAAAAATATTATTCTGATGGCGTAGTTACTGGCAGGGGCACTATTGACGGCAGACTCATCTACGTTTACTCCCAGGATTTTACCATATTTGGCGGATCCCTGTCAGAAACATTTGCGGCAAAAGTGTGTAAAGTATTGGACGAAGCCATGAAAGTAGGTGCACCTGTAATAGGACTCAACGATTCTGGTGGCGCCAGGATACAGGAAGGTGTGCGCTCCCTTGCCGGCTATGCAGAAATCTTTCAAAGAAATATTTTGGCCTCGGGTTCTGTACCGCAAATTAGTGCTGTATTTGGGCCCTGCGCCGGTGGTGCTGTTTATTCGCCCGCTCTTACAGATTTTATTCTGATGACAGAAAATACTTCTTACATGTTTGTAACTGGCCCCAAGGTGGTACAAACGGTAACCGGCGAAGTCATCAGCACCGAAGACCTGGGTGGAGCAACTGTACATGCTACTAAATCCGGTGTTTCGCATTTTCTTACTGAAACCGAAGAAGAAGGATTATTGCTTATTCGCAAACTGCTGAGCTATCTTCCGCAGAACAATCTTGAAGATCCCCCGGTG
The DNA here is from genome assembly GCA_002400445.1 of Chitinophagaceae bacterium UBA4412. Taxonomy (GTDB): domain Bacteria; phylum Bacteroidota; class Bacteroidia; order Chitinophagales; family Chitinophagaceae; genus Ferruginibacter. Next base: position 2,242 of record DGQO01000257.1, read on the forward strand.
CTGGACAACAGCGATCCCATCGATCGGCTTGAAGAAAGCCTGAACCAGATTATTCCAGATAGTGCAAACAAACCTTATGATGTAAAAGATATCGTAAAGGCCACTATTGATAATGCTGACTTCCTGGAAGTACAGCGGAACTATGCAAAAAACATTGTTACCGGGTTTGCCCGTTACAATGGCCGCCCTGTGGGCATCGTAGCAAACCAGCCTTTATTTCTTGCGGGAGTATTAGACATCAATGCTTCCAGGAAAGCAGCGAGGTTCGTACGCTTTTGCGATGCGTTCAATATACCACTTGTAACCTTTGTAGATGTGCCTGGCTTCTTGCCCGGTAGTGCGCAGGAATATGGTGGAATTATTTTGCACGGTGCAAAATTGTTGTTTGCTTACGGAGAGGCCACGGTACCTAAAGTAACCATCACCCTGAGGAAATCTTACGGAGGTGCGCACGATGTAATGAGTTCTAAGCAGCTCCGGGGCGATGTGAATTATGCATGGCCCACTGCAGAAATTGCCGTGATGGGAGCAAAAGGAGCCATAGAAGTGCTGGAAGGAAGAAACATTTCACAAATTGAGGATCCCGAAGAAAAGGCAAAATATATTCTGCAGAAAGAAACGGAATACACAGAGAAATTTGCTAACCCATACCAGGCTGCCAAATACGGATATATAGATGATATTATTGAACCCCGTAACACCAGGTTCCGCATCATCCGTTCGCTGGAAGCGCTCGCTACCAAAAAGCAGGTAAATCCACCAAAAAAACATTCTAATATACCCTTATAAAATACCGCATTATGAGCTTAGATATGGAAAGAGGTATCATCATCCTCATTGTAGGCATATTAGTGGTCTTCCTGGGCTTGGTACTACTGGTCCTCGTATTTCAGTACCTGGTTCCTTACCTGCTTTCTTTAAAGAAAAAGGAGAAGCAGGTGGCCGGGCAACCCACTGAAAAGAAACCGGTAGCACCACAACGCAGCGGAGAAGAAATTACCGCTATTGCAGCAGCTATTCATCTTTTTATGGAAGACGCACATGATGAAGAAAATGCGATTCTTACCATTGGGAATTCACCCAAAAGTTATTCTCCATGGAGTTCAAAAATATATGGACTACAGCAGTTTGCAAGAAAGTAATATCCAATACAAATAGTAAAATATGAAACAGTATAAATTTAAGATCAACGGCAGCTCCTACCATATTCATATAAAGGATGCCACCGACAACATCATCCAGGTAGAAGTAAATGGTTCTCCTTATGAAGTAGTGATGGAAACTCAAGTAAAGAAAACTTCTAAAACACCTACGCTCATCAGAACAGAACCAAGGCTCACCCATAAAGTGGACGCCCTAACCTCGTCTGACACTATGAAAACAGTACTATCTCCGCTGCCAGGCATTGTGCTTGAAATCTTAGTGAAAGAAGGAGACGTCGTAAAAATGGGTGACAAGTTGCTCGTATTGGAGGCAATGAAAATGGAAAACATGATCCTGGCCGAAACCTCAGGAACCATTGCAGCTATTAAAGTAGCCGCCAGAAGTACAGTATTGCAGGGCGATATCCTGCTGGAAATCCTTTAATATCTATGTATGAAAAATATGATTAAATACGTTGTCCTCATCGTGTTTGTGGCATCTGTTGGAGGCTACGCATTGGCACAGGGCATTCCATCGGTTATGGAAACCACCCAAGCGGGTGGGCTTTACCAGGAGGCGCTTAAGGGCCTTCAGAAATTTTTAAGTTTTACAGGCTTTGCCAATGTTACCATCGGGCATATTATTATGATTACCGTGGGCCTCATTTTTATATGGCTGGCCATAAAATACGATTACGAGCCACTGTTACTCATTCCTATTGGTGTAGGCATTCTCATTGGTAATATCCCGTTTGTGGGCGGCTACCAGGTAGGCATATACGAACCAGGATCGGTATTAAGTTACCTGCACTTTGGCGTATTAAAGGGAATATATCCCCCGCTTATTTTCCTGGGTATTGGCGCCATGACAGATTTTACCACGCTGATATCCAATCCTAAATTAGTACTATTAGGTGCGGCTGCTCAAATTGGTGTATTTGCCACATTCGTGGGTGCTATCCTGCTGGGCTTTACTTTAAAAGAAGCTGGCGCCATTGGTATCATCGGGGGTGCAGATGGACCCACGGCTATCTTTCTTTCTTCTAAACTTTCTCCGCATCTCATTGGCCCCATTGCCATTGCAGCTTATTCTTACATGGCGCTTGTTCCTGTAATTCAGCCGCCCATTATGAAATTACTTACCACCTCCAAGGAAAAGAGGATAAGAATGAAGGCCCCACGTGCGGTATCAAAACAGGAAAAAATATTGTTTCCTATCATTGGTCTTTTGCTCACCTGTTTTATTTCACCTTCGGCACTACCATTACTGGGTATGTTGTTCTTTGGAAACATTCTCAAAGAGTCTGGCAGAACAGAACGCCTTGCA
>DGQO01000067.1:0-2092 GCA_002400445.1 Chitinophagaceae bacterium UBA4412
GTAATATGGTATTGCTGCAGGAGTGGAGAGGGGGCATGCTCCAGCCATTCTTTCATGGTTTCCTGCAGGGGCGGAATTTCATTGTCTGACACATTGGTGATGTGCTCAGGATTTGCTCCTACTTCACTGTAAGGCATACCCGCTCCAAGGCTATCGTTTTTTTCAAAAATGCTGATGTGTATATTGAATTCATTTGCCTCCAGCAGGCGCTTAACCATAAAGAGGGCGGCTGGTCCGCCGCCTATGATACCGAAGTTTCTCAGAGTAGTGTCGCTCATAAATTTTTGCTGATGTAGATGATATCATCTAACAATTGTGCCAGCAAAAATGCTTTCATATGTGAGCGGGAAAAAACTTAAAGTCCGCCGATGCAGATGTATTTTGTTTCGAGGTATTCTTCCAGGCCATAGTGACTGCCTTCTTTGCCAAAGCCACTTTCTTTTACGCCGCCAAAAGGCACTTCCGGGTAAGAGATGATGCCTTCATTTACACCGATGATTCCATATTGCAATTGTTCTGCAATGTGAATGCAGCGCCGGATATCCTGGCTGAAGAAATAAGCAGCAAGGCCATAAGCGGTATTATTGGCCAGGGCAATGGCTTCTGCATCTGTATCAAAAAGGAATACTGAAGACACCGGCCCAAAAATTTCTTCCTGGCTTAACTCCATTTCTACATTACAATGGGTGATGATGGTGGGTTCAAAAAACAGCGGACCTGCTGCATGTGGCTTACCGCCCAGGATAATTTCGCCCCCTTTTTTTCCCGCATCTTCCAGGAGTTGTTGTACTTTTTCTACGCCTGCCTTATTTACCAGTGGTCCGATCTCCACGCCGGGCTGCGTGCCTTCTCCCACTTTAAGGGCAGACACTGCTTCTTTGTATGCCGCCAGAAATTTTTGATAAATACCAGACTGCACCAGGATGCGATTGGCGCATACACAGGTTTGCCCGGCATTGCGGTACTTGCTGGCGATGGTACCTTTTACAGCAAGGTCCAGGTCTGCATCATCAAATACAATAACGGGTGCATTACCTCCCAGCTCCAGCGATAATTGTTTTACAGTGCCTGCGCATTGTTCCATTAATTTTTTACCTGTGGCTGTGGAGCCGGTAAAGGATAGCTTTTTAATGAAGGGGTGACTTGTAAGCACGGCACCAATGGCTTTGGCGTCTGAAGAAGGAACAATATTGAGTACGCCGGCGGGCATACCGGCTTCCTTTGCTAAGTGTGCTAATGCAAGCGCACATAGGGGTGTGAGCGATGAAGGCCGCAATACCACCGTGCAACCTGCGGCAATGGCGGGTGCAATTTTACGGGTGATCATGGCTACCGGAAAATTCCAGGGGGTAATAGCAGCCACCACACCAATAGCTTGCTTGATGGTAATGAAACGTTTGTTGCTAACGGGCGCAGGAATGGTTTCTCCATAACTGCGGCGGCATTCTTCGGCAAACCATTCTATGAACGAGGCACCATACTGCACTTCTCCGGCCGCTTCTTTCAGCGGCTTGCCTTGTTCGGCCGTAAGCAAGGCAGCAAGGGCATCTTTATGCTGCTGAATGAGGGCAAACCATTGATGCAAAACCGCCGCACGTTCTTTTGCCGGGGCCTGGCTCCAGGATGGAAAAGCAGCGGCAGCAGCTTGCACAGCCCGTTCTGCATCGGCTGCGCTGGCATCGGCAACAGCCGCAATTAATTTACCGTTTGCAGGGTTATGTACTTCAAAAGTTTTGCTTGTACTGTACCATTCATTTCCAATAAAAATCTGGGGGAAAAGCAGGGACTGATAATCGGTAGTCATGTTTATTAGGATCAATTGAAGGGTTAAGAAACGCAGGATATTTACATCAAAAGAAATGTACGTAACCTCGAGCTTCCGCAGACCGGGATTTAGTCTTCCACTTTCTGTTCAGCCTTCTCCCCATTTTCTACAATGTCGCCACTTTTGAATAGCACGTTTTTCATGATGGTTTTCCAGGTAGGCTTTTTTCGCAGGAGGAATTCCAGGTCCATTGCAAAATGAATGAACTCCTCTTTCTGGGTGTTCTGCATAATGCTTTTTGCATCCTTATCCTGTTCTACAGCAATG
>DGQO01000067.1:2100-3517 GCA_002400445.1 Chitinophagaceae bacterium UBA4412
ATAAATAATTGCCGGGTGACGGCGTTACAAGTTTCAAAGTACAAATAGTGTGCGAGGCTGGTTGATGATTGTTTGGCAAGACATGTCTTGGATGCCTGGAGGATTTTTATAAACGCATTATAAAATAAATGTCGCTGTACCTGTGTTTATCAAAGTTGGAAAAGATTAATATCAAATATTTGCGGAGAATACAGCNNCAATAAGAAAATATATCCATCAGCTTTCAAATTGGCCCCGGTTTCACTGGAATCATAGCACTATCACACAAATATTAGCTGAAGTACGCCATCAGCAAGGAAGATTGCTCGGCCGGATGGAAGGTTTAGGATTTCAACTTCAGGAAGAAGCCACCTTGCATACACTCACGCTTGATGTGGTTAAATCCAGTGAAATTGAAGGGGAGATCTTAGACTTGCAGCAAGTACGATCGTCTGTTGCCCGGAAATTGGGAATGGATATAGCCGGATTAGTTCCGGCAGACCGGCATGTGGACGGCGTGGTAAACATGATGATGGATGCTACGCAACTTTACCAAAATGCACTTTCCGATGATCGTTTATTTGGGTGGCATGCGGCACTGTTTCCGACCGGGAGAACTGGCATGCAAAAAATAGTTGCAGGTGCCTGGAGGAATAACCCAAAGGCTGATCCTATGAAAGTCGTGTCGGGGCCAATGGGAAGAGAAACGATTCATTATGAAGCGCCGGATGCTGAAATACTCGAAAAAGAAATGTTGCAGTTTTGCAACTGGTTCAATAAAGAATACAAAATTGACCCTGTAATGAAAGCGGCTATCGCTCATCTGTGGTTTGTAACCCTTCATCCTTTTGATGATGGAAATGGACGCATTGCCAGAACTATTACAGACATGCAATTATGCCGTGCCGATGATACATCCAGGCGGTTTTACAGTATGAGCGCCCAGATAAGAAAAGAAAGAAAACAATACTATGCCATTTTAGAAGCTACGCAAAGTGGCACCATGGACATTACCCAATGGATTGAATGGTTTCTTGGCTGCCTGCAACGAGCAATTAAAAGTACGGATGAGGCACTGGGAACAGTGTTGAAGAAAGCCAAATTCTGGGAAAAACATGCGGAGAGTTCCTTTAATCGTCGACAGGTTTTGCTACTGAACAAAGTGCTTAACGGAATTGAAGGAAAATTGAACTCATCAAAGTGGGCAAAGATGGCCAAATGCTCCCAGGATACTGCGTTAAGAGATATACAAAACCTTACAGACCGCAACATATTAATTAGGGAGGCATCCGGAGGGCGCAGCACCACTTATGTTTTAGCAGAATAAAAAGAAGCTGCTGCAATTGTTCCCAAAAGCCGGGATCAATTGTGAGTAGCCAAGAATCGAACTTGGATCTAAAGTTTAGGAAACTTCCCTGCCGGTAGGCAGGTATTCTAT
>DGQO01000295.1 GCA_002400445.1 Chitinophagaceae bacterium UBA4412
GGAAACGCAAAGTGAAAACCCAGAAGATGTACGTTATAGCCGCCGTGAGTTTAGCTACCAGTCTTTCTCCAGAACTTTTACCTTGCAAAGAGATGTGGTAGATACAGAAAAAATTGAGGCTAAATACCAGGACGGTGTATTGCATCTTTTAATCCCTAAACTGGAGCACGCAAAGCAGAAACAGCCTAAACAAATTGAGATTCTGTAAAAGGGTTAACATGCTTCCGTAAAAGAGTTGTCTTTAACACAGGCAACTCTTTTTTTGTTGCTCTGCAGCAAGGAAACCATGCTTATGCCAAGGCTGCATTATTATAAATGTCATGTTCCTCATTTCCTGGAGCAGAAGGTGAAATATAACGCTTCAGCATTTCTTTCGCCATTTCCCAGGAAGCATGAAAAGCAATTGCATAGTTTTCTGTGTTGCTAATCAGCAGCGTAAACTTTCAACAACACTAAAAAATGTTACCTTGAGGCAGGTGAAAAAAAACGTTCTCATTATAGGGTTAATATGTTATGCTGTAGTCTCGGCTATGGGAATGGTAAGATTGTTCGATAGTATCAGCGCCGGGGATAAACCCCGAATGATGAGTTCGGCCATTTTGATTATCATTTCTCTTATTGCTTTTATGAGCTTTGTTTTCATTTATAAAAGGCGAGGCAAGATTGATGATGCAACGTAATTATTTTGCTTGTAACAACCCCCGGCAGTAAGCCGGGCCGGATGATTAATCGAAACATTTATTTTACCTCGTAGCCGTTGAAAGCGGAATATCTCTTTTAAGCATTTCCTCCCGGTTGGCCATTTCCCAGGCAGTATTAAAAACCAATTGTGCTCTCTTTTGCATGAGTGAGAAATTAATCTTTTCAATATCATCGGTGGGCTGGTGGTAGTCTGACTTTAGCATACCATCATAATAGAACAATACGGGCACCCCTTTGCGGGCAAAATTATAATGATCACTGCGAAAGTAAATGCGATTGGGATCTTTAGGGTCGTCAAATTTATAGTCTAAAACAAGCTTTGTATATTTCTCGTTTACTCCCTCACTAATCACCGGCAAGTCTGAACTTATCTTATCATTACCCACTACATATACATAGTTTAAAGTATCGTCTTTCTTTCGTTCTGTATCTACACGGCCAATCATATCAATGTTTAAATCAACAGAGGTCTTATCCAAAGGATAAATGGGATGATCAGAATAATATTCACTGCCCCATAATCCTTTCTCTTCTCCGCTTACGGCCATGATCACTACCGTGCGCCGCGGCCCGTGGCCATCTGCTTTAGCTTGTGCAAAAGCTTTGGCAATAGCCATGATACTTACAGTGCCGCTACCATCATCATCCGCACCATTGTACACTACACCGTTTCGTATACCAAGGTGATCATAGTGGGCTGTAATAAAAACGTATTCCTCTTTTTTGTCTGAACCTTCCACGAGGCCGAGCACATTACTTGCCATCACTGTTTTACGATTCATTTTAAGCTTATACTCAACTTTGGTTTTAACTATTTTGTAGTCTGTGGGTTTAAAGGCAGCATGTGTAGTTGCTGTAGCAATATATTCCGAAACCGAAGCGCCAAGAATCTTTTGGGCAAAGTTGTGGTTCAATTGTACGAAAGGCAATTTATAATTGCGGGAATCTGCTTTAGGAAAGTACACTGCTGTTTCTTTTGCATTTTCTACGCTGCGGCTGCTAAATGAGCTGGCGGTAGGACTGATTACAAATGCGCCAATGGCGCCATGCTGCTTAGCAGCGGCAAGCTTATCAGGAATGCCGGGATAGGTCCAGGAGGAACTACGACCAGCCGCATCGCCCAAAAAGTATTGTCCGTCTGCTTTAGGCTCACCCATAAAAAAGGCCACCATTTTGCCTTTTACATGTAGATTCTTATAGTCGGAATATTTGAGATCATCAATGCCGTAGCCCACAAAGACAACTTCCTTACCCTCAAATTTTCCTGCCGAACTGTTCATGAGCGAAACGAGATAATCTGTACCAAATAAGGCTTCTTTTCCATTTACGGAAAGCTTAACCTTATCAATCCTATCCTGGTATAAGGGATACATTTGCTGGTAATCATTTGCATTATCCGGTTGTTTAAGACCAATTTCTTTAAAGAAATCCTGGATGTATGCTGCGGCTTTTCGCTGCCCTTCCGTACCTGTTTCCCGGCCCTCCATTTCGTCGCTTGCTATAATGGCGAGGTGTTTTTGAAGCAAAGACTGATCTATTATCTCCGCATATTTAGGTGCTCCTTCTTTCTGGGCATAACTTAACTGCAGCAGGCAAATCGTCGAAATAAAAACTAGTAATTTTTTCATGTGTGGTTCAATAAGAACGGTAAGAAATATGCGCTGAAACCAGCGCCGGTTTATTTGCACTAAAGTACCATTTTGACTCTTCTAAAAAAACCTAAAAGCAATTAAAGGTAATTTCATTGAATTACCAGGCTAATTGCTTTATCCACACTCAAGCAATCTATCTCCAAAAGTAATTTTAGAAGCGAAAGTTAAACATGGCGTCTCTGACAGTGCCTTGAATATAATGGGCTATAGAATAAGATGATTTAGTTGTACCCCCTAATGACGTATTGCAAATGGGTTCTGCGACAAGTATTTTCATGCCGTAATGCCAAGACCATCCACACGACATATACATCCATTTTGTTCAATCACTTTTTAAAAATAGAATACTATGACTCCTTTAGAAACAATTACCCAAAAATTTACGCAGTTGAAAACAACGGGCACTGACTTAGGTAAAATTACCGTGGCTATGGCAGATGCTAATCACGGAGGGAAAGTGCAAAAGTATGAGTTTGGGCATATTTACTGGCACCCTAATACCGGCGCACATGAAGTGCATGGGGGCATTCTGAATGCCTTTTTAAAATATGGAGGTGTAGATGTAAATCCATCACTTGGCATCAGGGCGCTGGGCTTTCCTATTTCTGATGAAACCAATACAAAAGGAAAACCGGGTAGAGTGAGTTATTTTGAATGGGGTGCAATTTATTGGCACCCGGATAAAGGAATTATGGGCAATGCTGTATGGGGTGATTGTTACAAGAGTTTTGATGAGACTGTATCTTATCCTGCCACTTCAACATTAAAAACGCCGATAGGTGAAATTACTTATGTAGACCGGGGATGCATTTGGAAACCGGCCAACTTTGCGAGGGTTGTAAATATGGTGCTGAATGGTCCTCAAATAGGGCGGCCCATGATCTGTACGCCTGTAGCAACGGAATTGAAAAAATTCCCTTTGCTCATTTGCGAATTGACAAAAGCAGAAAAGTTACAATTGGAATCCTTGTATCCCGGCTTTATGCAAACGATATGGAATCACAATATTGGGTTACGGCCTGTGTTAGCTTCCGCCCGCACTACACAGGAGTTCGCTGTAACGGGTTTAATGGAGTTTAGTGAAATCGGTAACGAATCGTCAATAACATCAGCGGGTCTGTCTGCACAGGCTACTTCTTTTTCTGCCCGCCCGGTTGGTGGCGTGCCCACAACCCCTCCAGGCTTACCTTTCCAGCCTAAGCAATTCTATGTGGCTACTGCATCATTACCTAATAACGCCATATTGCAGGATAGTACACTTTATGATTTGGTGGTTAAGGGAACAGAGAACAACTGGTTAGTTTATGCTGCTCATTGTATTTACAGCAAAAATACCTGGGAAAATTTTGCAGCTATACATGCAACAGACTTACACCTTTCAAGAAGGTTAGACAGCTTTAGAAGAATACTCAAGGATAAAAATATGCCTGAAGGCGTTAAGAATTACAACAATTTCAATGATGCATTCCGGGATCTTGTTTTATACGCCAATAAGTTGCATGGCCTTGGTGCGCTGGATTTATTAATATTAACCGGCGACCTGGTAGATTATATTTTCGAGAATGATGATGATAAGAATAGCCCAGGTAATTTTAAATTGTTTAAAAAAATAATTTTAGGAGAATCACCTTATCCTGATAAAGATTTCTTTGCGCCAAATACTGCTAAAACCCATGAAGAATTAAGGGTGCCTGTTTTTACCACCCTGGGTAATCATGATTACAGACCAAACGCATATGATTTAATTGCCCGGATTGATGCGGGTGATTTTGGAGGCTATGACCTGCTACCCGGTGGCTGGAAAGACAAGACGGTGAAGCAATACAATTCAATGAACCTGGTACAGGAAGATGCGGAGGCCATCCTGGGAAAAGACCACGTGTACTATGATATGAATAAAGCCGCTTCCAAGGTTGCTGCCTTGCCCACGAATGGAATGTATGCCTATCATGGCTTAATTAATCAAACAGATAATTACGTAGTTCAGCTCGGTAAGAATAAACTGGTAATGATTAATACGGAAATGGATAAAGGCATTTTAGGTGCCAATGCTAAGGATGCCTTAAAAGTTATATTTAGTTCGATGGATGAATCGGAAACAAATTTCGTAGATGGAAATCCTGACTCCCTGGGTTTTACGGAAGAAAAAATAAGTATGCTTAAGCGTGCATTACAGGAAACGGGTGAGGGTACTGTAATCGTGGGTTTGCATGCTCCGCCATTGAACATTAAGAACAATGAGTTTCCTCATTATTTCAGAGAAACGGAACACCCGGAGGTAGATAAAAAACTCGTCAATGGCTACCTGCTACGGGCTGACAGTATTGGGTTTAGTCAGAAGGATGGACTTGCGCATCCGGAGAAGCCATTCCCGGACTGGCTGCGCAGTAATTCTATAAACTTTAAAAGAAAGAGTGCAGACGAATTTTTAGATTATGGAGTGTCAAAGAATATGCAAGATGATTTTTTAAAGCTTTGCCAGGGGCTGATGGGTACTAGGAAGCCAGACCTCATCCTAAGTGGGCATGGCCACAAAAGAGTAGAATACCGCCTGGGCTGGAGCGAAGAGAATAAGCACCTGCGCTACTACATGGATTTTTACACTGAGAATCCACAGGAATATTACAAATCTGTCTACAATAAGAAAATCCAGGATTACAGGGTTCAGTTTATGTCCTTTCCATTGATGCAGGTGAAAGAAAAAACAAATGTGCGCATTTTTATCAGGGAAGGCGCTAAAGTAAACAATGGTATTCAGACGATCAATGACCACAGAGATAATGTGGATGCCTGGGCTAGCAGCTCCTGCCTTAATGTACCTCCTTTTAAAAACCCTTTAAACAATGCTTCAAATGCTGCGGCATGGTGGAACGAACACCGCCCCATTATAGTACAAACGGCTGCCCTTGGGCCTACGGAGTCTAACAACAGAAAAGATGCAAAAGAAAATCCGGAACGGCCCGGCCCCGCATTTAATGGCTTTCGCTACATTCAGATCACTAAGAATATCATCAGTAAAATCCGTTACGTTACGATGAAAGAGTTAAGAGAGAACAATTTTAAAATGCCTTGGGAGCCAAAAAAGCAAATAGTCTCTGCAATTGATTTAAGTACTTTATCCAATGCAGTAACGCTTAAATAAGCAACAGGGTTTACCATTATTATCCGGTGCAATGAGCAGCTCGAAATCATTGCACCGGTTTTTATAAAACCATACCATCAGGAATAATGTGCGTGGTGTAAATAGCTGTTTAAAGTAGAAGACTACCTGATGGAAATCCAGGTGTATGAGGATTAAATAAACTTAATAAAAAAACTGTTCTCACACCAGATTTTACCTTAGCAGGCAATCTTTTGTACCCTGTCTGCATGACGGCCACCTTCAAAATTGGTGTTCATAAAGATATCCAGCATTTTTTCGGCGTCGCCATCTCTTACAAAGCGGGCAGGTATACAAAGTATATTAGCATTATTATGCTTGCGGGCAAGTTCGGCCAGTTCTTCTCCCCAGCAAATAGCAGCCCTGATGCCCTGGTGTTTGTTAGCTGTAATCGCTACACCATTGGCACTGCCGCAAAGTAAAATGCCGAAAGCGGCTTCACCATTTTGTACAGCCTCGGCTACCGGATGTGCAAAGTCCGGATAATCTACAGAGTCTTTTGTATAGGTACCATAATCTTTAAAAACCATTTTTTCTCCTTCTAAAAAAGAGATCAGGTCTTCTTTGCAATCGAAACCGGCATGATCGCAGCCAATGGCGATGGGTTTGGTAAGATCGAAGCTGTACATAAATATAGAATTGAGAAACAAAAAATGTATTACNNCAAAATTAGCCATTCTATTTTTAGTAAAGCAGTATGTGTATAGGGTTTAACTCCACTGTTTTTCTTCTCTTGCTCTTTTCTTATCTACACCGGCTACGAGCAGTACGCCAATTTCGTATAACACCAGCAAAGGCATGGCTACAAGTACCTGGCTGGTCCAATCTGGCGAAGGTGTGATGATAGCCGCAAGTAATAAAATGACCACAAATGCATATTTGCGAATCTTGCGCAGCAGCGGGGCAGATACTAAACCGATCTTGGCTAAAACATAAGCCAGTATGGGCAATTCAAACGCAATACCACAACCGAGTACGATATTGTTGAGGCTGTCTATGAAATCATCCAGGGTAGGCATGTATTTGTAAGCGCCCCTGGTACCCAGGTTAAAGTTTGCCAGGAAGTTAAAGGTGAAAGGTGCCAGTAAATAGTATCCGAATGCAGCCCCAGAAAAGAAACATACAGAAACCCAGAATATACTCCCGCGGCTATACCTCACCTCTTTATCAGAAAGAGCAGGCTTAATAAAGCGCCACAACTCCCAAAATAAATAAGGGAAAGCCAGGATGACGCCACCAATCATGGAGATAGAAATTGCGCTCATAAAAGGCCCGCTGATGGTATTGCCCTGGAGAGGAATATTTACAGGGGGCATACAAAGTGCATCGCCAATATGTAAAGTATGACCAAGATTGCACAAGAACCCGTAAGTGACAAAGTCAGATTCAGCGGGTGCGTAAATCACATGATCAAATATCCAGTCAATATTGAGGAAAATAACGATTACGCAGGCAAGCCAGGCAATCACGCCCCGAACGAGGTGCCAGCGAAGGGCCTCAAGGTGATCGATGAAACTCATTTCTGCGCCGTCATCTGTTTCTGAACTGCGTAGTCTTTTTAAAAAGGATGGTCTGGGTTCTGCTGTACTTGCCACGCAAAAATTGTTTTTTTTTGATAAAGATAAGAAATCAACTCTCCCTGGTATTTACGGAGAAACCCGGCAAAGGTATTTAAAGAAGAAGCCCCTGTAGATACAGGGGCCGTTTACCAAAACTAACTGCTTATGAGAAAATTTACTATTCGTAATCTGTTTAAATAAGAACCAAACAAAGTGCCAGAGTTTAAAGGCTTGTTGTTAAAGAATTGATAAGTGAAATAAAAAAAGCGCCACAAGGCGCTTTTCATTTATTTCATAAAACCTTTGATAAGATCCATGAGGCCTCCGCCGCCATTTTTCTGTTGCTGTTGCTGTGCGCCCTGGGTGAATTGGGAGATGATATCTGCGATGCCACCGCCGCCCTGGCCGCCTTGTGTAAACTGGGATATCATGTCCTGAACGTTAAGCCCACCCTGACTATGCTGGCTGGCCTGCCCGCCTGTGAGAGAGTTTAAAAGCCCTTCGAGGGAGAAACCATTGTTATCTGAACTATTTGTTTTTTGTACAAGGTTAGAGAGCACGCTCGGGATGAGACTATTGGCTACCTGATTCGCCTGGTTACTATTCATATTGAATTTATTCATCAGTTTGCCCACAAAATGCCCCACCATCATATTTACAATGGGGTTGCTTAAGATGCCACTCTGGCTGCCCTGCTCATCTTTATTCCCATTAAAAAGAGAAATAATATTTTGTAGTCCGCCACCGGCTACCATATTTCTTAAACCAGATGCCACCGTATCTGTAGCTTCAGCTACTACTGCATCATTATGGCTGTTGTCTATTTCCGGGTTTTCAATAACGGATTGCTGGGCTGCGCCTTTAACGAGGTTAAAAATTTCTTCTAACATAAAAATGAGTTTTTATTTGATAGTGAAAGTATTCTAATAAATCAATTCCTCAAATTGATTTTATCGTGTGGATATGAAGGCGTGATAGATATTTAAGTATCCTGGCCGGTAAGTTTTTCTGCATTTTCTGCAAATTGCAGCGCATCTGCAAACTCTTCCAACTCCCCGTTCAATACACTGTCCAGGTTATAAACGGTGAGACCTATCCGATGATCTGTAACCCGGCCCTGCGGGAAATTATAGGTACGAATTTTTGCACTTCGATCACCCGTGCTCACCAGGCTCTTGCGCATGTGGGCGATGGCTGCTTCTGCCTTACGCACTTCCTCATCATATAATTTTGTGCGCAGCATTTCCATTGCTTTCTCCCGATTGGCCAATTGTGTTCTTTCTGTTTGGCATACCACCACAATACCCGTGGCTTTGTGCGTAAGAAAAACTTTTGTTTCCACCTTGTTCACGTTCTGGCCACCTGCGCCGCCACTGCGGGCAGTCTCCATTTTTACATCGCTATCTTTCAGTTCTACGTCTACTTCCTCGGCTTCCGGCATTACGGCCACAGTTACAGCACTCGTGTGCACCCGGCCACTGCCTTCGGTATCCGGCACACGCTGTACCCGGTGTACACCACTTTCAAATTTCAAAATACCATACACATCATCACCGGTTACTTCTACCTGTACTTCCTTATAACCTCCCACCGTGCCTTCGCTTTCGCTGAGCAAGGCTGTTTTCCAACCTTTCTTTTCACAATATTTCATATACATCCGCAGCAGGTCACCGGCAAATAAGGATGCTTCATCACCACCGGTACCGGCCCGTATTTCCAGGATGGCATTTTTTTCATCAAATGGATCTTTAGGAATCAGCATATTTCGCAATTGCTTTTCCTGCTCTTCCAGTTGGGCCTCCAGGGAAGGGAGTTCCTGCTTGGCCATATCCCGCATTTCATCATCATCGCTATGCAATACCTCTTTGTTAAACGCAATGTCTTCCAGCAACTTTACATACTGGCTGCGGGCATTTACAATCTTTTCCAGGCTGCGATATTCCTTGCTCATCGCACTGTACTTTTTATTGTCGCTCACAATATCGGGGTTGGTAAGGGCTACACCCAGGTTGTCAAATTTGGCTTTTATAGCATCTAATTTATCCAGCATAAAAATTTATTGTTGCACTTTGTGCGGCTAAAATGGGTGTTTATTCCCGGGCGAAGGATTCGTTCCATGGATTGATTTATATTTATCGCACCCCCTCCCTAATTGGCGGGCAAAATTACAGGATATCACGAATGAAATTATATCGAAAGTTTACGGCTGAGGGCATTTTTGATGGAAGAGAATTCTTAACAGACGACCAGGCCGTTATTACTACTACCGATGGGGAGATTGCAGACGTTCTGCCAGCCGCTGAAG
>DGQO01000294.1:0-6096 GCA_002400445.1 Chitinophagaceae bacterium UBA4412
GCTTCGGGTCAAAAGCACGCTGCATGAGTTAGGAATAACTACCGCTTTGGCGAGTTAAGAAATCCACGTAAATTTTTCCCAAGCTCACTCCCTCCCTTTCCTTAGGCGTTCTTGAAGAACGGACCTCAGAAAAAAATAACATAACCAGTTCGTTAGTTTTAGAATGACAAACTTCAGTAAAGACTTAACCAGGTATTTAGGTCCACATATCTGAACGCTCCCTTTTTTAGGAATGACAGATATTGGTGACCACGCCTCATAGATCCGCCTCCCCGGATCTAATCCTCTGCAGCTTCATCTCCCCTGCACCACCCCTTACCCAAACGCTGACGACTTGTCAAAAAAAAATCTTAGTTTACAAGCGCTGTTTTACAGTGCTATTTACACATCAAAAATCTACTTTCAAATGAAAAAACTTTACCTTCTTTCTCTCTTTGCGCTCTTCAGTATTTTTGCACAGGCCCAGGTATCGGTAACGGCTACATTGGGTACGCCCGGGCCAAGCTCCTATGCTACATTAGAAGAAGCTGTATCTGCCATTAATAACGGGGTACACCAGGGCGACATCACTGTGTCAATCACGGACAACACTTCAGAAACTTTGCCTTCCACCTTTGTGCAAAGCGGCACGGGCGCTGCATCCTACTCCACTATTGCCATCAGGCCGGCTACCGGAGTAGCTCCATACATTGCTGGTAATATTGCAGGAGCATTATTAGACTTTAGTGGTGCCGATAATATTACTATAGATGGACTGAATACTGGCGGAAGTAGTCTTTCATTCGTCAATATCAATACTTCGGCAGCCGCAAGTTGCCTGCGCTTTATTGATGGCGCTACCAATAACACGATACAAAACTGCAGCCTGGCAAGTGCTGCACCTGCTACCAGCAGTGGAACCGTGGTATTTAGTACAACCACTTCCACAGGTAATAATAATAACCGCATCCTGAATAACAAGATTGCCGATGCAATTACCGGTACCCCGGCAAACGCCATTTATGCAAATGGTACTGCGGGCCAGGAAAACAGCAGCAATACTATTTCCGGTAATTTGATTTACAATTATTTTCAGCCTTCGGCAATTAATGTTGGCATACTGCTGGCCGCTAATAATACCGGATGGACGATAGATAACAACAGGCTCTATCAAACTACACCCCGTGTTTTTGCATCGGGTTTTATACATCGGGGTATACAGGTTGTAGGTGGTGATGGCTATACTATTAGCAATAACTCGATTGGATCTGCAGATGCGAGTGGCACTGGCCTTTACGATATTTCAGGGCCGGGCACCCGCTTTACCGGTATAGAATTAAATGTTGGTGTTGCCTCAGCAAGCAGTATTCAGGGCAACCGCATTGAACACATCCAGCTCACTACTACCAGTGGTGCAGGCGCCCCGCAAGGGATTTTTAGCGGGATTTATATCATAGGCGGAAATGTAAATGTGGGCACTATTACAGGCAATACTGTGGGAGCGCCATTTGGTAAGAGTTCTATTACAATTATTCCTTCCACAGGCGGCAGTGTGGTTACAGGTATTACGTATAACAGTTCGGGCATTGCCAACATCCGCAATAATACCGTGGGCTCCATTGATTTATTACCAACGGGTGTATTATCCGGAAATGCATTTGCCGTGCAGGTTCTGGGTGCCGGAGCTACGGTAACGATACAGGATAATACGCTTGGTGGCGGCACTGCCCACAGCATTAGTATTGGGGTAAAAGGCAGCACTACAGGTAATGGCATAATCAGGGGCGTATTTACCAATAACAACGGTAGTATGAACATCAGCAATAACCTCATTCAAAATCTCACCCACAATAGTAGTAATGCGCTCGCTTTATTCCGGGCTATTGAGTGCCAGGTGGGCACGGTATCTATTAGGGGAAATACCATCAATAATATTGCAGCCGAAGGGGTTTCTGTAAGTACCGCCACCCATGAGGGCATCGGTATCCTGGTAAGTACGGCTGTACCAAACATTGTTATAGACAGCAATACCATCAGCAATCTCAAGCTCACCAACATAGGGGCCATTGGTACCGTACTTTCCGGAATATATATTGGCAGCCTTAACACCGGAGCCCGCATTACCCGTAATAAAATATTTGGTTTTAGTAATGCTGCTAATGGCGTGAGTGTAACGGCACCGCCTGTTGCGGCTGGTATCTACCTGCGGGATGTAGCCGCAGGAGAAATGTTTGTGGCCAACAATATGATTGCGCTTGGAAGTGCCGAAACATCTAATACTTCGTTTATCGGGATTTGGAACCAGGTGAATCCCACCGTGGGCTACACAGAAAAAATTTATTATAACAGTATTAATATTTCGGGCAGCGTAGCCACAGGTGCGCAGCCAAGTTTTGCCTATTACCGGGGTAACTTCAGCACTACATTTACAGGTCCCACGCTTGATATGAAAAATAACATCTTTATCAACAGCAGGTCTGGCGGGGCTGGTGCTCATTATGCAATTGCCAACAGTTATGGTGCTACAGCAAGTGCCAGCGGCTGGCCGGCAGGCGCTTCCAATTATAACGTGTTTAATGCCAATGCTGCTACAATCGGTTACTGGTCTGGCGATCAGAATTTTGCCGGCTGGCAGTTGAATTCACTTTCAGACATCAATAGCCTTAGTGGAGTTGCGGTGGTATTCGTTGATCCGGCGAGCGACCTCCACCTGGTATCCAATGCCAATGCGGCGGTGGATGGTAAGGGTACGCCCCTTGCAGATTTAACCACAGATATTGACAATGAAGTAAGAGATGCAAGTACACCAGATATTGGTGCGGATGAAATATTTACTGCCCTGCCGGTGCGTATAGCATTCTTCCGGGGACAAAAACAAACGGGTAAAAACTTACTGGAATGGAAGGCAAATAGCAACAGCACATCTGTTCAATTTGTGATAGAACGTAGCACCGACGGAAGAAATTTTGCGGCAGCGGGAAGCCTCGTGGCATATTCCTTTACCCGGTCATTCTCTTTTTATGATAATGCCCCGGCTGCAGGAATTAATTATTACAGATTGAAAATGATTGAGTCTGACGGCAGCAGTTCATATTCAGGCATCGTAACCCTTGCCGCTGATGTGAAAAATCTGGATATCAGCATCAGGCCAAATTATATAAGCAATGGAACGGCAAACCTGTATATTCAGTCTGAAAAAGCAATGCAACTGGCCGTAAATTTAATTGATGTTTCAGGTAAGATTCTCCTGAAAAAAATGATCAGTATTCCTGCAGGTAGTGGTACTTATCCTGTGGACGTATCCACGTTAAGAAAGGGTGTTTATTATATTTCTGTAAATGACAAAGGCTGGATAAATACGCAGCAAATTGTGGTAGAATAATTTCGATTTTATAGATTGATTAAAAATGCCCTGCGTAAAAACAGGGCATTTTTGATTTCTACCAGAAAGCCTGCATCATCCTAACAAATGGGCAGCGGAATTTAATGGGAGTCTTTTGCAAAAAGAAGTGACCGTACCAGCAGATCCTGTTCAATCGTTCTGCTAACAAGCATCGAACTCAAACAAAATTTGTTTGTGCAGACGTTAAAAGAAGCTGCACCAATAATCCCTGTCCTACGGTTCACTTATAGTTTTTATTTGCCCGTGAGCGTTATCGTTTTATTCGTTGCCACGTTTAACGATGCTCCATTTTCTAAAAGAATACTCCGTACAGAAATGGTTGAACCGGCCAATGGATATCCTGGCAGTCCAGTTCTAATATACACATCTGTATTAGCATCTGGTAAGGCACCACAACTCCAATTGCCTGGAGTTTCCCAGGCTGTGCTTAGTGCACCCGTCCAATTGCTGGCAAATTTTAAGATGAAAGTCTGGCTGTACGTACTTCCATTTACAACGCACCTGAATTTATATCCATACAAAGATGTAGCGGGAGCCGTGAGATGAAGGGTGTTGCTGGTAACAGTACTATATGGTGCAGTGTTGCCAAGGTTTACAAAGCTGCCGCTGCCATTATCCACTTGCCATTGGTAAGCGGCACCTGAAACATCAGATATAAAATTGGTATTACTGCCGGGGCATATTCCATTACTGATGGCAAAATAAGCAAGGTTGCCTGCATAACCGTAAGGCACACTTCCAAACTGCATGTACAATTTATTATTCCACTCTATGGGATGGCCTGTATAACCGCTATTGGGTGATGTTCCATTGTAAATACCAGCGGGATTAGCTATCAATTGTACGCTACTGCCATTAAAGAACGCAAGCTGCAGTATATTCTGCAAATTCATATATTGAAAATAAATTTTGTTGTCAAACACAATGGGCTTATCCCAAAAACCTGAACCCGCCTCGGGATTAGGATACACCACAATACTGTTGGAAGCTGGCTGATACTCCGCAATCCTGCGCTTATTATCGGCAGGCAGGTATAGAAAGTACAACCTGGTATTATTTACAATGGGTGCATACCAATATCCGTTGGGGCTTGCATCTGGGTTGGGAACGAGGCTGATGGAACTACCGCCAAATTTTGCCAGGCGATACACATTGCTGATATCCCTGTACTGAAAGAAAAGGGTATCGTTAACGACTACCGGCAAGCCCGAAACGCCACCTGCATTAGAAGATGAGTTCTGTGGGTTGGCAATAAGTGTGGGATTATTGATCCCGTCGTACTCCAGGAATTGATACTGATTCGTTGCACTGAGATAAGAAAAATACAACTTGCTTTTGTACAAAACCGGGAAAACTGGCTGAACGCCACGGGTAGCCGTATTGTCTGGATTAGGTAATATCGTCCATTGCGTGCCATCATAAGTAGCCAGTTGCCTGGGTCCCGCAGCCGTCACATATCTCGAAACAATTTTGTTATTGTAAACAAAACTGAAATTATTGAAGTAACCATTGGCACTGGCATCCGGGTTGGCAATTAACGTGATACCCGTGCCGTTAAATCTTGCTAATTGTGTTACCACCGACGCATTCTGGTAAGCCAGGTACAAATTATTATTCAAAATCCTGAAGGAACCTATTACACCAGAACTAGATGCATCCGGTTTTGGATAAAGGGTAATAGAATTTCCGTCAAAGGATGCCAGTCTTTGCACAGCCGTAGCATCCAGATAGATAAAAAAAAGCTTATTGTTGAAAATGATTTTTCCAGACTGAAAATAAATGCCTTGCCCCGCATCAGGATTGGCTACCAGTTGCATACTGCTGCCATTGTACACTGCCAGTTGCTGTTTTACCTGTGCGAGGTCAGAACTGCCACCCGGGTTATATTCCAGCACCAGCGAATTATTAAACACGATGGGCGTGCCCGTATAGCCTGAGTATGCGCCGGTTCCCGTCCATGAAAAAAGAGATGGTTGCGCTGTAGGATTTGCCACAACACTAATTTGTGCCTGCCCTTTAATACAAACAGTAAAAAGAATCAAAACAAGTAGCCGTTTTTTCAATGCAATAAAATTTTAAGTGAAACCCTTAGCCTCTGTTTAATGCGGTAAGGTAGATTGCGTTGCCTTTTACACAAATACTCAATTTTATGTAGACTAGCGGCTTTAGTGCTGCAGAAGAAATAAAAATGCGGATCAATTCTTTACACATACCTATATGGAACTCTTTGCCTGAAACGCAGGGCAACATAAAAGCGCTATTATGGATGTGCCCTAATTATTTTACTTTCGTGGCATTTCTAACAAATCATAAACNNTTACGGGTGAATGTGCCAATGCAATGGAAGCCTATAATTTTTTACAGGAGCAACCTGTTGATTTAATTTTGTTAGATATTGAAATGAACGGCATGACGGGTTTAGAACTCACCAGGAACCTGGGTAATAAGAAACCAATCATCATTTTCACCACATCCAAAAAGGAATATGCCGCAGAGGCTTTTGAATTAAACGTAGCAGATTATATTGTAAAACCGGTGACCGTATCCCGTTTCATCCAAGCTATAGACAGGGCCAGGGAAATTTTGCAGAGCAGGACCGAGGAAATGAAGATAAATGAAGATGAATTTATTTTTATCCGGGATTCTAATATTGTACGCCGGCTTAAGTTAGAAGATATTTTATTTGCAGAAGCAATGGGAGATTATGTAAAACT
>DGQO01000294.1:6165-8663 GCA_002400445.1 Chitinophagaceae bacterium UBA4412
CCCCGGCGATCCTTTTTACTTTTTGGACGATAGAATTTCCCTCTCCGCCTTTTTACCGGCATTAGCTCATATCTCCCGCACTACTTTTATGCTGCAAGAAAATGGAGATACCTGGGAAATGAAATGGACAGTGCAGTTTTTGGGAGGGCATCATAAGCAAGATGCTTTCTCAGGCTTAATGCCCATAAAGGATTGTACATATTTTTTCTTTACCTCTTTTATCAGCTAAATAAATCTAAACAGACTTTTTACTTCTTTTCTTAAGCAGTTGACTTGGCAAACGACTCCGGTTTTTACCGGGGTCTCTTTTAAAGTTTAAAAATGAAAATTGTTTACACCATACTATTTTTTACCGATACTCTATTATTGACCAGCCTATCCTTTTGGTTTCTAAAACTGGCAGATACCGGAACTGCCAACAGTACCTTAATTTTACTACTTGCAGGTATCGTTTTATGCATTTCTTTTCTTGTCTTCTTCCTTCACCGATATACCAAACTCCCCCATACAAACAGCAACGACTGATTTTAGCTTAAATTAGTAGTCTCCTATTTGTCATGAGTTCAAAAAGAATTGTTTACTACATATTAGCCACATTCGTCCTGGGCACGCTGCTGCTCATTTATATCCAATATAATTCTTCAAAGAATATCAACGCCCTCATTTCCGGCAATGAAAAACTACTGAATGAATTTAGGGTCAACAGTGAGCTAAAGAACCTGGAGAAGGATGTAATTACGATAGAAAGTAAAATCCGGGGTGTAATCAGCACAAAAGACAGTTCTCTTATCACCGGAATTGAAAAGCAGGTTCAACTCATAGAAACAGACCTGGCCCTTCTACAAAAAATTGAGGATGATAAACAGTCCGTTAAATACATTGATACCCTTGATTACCTGGTTCATGAAAAGCTAAAATTCAGCCAGCAGGTATTAGACTCTTTTAAGATTGCCGGAAAAGCCGCAGCAGAAAACCTGATAGCGTCACAAAAAGGAAATCGGCTCACCGACGCTATTTTATCCTATACAAAAAGAATGGATAGTACCCGAAAGGTCTTACTGGAAAAGGTTACTACTTNNACTTCTATGGATAAAAGTGGTGAGAAGGCCTTGCGGTTTAGTACGATATTAACTGCCCTGGTATTAATAAGTGCCGCTTCATTGTTCATATACATCATTAA
The DNA here is from genome assembly GCA_002400445.1 of Chitinophagaceae bacterium UBA4412. GTDB lineage: Bacteria > Bacteroidota > Bacteroidia > Chitinophagales > Chitinophagaceae > Ferruginibacter. Next base: position 7,346 of record DGQO01000294.1, read on the forward strand.
TACGATCAGCCGCCAGCTTCAATTAATAAACGATCTGAATATTTCTGAAAAAAAAGTAAAGGAAACGGCCCGTGTTAAAGAAAATTTTATGGCTAACATGAGCCATGAAATCAGAACACCTATGAACGCCATACTTGGCTTTACTAACCTTCTGCAAAGGAGAAACCTTGATGCTACATCAAAAGAATATGTACAAACCATTCAAAAGTCGGGCGCAAACTTATTATCTATTATTAATGATATCCTCGATTTATCAAAGATTGAGGCAGGCATGATGCGCATTGAAACCAACCCATTTAACATCCGGGGTTTAGTTTATTCTGTAGAGGCAATGTTTAAAGTGAATGCAACTGAAAAGCAAATAGCACTCTCTACTATTGTGGGTGATGATTTGCCTGATACCTTAGATGGTGATGCCACCAGGCTCACACAGATCCTGGTAAACCTTGTGGGCAATGCATTAAAATTTACAGAAACAGGAAGTATAACGATCGAAGTCCTCAACGAAGGGGTGAAAGACGATATAGTAAGTACTGGTATTGAAGTAGCCGATACTGGAATAGGTATTGAGAAAGAAAAGCTAAGTTCAGTATTTGAACGTTTTGAGCAGGCAGACGATGCAGTTACCCGGAAATTTGGAGGCACCGGGCTCGGGCTTTCCATTGTGAAAGACTTGGTGGTGCTTCAGCAAGGAACCATCACTGTAAAAAGTGAACCTGGAAAAGGAACCCGCTTCCATATTACCCTTCCTTATAAAATTGCAACAGCAGGAGTAAAGCGGAGCCATGCAGGTGCAACAACTATTGTGAGCATGAATAATTTTGAGGAGGCCTGCGTTTTAGTGGCAGAGGATAATGACATCAACCAAAGCCTTCTCAGGCACTTTTTTCAAAGCTGGAAGCTAAAGTTTGACATGGTAAATAATGGTGCAGAAGCCATTGCAGCTTTAAAATTAAATCCAGGCAAGTACAGCCTGGTACTCATGGATATTCAGATGCCCGAAATGGATGGGTATACCGCAAGCCAGGAAATAAGGCATACCCTGAACTGTGGCGTACCCATTATTGCCATGACAGCACATGCTTTTGCAGGAGAAAGAGAGAAATGTTTAAGCTATGGCATGAATGAATACATTTCTAAACCCATCCGGGAAGAACAATTATATGAGCTGATTTCAAGATTTACCAGCATGAACACAACTGCGAAGAGAGAAAAGAAAACTGGTTTGAATACATCCGACAATGTGTACCAGTTCATCAACCTCGCATACATGAAGGAAGTAAGCGCAGGCAATACGGACTATGAAAAAACGATAACG
>DGQO01000294.1:8676-8800 GCA_002400445.1 Chitinophagaceae bacterium UBA4412
GCTATAGAATACCAAAGCCTGGCTCATTACAGCTTCCTGCAACAACTGGAAAACATTAAATCCATATTAAATGGCGCTATGGATGAAGCGAAAACTTTTTATGCTTCGTTATAATTGTTGAGCT
>DGQO01000017.1 GCA_002400445.1 Chitinophagaceae bacterium UBA4412
GCATTTGAAGCCATGAATCACGCAGGTATTGAAAAATCAAACCTGCTTATTATTCTCAACGATAATTGCATGAGCATTGATCCCAATGTGGGCGCTCTCAAAGAATATTTAACGGATATTACTACTTCGCATACTTACAATGAACTCAGGGATAATCTTTGGAAGGCATTAGGTAAATTACCTGTGGGCAAAAACTTTACAAGAGAAGTTGCTTCAAAATTAGAAACGAGTCTTAAGGGAATGGTGAGCAAGAGCAGCAATTTATTTGAAGCGCTCAACCTTCGCTATTTCGGGCCGATAGATGGGCACAATATCACTAAACTTGTTGATACGCTTTCAGACATCAAAGATCTCGGTGGTCCTAAAATTCTGCACATCAAAACCGTAAAAGGTAAGGGCTATGATTTAGCAGAGAAAGATCAAACACTTTGGCATGCTCCGGGTCTGTTTGATAAAGTAACCGGCATCATTAAAAAGAAAACTTTCGATCTGCCACAGCCAATGAAGTACCAGGATGTATTTGGCTACAGCATTATAGAACTGGCAAAAAATAACGAAAAGATCTTCGGTATAACACCTGCTATGCCAAGTGGCTGTTCACTCAAGTACATGATGGCCGAAATGCCCGATCGGGCTTTTGATGTAGGTATTGCAGAGCAGCACGCTGTTACACTCAGTGCAGGTATGGCTACGCAGGGAATGAAGGTATTTTGCAATATTTACTCCTCCTTTATGCAGCGGGCTTATGATATGGTGATCCATGATGTAGCTATTCAAAAGTTGCCTGTAATCTTTTGTTTAGATCGGGCTGGCCTGGTTGGAGAAGATGGTCCAACACACCATGGCTGTTATGATATTGCGTATATGCGCTGCATTCCAAACATGATTGTGAGCGCCCCTATGAATGAAAAGGAATTGCGCAACCTGATGTACACGGCGCAGTTGGATTCTACCACTTCGCCATTTGTCATTCGTTATCCAAGGGGAGAGGGCGTAAACGCCGATATGCAGAAAGATAATATGGCGCAGCGTTATCCTTTTGAAGAAATTCAAATTGGTACAGGCCGGAAATTAAAAGACGGCCAGGACATTGCGATACTTTCCCTGGGCCATCCGGGCAATTTTGCCGCCGCAGCCATAAGGGATGTAAAGGCAGAAGGGATCAATCCTGCACATTATGATATGCGTTTTGTAAAGCCTCTTGATGAAGCATTGCTGCATGAAGTGTTCGGAAAGTTTTCAAAAATTATTACCATTGAAGATGGTACTGTAGTGGGTGGATTTGGTACGGCTATTCTTGAATTCATGAATGAGCATGGCTATAAAGCACAGGTAAAAATTATGGGTATTCCAGATCGGCTCGTAGAGCATGGTTCTCCTAAAGAATTATACCATGAAATAGGGCTTGATGCCAATGCAATTGCAACGGAGTTACGGGAGATGAGTGATGTAAAAGTTATTGTAAAATCTTAAAAGATTTTTAAATCTTCTTATAAAAAANNGTTTTCTCTTTTGCGTTTTCACTAAAGCTGTTGCTTTGTTTCCAGGAATTTATTGCTGCTTGTATATTAACTCTTGCCTGGGTTGCAATAGTAAGGTTGTTATTGCATGGGCACTTCTATGAGCAACACTTCAGTTTCTTCCTGGGCTGTAATGTTGATATGGTCTGCATTTTCAATGGCCGCCGCATCTCTGCTGCCAAGGATGGTTTCGTCAATTTGAATACGGCCACTAATAACAACAAGGTAAAAGCCATTGCCTGCAAAGGCCCCCGTATATTGAATCGATTTGCCTGCTTCCAGTTTGGTCATTGCAAACCTCGCCTCCTGGTTTATCCAAAGTCCGCCATCCTGTTCCAGTGGGGATACTACATATTGCCAGTTATTTAGACGCTGTGCAACGTCAAAAGTTTTTTGATCATATCGAGGACTGATATTTCTTTCTTTTGGAAATACCCAGATTTGAAAAAGCGTAACAGGATCTGTAGCGGAGGCATTGGCTTCTGAATGCAATACGCCGGAACCGGCGCTCATGATTTGTACATCACCAGCTTTTATTACGCCCTCGCTACCTGTGCTGTCTTTGTGTTTCAGCGCCCCGGTAAAAGGAATGGTCACAATTTCCATATTGTCATGGGGATGCGTAGAAAAAGCACCGCCACCGGCAATATAGTCATCGTTCAACACCCGTAATAAACCAAACCTTACCTTTTCTGGATTGTGATAGCTACTAAAACTGAAATAGTAATTCGGCTTCAGCCAGCCATAGTCTGCACTACCTCTGTCTGCAGCTTTATGCAAAGTCATTTTCATAACAAAAGATTTATTGATGTCTAAACATCAAATTAAGTGCCATGAAATAGGGATGTAAACTTGTCAGCCGATATTAATGCCAATCTGTTGGTTCAAGTTGCGTGGAGGCATCTTCTTCCCGGTGCTCATTATATTCTATGATGAAATTATTACGTCCTTCCCCGGTAAGAATCACCAGGTATTTTTGTTGTATAAGTTCAAGCATATTGAGGAAGATGAAAATGGCATGAATGCGATTGTCGCACACCTGGAAAATCTTTTCAAAAGAAAGCGTTTTTTCTCTTTCACCCAGTTCTAGCATATAATGCCTGATGCCCTCCATAGTATAGTCATACTGCAGCACGGTGTGCACCGGCTTATTATTCTTCTCCTGTATCCGCTGCACCACTTTTTCAAAAGCCTTCATCAATTTGAAAAGAGTAACGGTTTGAATTTCGGTACCCTCGCCTGCTTCTTCTCCAATATTGGCCAATTCTCTTTGCAGATTTCCTCTTTTGATCATCAGCATTCGCACGGCTTCCATTTCGGCCATTTGTGCCGATGCTTCTTTGAACTTTTTATACTCCAGGATCTTATCAACCAACTCCTGCCGGGGATCAATCTCGTTACCTGCCGCATCTAACTCTTTACGAGGTAGCAGCATTTTTGCTTTGATGCGCATGAGAGTGCTCACAAACAAGATGAATTCACTGCTCAATTCAATATTAAGCTGGCCACTGTTGTGAATATGGTCCAGGAAATCATTCGTTATTTTAGTGATGGGGATATTGTAAATATCCAGTTCATCTCTTTCAATGAAAAAGAGCAAAAGATCAAAAGGACCTTCAAACTGATCGAGTTTGATCTGGTAAGAATCGTATGCCACGCATTATTTATTTAAAATATGAAGCCAGTTGCTCTATAAAATTCAAGCTATGATGTAAAGCTTTTCAGCAGAATGATAAGGTCGTAAAATTAGCGGTTTTTTGATTTGAAACTATAGGCAAAACCAATTCCCATCAATTGCTGTATTTGAGGCGCAGGGCCTTTTCCAG
>DGQO01000107.1:0-1325 GCA_002400445.1 Chitinophagaceae bacterium UBA4412
AAACGCACCGAGCAAAACCGGCTGATAGTAAGTGTAAATAAAATCAACCTTAAAGTGTATGACAACGGTATCGTAGATGGAGACACCGTATCTATATTTTACAACGGAAAACTTTTACTGGCCCATCGCCAGCTTTCAGAAACACCTATTGTAATTGATCTTGACTTAGACCCCGGCGTATCTCTGCATGAAATTACCATGTATGCAGAAAACCTGGGCAGTATACCGCCAAACACCGCCCTCATTGTAGTAACCGCAGGAGACAAACGTTATGAACTCCGCTCCAAGGCCAGCCTCGAAGAAAATGCCGTACTCGTCATAGAATATAAACCCTTGCAATGATGCGCATAGAAAAACTATATTTGGAGCCGCATCTTTCATGCTCAGCTTATACCAGTGCAAAAAATAGTCTTCGTCATCCTGCTTATTTCCGGTTGTAATCTTTCATTTGGTCAGCGCCACTTTTTTACCGGCATCTCTGCAGGCCTCACAAAATACCGTGGCGATCTTGGCAAGTCACCCCTATGGCAGGAGTTGCATCCTTCCGGCAGCGTTTCTGCCCTGGCAGAAATAAATGATCGCATGCTCATACGGGCAGAACTCAATTATGGAAAAATAAGCGGCTCCGATAAATACGATGCCCGCACCATCAAACGAAACCTGAGTTTTGAATCCAGCGTTACAGAAGTGGCCCTGCTCTTTGAATACATCCTGTTCAATTTGTACGACTATAAAGTATCACCCTATTTTTTTACCGGCATTGCCAGTTTTAAATTTAGTCCATACACGTACACCAAAGATGGGCAAGCCGTATTACTCGCCGAACTGGGCACAGAAGGCCAGGGCTTTTATGCAGGCCGCCAACCTTACAAATTAAATGTAGTAGCCATCCCTTTTGGTGGCGGCTTGCAATGGGCNNCGCATCGCTGCCGAAATTGGTATTCGTAAAACCTTCACTGATTATCTTGATGATGTGAGCAGGACCTATGCAGACCAGGTACAATTAACGCAACAAAGAGGCGGAACTGCTGCCCTCCTCGCCTATCGTGGGGCCGAGCTACCCGGCGGCTCTCCTTACCCCGCCGCTGGTACCCGCCGTGGTAATCCAGATACCAAAGACTGGTATGCCATCGCCGCCGTTCATTTTCGCTTTAGCCTAAACCCGCATCGCCGAATGCCGAAGTACATCTTCAAGCCCATCAAGGCCAAAACATCCTGCCCCAATATTTTCTAAACCCGCATGGAAAAATTTGTACGCCGGCAGCAGTTCAATACCCTGCTTCATCCCCGCTGTACGCTGCTACTCCGGCACGGCCCCTGCGCAA
>DGQO01000107.1:1388-3108 GCA_002400445.1 Chitinophagaceae bacterium UBA4412
GCTTCTCCATTTTTTTGATAATTACCAAAATTTGGTAACTTTAAAAAAAATGTATTATGGGACGAAATACTTCTGTTGCTTTAGGTGATTATTTCGAAAGCTTTGTGGATAGTAAAGTTTCTGCCGGTAGATTTAAAAACGCTAGTGAAGTTATTCGAGCTGGCCTTCGATTACTTGAAGAAGAGGAAAGTAAATTTATTGCTTTAAGAAATGCAATTCAAGAAGGAATAAATAGCGGAGTGGCGGAAAATTTTGACCCCAAAAAACATCTTGCTAAATTAAAATCAGCCAAAAGAAAAAATGGCTAATTATATTCTCTCGAATAAAGCAGTTGAAGATCTTTCAAGTATTTGGAATTATACTTTCGATACTTGGTCAGAAAAACAAGCAGATAAATATTACAATTTGCTTCTGGAGTCGTGTCAAGAATTAGCTGGCGCAAAGGTTTCTGGCAAACATTATCCCGAAATTAGTATAGAAATAAGTGGTTTCAGTATTGGTCAGCATATTATATTCTATCGTCCAGTAAAAAAAGACAAGATAGAAATTGTTAGAATATTACATAGTAGAATGGATTTAAAAAATAGAGTTACGGAATAAAACTGCAGTTAACAACTAAGCTCTCGTTTTGCCCAACGGGCAAGAAATGAAAGCGATGTTGAACGTAACCTTGGTAGCCGGCTGGTTATGGAGTTGTAGATTTTAATTTTAAGATCGGGCAGGCAGAGCGCCTGGTTTTTTGTAGAAGTGGCTGCAGCCATCATGAATAAAGGGTCGGAGTTGTATAAGTTTCATGCAGGTACAGAGGTCCCTTACCCATAGCCTAAACTACAGGTGCATTTCGCTGGCCGGTAAAATATTTTTGTGGCGGGCAAATGATGTTCTGTAGGAAGCATTGCATGAAGCCAACAGTTTAATTCAGGAGTGCGATAAGTGCAAAAAAAACTCAAAGCCTTTTTAAAAGAGTTATCCCATGTTCCGGTAAATTTGGGAAGACCAATAACAATTCTAATAACCAAAAATGGTCAACCTATTTCAGGGCGAGACATAATCTCTAAATATTATTAACTAATAAAAAACACTTACTTTTGCCGTTAGTAACCTAAGGCAGGAGTATGATTATATCTTTTGGTAATTCGGAAACAGAACAAGTTTGGTTGGGAACCCGGGTAAAGAAATTATCAATAGAAATCCAAAATGTTGGAAGGAGAAAACTTAGAATACTAAACAACTCTGTTACTATAGCTGATTTAAGAATTCCTCCAGCAAATAGATTAGAAAAACTATCTGGGAAACTAAAAGATTTTTACAGTATTCGAATAAATGATCAATGGAGAATCATTTTCAAATGGAATGCTGGAAATGCTTTTGAAGTTGAAATTCTTGATTATCATTAAAGTTTATAAAAATGGCAAAGCTTAAAAATATTCATCCTGGCGAAGTTCTTTCAGAAGAGTTTCTTGTTCCTTTTAATATAACCGCTTATAAACTTGCGAAGGATATCGAAATTCCTCAAACAAGGGTTTCTGAAATTATCAAAGGTAATCGCAGAATAACAGCTGATACCGCATTGAGACTAAGTAAATACTTTGGAAATTCTGCTAAATTTTGGCTTGGACTACAAGATGATTTTGATATTGAAGAACAAATATTAACAAAAGGATTATTACTTAAATCGATCAAAGCGTTAAACGTTGCCTAACGGCGCATAATAACTAAG
>DGQO01000291.1:0-254 GCA_002400445.1 Chitinophagaceae bacterium UBA4412
CCTGGCGCCGGCAATTTTGAGTTTATTTACCGAAGAATCCTGGCTGGCACGACTGATTACATTCACCTTTGGATTAAGTTGCTTTGCGGTAAGCACCACAAAAAGATTATCCGGGTCTACAGGCAAGGTTGTTACCACCGCCTGCGCTTGTTCAATACCTGCCCGGAGCAGCGTTTCATCCATCGTGGCATCGCCATGGATAAAATACTCCACTTTAAAATCCTCAGCAGCAGCAACGGTATTTTTTTCTTCAA
>DGQO01000291.1:332-1704 GCA_002400445.1 Chitinophagaceae bacterium UBA4412
ATATTAATGAGGATGAGCACCGTGGTAAAAATTCGTCCGGCAGCACTTAAAGGATGCACTTCCGTAAATCCAACGGATCCCACCGTAATGATCGTCATGTAAAAAGCTTCCAGAAATGTGTAATGCTCCACGAACATAAAACCCAGAATACCCAAAATAACTTCAGCAGCCAGGAAACCTAGCGGGATTGCAAGCCCTTTTAATATTTGAATGCGCTTCATGGCGATCTTTAAAACGAAAATTAAAATATTTAAAGGCTAAATCCGCTGATCAAAATCAAGTAAAACACAAATGCATGGCATGGACCGGGTTTTCATTTTGTTTTTAAGCTCCGGGCAGGATACTTTTACAACATGGCTGTAAAAGATGCGCAAATCCAGCGCCTGCTGCAATGTATTGCGCTGGAAGAAAAGGAAGAACTCACCAGGTACCGGCTTGATGAGCAGCATAGCCTGCGCAGCTTAAAAGCAGATGGCCTTGCACTGCACCCAGTGAGGATTGTGCGAAAAACATTTGGCTATGCAGACTACCCCGAGATTAGCTTTCGCCTGCCCTACCCTGCGGAAACCCGTTTCTTTAAAGACGGTACGGCCATAGAATGTTTTATAACGGGTGAAGCACCTGTAAAAGGCGTGTTGCTCAGCCTCGAAGGCAGCCAGGGAGAATTCAGGCTCTTTGCAGCAGATTTTCCCGAATGGCTGGAAGACGATGGCGTGGGCATTAAGCTTGCGCCAGACTTACGCACACACCAGATCATGCGTGAGGCACTGGCCGCCGTGGAAAACTCAAAACTGTTATATCCTTTTTTCAAGCGGGTGCATGGAGAAATGCCTGCAGGAGAAAAAGTGGATACCAGCAAATCCGGTTCTTCTATTTCCTTTTTCAATAATGGGCTTAACCAAAGTCAACAGGAAGCCGTAGCCGCCGTTTTAGCCAATGAAGAAATGACCATTTTGCATGGGCCGCCCGGCACCGGAAAAACAACTACGTTGGTAGAATGTATCAGGCAAAAAATAAAAGAGGGTGAGCAATTACTGGTATCAGCGCCGAGTAATACTGCCGTGGATCATCTTGCAGGAGCACTGCTGGCTGCTGGCGTAAAAATCCTGAGACTTGGCAATGCAGGTAAAGCCAATGCTGCCATCTATGCACATACGCCTGAAGGTAAACTTGGCCAAAGCCGGGAAAGCAAAGAGATCAAGCAATTGCGCCAGCGGGCAGAAGAATTCAGGCGCATGGCATTGCAATACAAAAGAAGTTTTGGAAAAGCGGAAAGAGAGCAACGGAATTTACTTTTTAAGGAAGTGAAAAGTATCCGCAGCGAAATCAAAAAAATCCAGGCTTATCATGAAGAAAAATTATTGGCAGATGC
>DGQO01000291.1:1713-8215 GCA_002400445.1 Chitinophagaceae bacterium UBA4412
CTTGCAGGAGATCATTTACAACTGCCTCCCACTGTGCTAAGCGAAGAAGCCGCAAGACTGGGATTGAACAAATCTATTTTAGAAGTGGCCATTGAACATGTCAACAATTGCTTTTTACTCAATACGCAATACCGTATGCGAAAAACCATTGCGGGTTTCTCCGGGAATTATTTTTACAATAACCTGTTGCTTACACCTGCCCATCTTGCAGATACCGGGCAACATCTCCTGTTTATAGACACCGCAGGCCGTGGCTTTGAAGAAAAAGCGGGCGTGGATGGAAGCAGCTTACAAAATGACGGAGAACTCCAAATTGTACAATGGCTCTTGCAAAACGAATGGAATGATCTGAACAAACTTGCATTTATTTCTCCTTATGCCGGGCAGGTAGCTGCTGCCAAAGCATTGTTTCCTCCGGGCATCAGGATAAGCACGGTAGATAGCTTTCAGGGGCAGGAGCACCATACCATTATCATTTCTCTGGTGCGCAGTAATGATGAAGGCAGTATCGGTTTTTTAAAAGATTACAGGCGCATGAATGTGGCCATCACCCGTGCAAAAGAAAAGCTGGTAATTATTGGAGACAGTGCCACCATTGGCGGAGATCGTTTCTTCCAATCCTTTTTAGCATATGTGGAGGAGCACGGCGTTTATCGCAGTGCCTGGGAACTTGAACTGGATTAAAATTTACAAAGCATTGGGGTGCTTGCAGCACTTCCAGTAAGCCATGATAATGCGAACGTCTTCAAGCATTCCTTTATAATCTGAACGCTTTTTAAAATAGCCCTGTACAGTAAGTTCTTCGTAGGCTTCGTCCACTGTTTCCTGGTTAGCCACCGTAGAAAAAAACAGGAAGGGAATACTCTTCTTGCGCAGGATAGGATCTGCATCTATCTTTCTTTTAAACTGCACGCCACTCATGCCAGGCATATTTACATCGCTAAGAATTAAGAAAGGAACTTCTTGCGTCGTTTTCAGGTATTCAATGGCCTGNNTCCTCTACTAAAATGATGGGGCCGTTATTCATGGGTAAAAGCGTTTTTCAGCACGAAAGATAAGTGTTTTTGCAAGGTGAAAATCTAACGAAATGTCATGATCACTTTTTCTCCTCTGCATTGCCAAGGTGAAAATGAATTCCTTCCAGTACGCCGGTGGCGGTGGGTGCTTTCGTAAAATAGATGCTTTTATTCTTCCTGAGGTCGGCCAGTTCCGGGCTATGGTTTGCCACTACAATTCCTTTTGTTTTACCATTGAGCATATCCCTGTCGTTACCCCCATTGCCGGCAGTAATAAATTTTTCCAGCGGAATTTTCCATTTATAACTCAGGTAGCGCACGGCGCTTCCCTTACTGGCCCTGAAGGGAAGAAAATCTAAAAACTGGTTATCGGTGAGTAATAATCTTGCACGGAGCTTATGATCATCCATGAATTTATACAGGTCAGCCATATCATCATCAGTAAAAGTGTTGTTCACGTAATAGCTCAGTTTAAAACGCCACTGTGCATCATTTTCCTGCAAGCGAATTCCGGGAAACTGTTCAAGCGCATGCTGCAGTTCCTTGCGCTTCCATTGATAATCGATATGACTCTCCCAACCTTTGTCCGGAATAAATTTATCTGTATAGAAAATTTCCGAACCGGCGGAACAAATGAGAATATCGGGCTGAGGCAAATCATACTGTTGCAAGGCCTCCAGGGTAATATGCCTGTTTCTTCCGCTGGCAATACCAAATACAACCTTAGCTTCCTGCTGCTTTATCCATTGGGTAAACGCTGGCAACCCTGCTGTATCTGCACCTTCAACCAGGGTGCCGTCAAGGTCTGATATTACAAACAAAGATGCATTGGAGAGTTTTTTTCCGTAGGCAGTTTTGTGCATAAAAGTGGATTCTTCCACGGGCCTGCGTTCAAAGAGGTCGTCAATAACCTGTATGTATCGCTCTGCAAAATTATCCCAGGAATAATGTCGATCTGTAGCCACNNCCGTTATTGCAAGTTTCCAAAATTTCTTTGGGCCCGCCCGTGGGCGATGCAATTACGGGAAGCCCGCAGGCAGCAGCTTCTACAATGGTAAGTCCAAAGTTTTCTCCCGGTGTTGCGTTTACAAATACTCCCCTTTTTCTTGCGGCAAGCCGATATATCTCCGGCACATCTAACTTTGGATCATTCTTTTTTGGAAGAGCCATCTTACCATATAAATCGTACTTATCCAGCAGTAACAGCAGGTTAGTAAGGATATCTTTTTCATCTGCCGGCATTTGCGAAATATCTTTTCGTACCCCTGCAAATATGGCCAGGTTTGCCATTGCCTGCAGCTCTTTATCCTGACCGTAACATTGAATAATGGTTTCAAAGTTCTTGCGCTTATCAGCCCGGCCAATGGATAAGATGAGGGGTTTCGCCGGATTGAATAAAAAGCGATCGATATCAGAATTTACCCTGAAAACGGCCTGCTCTTTTTCTATGGGCATTTTAAAGCCAGGCATATCCTGCCGGTAAAATGGGTAGAACACATCATTGTTTACACCTGGTGGTATCACTTCAAATCTTGCAGAAGATATATTGTTGTATTGTGCATATTGGGTTTTAATGATATGCTGTGTACTTACGATAATAATATCGGCAGCCTCCAGCATCATTTCTTCTACTTCAATTCTTTGCTCTATACTGAATTTCTCATTAATTTTTTCTGCCGTCATACCGCTATCCAGTAGCAGTTGCTTTTTATTTCGCCCCAGCGAATGACCCGTGGCCAGGTATGGAATGCCATAAATTTCACTGATCTGCGCAGCAAGATAATTTCCATCTGCATAATGGCCATGCACCACATCCGGAAAATCACTTCCCTCTTCAATAAACCGCAATGTTTTATCCACAAACTCATCCAGGTAATCCCACAGCGTTTCTTTAGGCCGATAAGTATTTCCCCCACAGGTAATGCGCACAATCCTGGCTTTATCATTTACCTGTTCTATTTCTTTTTCGTAAGATGATGAAACCCGCTTATCGGCAATGCGGCGGGTAAATAAGTCTACCTTTCTCACTTTGGGATGTTGTGAAAGTGCCTCAAGCATCTCCAGCACATATTTTACTTGGCCGCCTGTGTCTTTATCCCTGCCTATTTCCGGGTCTTGATAACGTATTAAACCATGCGGACTAAATAACTGTATGTAATAACCATTCATAAATATCTTTTTTTCACATGACCTTATAGGCACAAAATTAGCCAAAACAGTTTTGATGGATTAAATTCACCACTGTAACCCATCAAAAAGAAAGAAAATAAGTATGTATTCTGGCTCAGGTTTTAGCGATTGGGAAATTGGGGATATCACCGTGCTGATACACGATGGTGTGTATCATCTCTTTCATTTAATTATTCCTAACCACGATTATATTGCACATGCTATTTCCCACGACGGCATTTCCTGGCAACGGGTGAATAATGCTCTCTTTGTGGGCCACCCCGGCTCCTGGGATGATGATATGCTATGGACCATGCATGTAGTAGAAGAAAAAGACGGGTTCATTATGTATTATACGGNNGCAGCGAAAAGACCGTGGTGGAATTTCCCGGGTGGGAATTGCCAGATCCCAGAACCTGATCGATTGGACCAAGACAGACAAAGAAAATTATCCTATTGAGCCCAAAGGCATCTACTACGAAACTAGCCAAACCAACCCCCGCACCTGGCTTAGCTTTCGGGATCCATTCAGGTTTGATTATAAAGGCGAAAGTTATTTGCTGGTGGCCACCAGAACCCTTTCGGGGCCGGTATCAAGAAGAGGTTGTGTAGGCATGGTAAACATCACGAATGATACCGTAATGCTCATGCCACCGCTGCTTCACCCGATGATGTATGACGACATAGAATGCCCCTGCGTATTTAAACTTGGAGGTAGGTTTTACTTACTGGGCTCTATCCGGGAAGATATAAGGGTGCGCTATTGGTATGCTGATGATTTCTTTGGCGCATACCGCTCCTTTAATTCTGATCTGTTGCTGCCAAAAGGTAATTATGCGGCCCGAACCGTGGCCGACGGGGAACATCTGTTAGTGTACAATTTCTTTTATGCTTATGGCAAAATTGATGCACTGCGGGTGATGCCCCCGCCTAAAGAACTGGACGTGCATGCCAGCGGAAAACTTATCCTAAAAAGCTACTACCGATGGAATGAAATGGCGATAAAAACGATTATGCAGCGCAACTTTAATCCCATTACCCGTGTGCTGCAAAACANNTTTATGATGGAGAAGCCCTCCCCCAGTTTTATCTGGGAGGGATTACTCACCGTAGATGGCCAGGGAAAATTTGGGTTGGTATGCGATCTCGATCCTAATGGTAATGGGTATTTTATTTCTTTTAATCCCGAAAATGGTGTGGTTCGCATTCGCTCCTGGGGATTTAATGCAGATAATACCCGGCAGAATTTTATTTTCAACGATATCCAGTCTGCGCTGTTTGATGCGCATAGTATTCCGAATGTATATTTCAGGCTTATCCGGTATGGAAACTATATCGAGTTTTCCATTGATGGAGAGGTAAAGCTTTCCCTGATGGATTATACTTTTTCCGGTAATGGCATTGGCTTCTACACCGCTTCAGAAAGCCTGGAGCTTAAAAACAGTTTCATTAAAACCCTGCCCAATCCGGGTAATGAATACGCCAGCCAGGAAGAGACTCAAAAGGCGGCTGAATAAGGCTTCATCAGCCATAGTGAACTTTACGCTAATTGATCCTCCATTTTAAGACCTGACGATTAACAATGACACAAAAAAGTAAAAAGGCGCCGGCGATAAGTCTTTTATTGCACCGCAAGCGTCAATTGCTGTTTCTGGCAGGATTTTTCCTGTAAAAGGAATAGAAAAATACAAGATTAATCACCTAAAAACAGATCATGGACGATTTAATTAAAGATGATTTTACCGGTAAAAACGAAGGCCCGCTTTATCCCAACAAGCCTCTGCGCTACCTTACTGCCTCTTCCATCATCGGAGACAAAGTGCACGACAAAAACAACGCTGAGATGGGCAAGATTGAAGATATCATGCTGGATCTCGTAGCTGCTAAAATCGATTATGTTATTGTGGAACTGGGGGGCTTCCTTGGTATTAATGTGAAGCTCTTTGCCATTCCTTTCAGAATGCTTGAAGTGGATCCGGCCAATAAGCGATTCATATTTAAAGGAGACAAAGAAATGATTAAAAATGCACCTGGTTTTGATATGGAACATTGGCCAGACACCAACTTTCATAAAGAAGATGACTACTGGCATTTTATGTAAGCACCGTTATTCATACAACATTGCCTGTAAAAACAAAGCAAGCAATGTTATTTGAAAAATCAGTAGTTAAAACCTTTCCACTGGCACGAACTTGTTCGTATCGCTGCTATTTTTAATGGCTTCTATAACCAGCATATTTTTCACTGCATCTTCCAGCGGTGTGGGTACCGCATCTTCATCCAGGATGGCTCTTGCAAACAGATCTCCCTGGATGGTATATTGATCCACCGCCTCAAAAATAATTTTATCAATTTCCTCCACGGTATGCAGCCAAATATGTGAGTCTATATGCGGTGGAGCATTAAATGGGATATCTACTTTTATTCTTCCTTTTGTGCCAAATATGTTCACACGCTGGTAAGGCATAGCTTGTGTACTGCAGGTGAATGTACCCGTACCTTTTTCAAACTGCAGTATCCCGGAGGCTAAGCGATCCGTTTTAAAAACGGGATCAAATTCCAGCTTGCCGGAAACGGTGAGCGGCTCGGCTTCAAAAATAAAACGGGCTACAGAAATGCAATAGCAGCCAATGTCCATGAGTCCGCCCCCACCCGCCTCAGGCTGGTTGCGGATGTTGTGCTCATCTGCATTATAATAAGAGAAAAATGCATTTACGGTTTTAAGTTCTCCGATAGTACCACTACGCACCAGGTCACGAATGTGCTGCCATTGCGGGTGCAGTTTATACATGAAAGCTTCCATCACTTTCAGATGTGGAAATTGCTGCGCAGCTTCAAGCAATTGTCTCGCTTCTGCAGATGATAAACCAACTGGCTTTTCGCAAAGCACATGCTTATTTGCCTCGAGGGCTTTTATTGCCCAGGGCACATGCAACTGGTTGGGCAATGGGATATAAACAGCATCAATATCAGGATCCTGCAGCAATGCTTCGTAGGAGCCAAATACTTTTTCAATCCTAAGTTCTTCTGCCATTGCATTGGCCTTATCCGTATCCCTGCTGGCTATAGCATCTACAGTACAATACGCACTGAGTTGCAGGGCCGGGATCACTTTTTCCCTGGCAATTTTTGCCGTGCCCAGTACACCCCATCTTACTTTTTTCATGTTGAAATGAATTTAAAGGATTACATATCAAAGATACTTCCGAAAAAAAAATAAAGCCTGTCAATTATCTCAAACCCTTTTAAGTAATTGTGGAATGTTTAAATACCCCAAATAAATTCGGCCTGGCAAGGGTCTGTCTGTAACAAAATGA
>DGQO01000172.1 GCA_002400445.1 Chitinophagaceae bacterium UBA4412
GCGATGGCGGTTTCTTTGGTTTTCTCCAGCATCTTGAGGCTTTGGTGGTAGAGCCCCTTGTTATAAAGAATGCGTGAATATTCTAATTGTTCGTGCAACTGTAAGTCAATACTCTCGCTGCTTTTAAGCAACCGGAGGCTGGAAAGAATTTGCTTATACAGGTGAGCCTTCGTATTTGAAAGTTGCTGCTTTTTTATAGAAGTCAATTTCTTAAGCAATACCGCTTCATCGTACTCAGCAAGTTTATCTATGGCATCAAACAACTCAATAATTTTAAGGTCTTCATTGCTGCTGTTTCGCTTGATGTATAATTTAAAATTGCGTTTCTCAGCCTTTTGTAAAGACCTGATCAACTGAAATAATATATCTGTAGAACGGTTGGGCATCGTAATATGTTTTTCCTGCAAGAAGCCACCAGTGGGCATTTGCAACAGCCAGTAGTTATCTTAGTATGCTAAATCTCTGATTAAGATAATTTTTCGGCTAAAATTGAACAAACTATTTTTGGTATATCAAAATCGGAAAGGGTACAAAAAGCAAGCAACCGACAGGCAGGCAGGCATCAAAAAGGCCAGAATTTCAATCAGCCGGCAAGTTAACTGGATTTTGATTCTTAAAAAAATGGTTTAAGACTTTTACATATGGCAAGCAATCGAAAAGGTCGCTCC
Source organism: Chitinophagaceae bacterium UBA4412 (assembly GCA_002400445.1). Classification (GTDB taxonomy): domain Bacteria; phylum Bacteroidota; class Bacteroidia; order Chitinophagales; family Chitinophagaceae; genus Ferruginibacter. Next base: position 669 of record DGQO01000172.1, read on the forward strand.
GTTTCTACGGAGGGACCCTTTTTTTTAGCGCAAATTCTTGAATAAGAAAAACCATGGTGGTATATCACTACTTTCTCCGCTGAGCAGACTTGGTAACAATTTGGTAACAAAGCCTCAAAATCTTGGACATCATGAATGCTCTGGCTGCAAAACCATACCAGTAAAGGCTTTTAACAAAAGGTTTTGCGTTTTAGCATACCAAAACGCTTCCCTTTTTGATTTTATTGGGGCAATTTCCTACAGTAAATTTGTGTTATCAAAAAGGGAAGGACAAACAAAAGGCAGGCAATCGAAGAAAAGTGACAAACAAGCGAAAAGGCCTTTTAAGAATCGGGTAGCAAGATAAGAGGGTTTGGTAAACAAAAAAAATACTTTAAGACTTTTACATATGGCAAGCAATCGAAAAGGTCGCTCCGTTTCTACGGAGGGACCCTTTTTTTTAGCCACATTAAGTAATTTTCCCTGGTGAATACTTTTAAATGGAAAGCCCCGCAATTAAAAAACTGCGGGGCTTTTTGATGTGCTTAAAATTATTATTTCAAACTCTTCTGCAAATCTTCATTCATTTTCACATAGTCCATATTGTTCGCCTCCTTAGCTAATGCAAGTGATGTTTTAGAGCTCTGCATGGCATCTGCCTTTTTACCAGCAGCCTTTTCAATCTTTGCTTTATAAAGCCACATCCAGAAAGCTTTCGGATTTTCATTTACAGCAGCATTAATAAAGCCCAGGGCTTTTGGCAAGTTATTATCATACTCATTATAAAATTGGGCCGCCTGCCAGTAAGGCTTCTTGTCTCCATCCATTGCAGCTTCTATATCCTTGCGCAAGCGTTCCTTAATATTTGCTTCCATGGGAATGGCAACCATTGTTTTTTCCCAAACAATATACATTTCGCAAGATGAAGGTGTTACAGCATCAAACAAAATGGTGAAGTTCTCCATCTTTTCTCCCAGGCGGGATGGCACAACAGAAAATTTAAGTACATCTTCTGATTCCTTATATCCATCCACGCCCCAATTCTTTACGCCCTTATTCAAGATGATCTGCCAGCTTTCAGTGCCGGGAATGGTATAAAGCGCATAAGTGCCGGTATCTATTTTTTTACCAGCAATTTCTACTGGTTCAGAAAATTTGATAAGGGTTGCAGCATTAGCCCCGGTGCGCCATAGTTTATCGAACGGAACCAGGTCGCCAAACACCTTTCTGCCTTTGGCAGCCGGCCGGCTATAAGTCACTTCTACACTTCCCAGGCCAAAGTCCTGTTTAATCGTTTGTGTGGGCGATGGTGCCGGAAACTTAACTTGCGCCTGCAGGCCTGCAGCCATAAACAGGCAAGCAAAAGCGATTGTACATTTTTTCATAACGTAATATTTGATGGTTTTATATTGATTAATCGAAATAGATTTTTACTGTTTGATAGAATAAGCGATTACTCATTGCCGCCTGCGTTGTATTCAGGTGCAAATTTTCTGAATATCCCTGCAGACCCAGCAACCCTGCTGCATTTCCTTTATTGATAGCTATCTCCAGATAGCCGGCGCTATTAAAATGAGCGAGCTTCTCTCCTTCCGGTACATCAGCATAATTTTCACTGATCTTATCAATCTGTTCATCCCGCATAAATACGATGGAAAAACGGCGTCCCTTGCGCTGTTCCTCAAAATCATCTCTGCGGATATTCACAATTACATTTTCAAAGTTGTCAATGAAAATAATTTGTCCCTCTATCCAGGTTGGACCCAGCATCGGGCGCAAAGAATGTTGTATTTTAATGGAAACAGTTGCATCGCCAATTGCTTCCATTTCCTCGCCTGCCAGCAGCCTGTTGATCGCTTTTGCAAAAACATTTACACAGTATAAGGTATTTTTTTGTTGTGTTTGTTCGAGGGGCAACCCGATTACCTTTTGTGGCCCCTCCTCCAGTATCATGGTAATAAGACCATTATCTGCACAACAAATATATTGGCCCTCATGTTCAACCATTAAAAGATGGTCTGGCTTTTCGTCAAAAAGATTTACCAGCACCAGGTGAAAACTGCCTGGCGGAAAGTTGCGAATGGCATTGCGGCACACATAAGCAGCTTGCGGGTAATTAAAAGGCGAAAGCAGGTGGGTAATATCCGTAACTACAAAGTTCTTATTGGCACTTAATAACTGGCCCTTAATAGCCGCTGGCAAAAAGTCGTGATTGCCGATATCGCTTGTAAGGGTAAGTAGGGCCATGAATTGTGTAATGGATTGAAATGTGTCAATGAAATTATTTGATCAGTTTTCCTTCTTTAAAGAAAAATCTCCGGGTGAGCTTATCTGCCAAAGAGGGAAAAAGCTTATTGAGTAGTACGGTTTGCTTGCCCTGGAAAGTGAGTACCAATGTGCGCTTCCTTTTTTCTATTGCACGCAGAATATGTGCTGCACATTCTGGCGCACTCATCAGTTCGGCTTCGTTGAGCGGACTTTCTCCTTGTGCTTTTGACTGTGCATTAAGAGCAGCATTGCGAATATTGCTTCGGGTGAATCCAGGGCATACCCACATCACATTTACGCCATCATCCATCAATTCTGTGCGAATAGCTTCCAGCCATCCGTTTACGGCAAATTTACTGGCACTGTAACCACTGCGGCCGGGCAAGCCTCTATAACCTGCAATAGAAGATACGCCCACAATAGTGCCCTTGCGTTCTATAATTGACTTTAGCGCAAGTTTGGTGCAGTATAATGTGCCAAAAAAATTAATATCCATTACTTTCCTAAATACATCTATTTCTGCATCCTTGAGCAGGCTGCGCATAGAAACACCTGCGTTATTAATTAAGATATCAATACTACCAAACTGCTTGAGTGTAGATTCTATAAATAATTTACAGTCATTATAATTGCTTACATCGGCTACAATACAATGCAAAGGCTGGTTAGAATGCCTCAATTGCAGATCATAAAGCTTGTCCTGGTTGCGGCCACAGGTAGCCACCTTAGCACCCATGGGTAGTAAGAGTTCGATCAGCGCTTTACCTATTCCCTGGCTTCCCCCGGTAATAGCCACTACTTTATCTTTGAAAAAATTGCTCATATGCCGTAATATATATTGGCAAAAATAGGTGCAATATCTTGGGGATTGAAATCCAACCTCAAAATAAAAACAAGGAGATGAAAATTTTTCTTGAATAAAATTTTTTGAAAAAAAGGATTTGCCTTACATTTGCCATCCATTAAAAACGGCATAGTAAAATATGCTGAATTTATAAAGGGATGATTCTGTAGCTCAGTTGGTAGAGCAATACACTTTTAATGTATGGGTCCTGGGTTCGAGTCCCAGC
>DGQO01000240.1:0-10381 GCA_002400445.1 Chitinophagaceae bacterium UBA4412
CTTCAGATAATATTATGTAGCGAGTTATTGCTTATCGCCTTCTTTTACTGCAGCCGGAGCTGGCGTTGTTTGCTCTGTAGAAACCTTAGAACCGGCTTCCGTGTTTCGCATATTTCTCCAACTATTACCATCAGCTAAAAAAGCGATGATAAACCAAACGAAGAGGAGCAGTGGAATAACGATGGTCATGATAAAGTTCCGAATCTCGTCTCCCAGGTGCATGAAAACGGAAACAATATAATAAGCCTTTGCAAGGGTGAGCAAGCCAATTAATACCTTGGTACTAATCACCAGCCCATAACCCCAATGGCCGTGGGTAAGGTACAAAGTGTAGCCCAGCGCCAACTCGATAATAGTGAGAACAGACAGAACCCAGAACACTCTCCATATTCTTTTAGTACCCCCGGTGTGCGGCGGCTGAAAAGTTATTTCTGAAGTGTTAGTATGTGCAGACATAAATATTGTTTTTGAAAAAGGAAATTAGTTTTTAAAATTATACCAGGTAGAAGCAAAGGAAAACGAATACCCACACTAAATCTACAAAGTGCCAGTAAAGCCCTGCTTTTTCAATCATTTCATAATGACCACGCTGGTCAAAATGACCCATTTTTGTTTTAAGATACATGATAATATTAACGACTACGCCGCTCATTACATGGAAACCATGAAAACCAGTTATACCAAAAAAGTAGCCGCCAAAAGCAACCGGGCCTGGCGTGGCAATCATTTGTCCATTATGCAGTACTTCGGGCCCCCATGGATTTCTAGTAACCGTAGTACCCCAATGTTCGATCTGTCCGTTTACTAAAACAGCATGATCGCCTGTAATCAGATGCGTCCATTCCCAAGCCTGGCAACTTAAAAACGCAATACCACCAAGTATAGTGAGGATCATGTATTTCTCTACACCTTTCCGGTTCATATTGTGGCCTTCGTGTACGGCCAACACCATTGTAACGCTACTGAAGATGAGGATAAACGTCATTAAGCTCACAAAAGCCAGTGGTAGATTAGCGTGCCCGGCTAAAGGGAAAGCATTAAACACATGGTTTGGATCGGCCCAATTATTTACACTAAAACGAATGGTACCATAACTAATGAGAAATGCACCAAAGGTGAAAGCATCACTCATGAGGAAGTACCACATCATTACTTTTCCATAACTGGCATTAAAGGGGCTTCTACCACCACTCCACCATTTAGTATCAGCCGGCATCGTTGTTGTTGACATACTGGTTAAATCTTATTTCGGTTAAAATAATCTTCTTTTACGTTTAACGAATCATGAGAAGGAAGAGCAAAAGATAAACCCACAACAGGTCTACAAAATGCCAGTAAGTTCCCATTACTTCTAAAGGTACGGGGCTATACATTTTCATTTTACTACTCAGTGCTTTAATATACATCACCACCATGGCAACCAGGCCGCCAATAACGTGCAAAGCATGCAAGCCCACAATCACATATAAAAACGAATAGGCAACGGTTACAGTCAAATTCAAGCCCTGCAACCACAAATTTCTAAAGCCTAATACCTGCAACACTACAAACAGAACTCCAAGTAGTATACTCGTGGCAAGGTACAATCTGTACTTACCAGACCTACGCTCCTTAAAAGCTTTTGTAGCCAGGTAAAGCGTCACACTACTTAATAAAATTACTGCGGTACTATACCAGAATAATACGGGTATTTCGAAAGTAGTCCAGTTTGCCTGGCTGCGTTTTACTACATAAGCACTTGTGAGCCCGGCAAACATCATAAGGATGCTGCCAATGGCTACCCAGAGGGCAAATTTGTGTGGGTGAATTTTATTTTTTTGTACTAATGCCACGCTCATCATCTTAAATTTTCTTAATTGCTAAACCTATTTTTTATTTTCTTAACCGTAATTAATTTTATCTGCATATAAACTCAGGAATACAATCATCAGGTAAAAATAAGAGCCAAACATTACTTTTCTGGCTGCCGGTAAATCCATCTTGCGCAACAATTGTATACTTAAATAAACCATACTTAAGTTGCAGGCCAGCACAATCCACATACTCACTACGCCGCTGATGTGAAACTGGTAAGGTAACATACCAACCGGAATCATAAGTACACTGTACATAACCGTTTGCACTGCGGTAAACCTGGTGGGTCCCTTCTCGCTAGGCAGAAGTTTAAATCCTGCGTTTGTATAATCCTTGTGCGCCAGCCAGGCTATTGCCCAAAAATGTGGAAACTGCCACACGAACTGAATAGCGAAAAGAATCCAACCGCCCGTCCAATCTTTAATTCCCGTTTCTCCAAAAGAGGCTACCCATCCAATTAAACAAGGCAAAGCGCCCGGTATGGCACCCATCAGTACAGCAATTGAATTCACCCTTTTAAGCGGCGTGTACACAAACCCGTACAACAAAAGGCTGAACAAGCTGATGAGGCATGCCTCCAGGGAGAACAAATACATCAGTCCGCAACCTACCACGCCTGCGATGATGACGAACACCCAGGCTTCCCTTGTACTCATTCTTCCGCTGGCTACCGGCCTGGATGCGGTGCGTTTCATTTTCGCATCACTATCCTTTTCCAGTATTTGGTTGATAGCATTTGCAGAACCTGTGACCAACAAACCCGCAACAAAAAGTAAAAGAACTTTTAAAACATCAAAGCTTATCCCAGGCGCCAGCAGGTAACTTACCACGGTGCTGAACACCACCATGAAGCTGAGCGTAAACTTTGTCAGTGCAAAATAATCTCTCGCTTTCGTTGCCATTGCAAACGAGGTTGAGTCGGAAATCTTATTATTCTGCTCCATGAAATAGTCCATAATCGTTTATCAAAAATCATTGTGCACAAAGACGCCGGTACCAAACGGTTGAACTTTTACATGCTTTTTTTAGTGCCTTGTTTCGTCTTCTCCTACAGGTACATTTTGCGGTATAAAATCTTCTCCGTTCTTCCCTTCTTTAGCATAATCATATGCCCAGCGATGTACTTCCGGAATTTCTCCAGGCCAGTTTCCATGCCCCGGACGCAAAGGGGTAGTCCACTCCAGTGTATTTGCACCCCATGGATTCAAATCTGTAAGCTTTCTTCCTTTGAAAATGGAATAGAAAAAATTAAACAAAAACAGGAATTGCGCTGCAAAAACAATAATCACAACGAGGCTGATAAACTGATTTAGTTCGGCATATTGCTTGAACGATTCCCAATTAGAAAAATCGTAGTAACGTCTTGGCATACCGCTTAATCCCTGGTAGTGCATTGGCCAGAAAATAAGATAAGCGCCTACCATGGTAATCCAAAAATGGAGATAAGCCAATGTATGGTTCATGTGACGTCCGTACATTTTAGGAAACCAATGGTACACTCCCGCAAACATTCCAAAGAAAGACGCTACACCCATTACAATATGAAAGTGAGCCACCACGAAATAAGTATCGTGCAGGTGAATATCCAGGGCAGAGTTACCAAGGAAAATACCAGTAAGGCCACCGCTAATAAACAAACTCACGAAACCGATAGCAAAAAGCATGGCCGGCGTAAAACGGATATTTCCCTTCCATAGTGTGGTAAGCCAGTTGAAAACTTTAATTGCTGAGGGTACAGCAATCAGTAAGGTGAGCAATACGAACACCGCTCCAAGGAATGGATTGAGCCCGGTTACAAACATATGATGCGCCCACACTAACAAGGCCAATGTACAAATAGCAAACAGGGATCCCACCATGGCCATATAACCAAAAATGGGTTTACGGCTGTTGATACTTAAAATCTCTGACACCATCCCCATAGCAGGAAGCATGATAATATATACTTCCGGATGCCCAAGGAACCAGAATAAGTGCTGGAACAAAATAGCGCTACCGCCTTCATTTGGCAATATTTTTCCTGCTACTACAATATCACTTAAAAAGAAACTTGTGCCCAGGTTGCGGTCAAATATCAGGAGGATACAACCAGACAATAGTACAGGGAAAGACAATACCCCAAGTACTGCAGTAAAGAACAAGGCCCACATGGTAAGTGGCATACGGGTCATGCTCATTCCTTTTGTGCGCATGGTAAGTATTGTAGTAATATAGTTAAGACCACCCAGCAGCGAAGACACAATAAATATGGCCATACTGATGAGCCATAAATCCATTCCAATTTTACTTCCCTGCGAGGCATCGCCCAGTGCGCTAAGCGGTGGGTAAACTGTCCATCCACCAGCAGCCGGCCCTGTTTGCACAAACAATGAAGAGATCATGATAACAGAAGCAATAAAGAAGAACCAGTAACTGAGCATATTCAGCAGCGGTGAAGCCATATCTCTTGCACCAATTTGCAGAGGAATAAGAAAATTTGCAAAAGTACCGCTCAAGCCGGCAGTAAGTACAAAAAACACCAGCACTGTTCCGTGCATAGTTACCAGGGCATAATAGAACTCTGGCTGAATTTTTCCGCCTTTTGCCCAATGGCCGAGAATATCTTCCAGCCAGGGGAAAGTTTGATCAGGATAGCCTAACTGTAAGCGAAAAATTACGGAAAAGAGGCCGCCAATAACTGCCCAGATCATACCCGTAATCAGAAATTGTTTAGCGATCATTTTATGATCCTGGCTAAACACATATTTAGTGATGAAAGTTTCATGGTGATGGTGCACATGATGCGCATCGTCTGCCAGGTGCGCTGATGAACCATGAAGTACTGCTTCGCTACTCATAAATTTATTTTTTCTAGGCGATGAATTCTGCTATTGATTGATGATGTATTATTTGGTAACCTGTGCGAGGGGTTTACTTGTATCAGGCACAGCTTGTGCCGGATTTTTATCCGGGAAAAGCGAATAGTAATCGGGAACCTGCTGCGAGAGCCATGCATTATATTCTTCCTTCGTTTCTACCACAATAACTCCCCTCATGCTAAAGTGACCATTGCCACACATCTGATCGCAGCTAATTTCGTAAGTGAAATTTGGATTTTTAGTTCTCTCCCGCATTTGAGCAGTAGTATACTGGGGCGTAAACCATTGTGTAGTAGGAATTCCCGGTACGGCGTCCATCTTGATGCGAAAGTGTGGCAAACCTACATTATGGATAACGTCCATGGCGTTGATTACCAATTTTACAGGTACCCCTACTTCCAGGTGCATTTGCGTAGTTTTAAGATCATCCCAACTTTTGTCATCTTCAAAATCTACACCCAGGGTGTTTCCTGCAGGGCTGTTGTACAATTTATAATTCTTTTTACCCAGCACACCGTCTTTACCCGGATAGCGCATATCCCAGGCAAACTGGTGTCCCGTGATTTCTACGATGCGGTGATTTTGAGGAGGCTCGGCTGTAATTTTAAACCAGAATTTTAAGCCAAATACGACCATTATGGTAAGCGTAATGGCAGGTATTGAAGTCCAGATCAATTCAAGTTTAGTATTGTGCGCAAAAAAGAAAGCCTTACGATTTTCTTTTTCCTGGTATTTAAAGGAGAACCAGAATAGAAGTATCTGGGTAACTAAGAATGCAATTCCGGTAATTATAATAGTTACCATCATCATCCAATCTACTTCTTCCCCTTCAACCGAACCCGATCCTTGTGGAAACAGTGTTTTAGGATAAAGCAATTCATTGCACCACCAGGCACCTATTAAGCCAAGCACTAAAAATGCAATCAGTAAGAATGCATTGATTTTATTATTCTGCTTGCGGGTGCTGTTTTCTCCTTTTAGCACACTTACATATTCGCTGGCTTTTGAGATCTGGAAAATGATCACAAAAATCATGATGACAATGGCTATCAGAAATATTTCCTTCATTAGATAAATTTTTTAGATACCTCTTCCGTTGCCTGAGCGCAGGCACCAGAAATGCTTTAACCTGTTTTAATAAATATAATAAATGCTGATCCGGGTTCCAAAAACTAAATTGCAAACGACCTGGTGAGTCTCCTATCTATTCATACCTTTTAAGTATGGTGAATCATACTTTCTTTAAGGAAAGGATGGTTCTTAGCCAGTAATGAATGCTTGCCCAGGTACCGCCCAGTACTCCACATGATCACACCGATGAACAAAGCTGCAATCCCGAATTCAAAAGGCATTAGTTCGGCATGGGCACCGAGTGTACCCGGCATTACCATCTGGTAGAAATCTATCCAGTGCCCAAAAATGATGAGAACTGCCATAAAAGTCATCATAGTCCAGTTCCGCTTTGGGGCCTTCTTCATCATTAATAGTAAAGGAGCTACAAAGTTTACAATAAGGTTGAAAAAGAAAATACCCTTGTAAGGACCAGCCTCCCTGGCCGTTCCTATCCTGTCTACGAAATATCTTGTTTCTTCTGGTTGATTGCTATACCAAATAAGCATGTATTGAGAAAACCACAGGTACGCCCAAAATATGGAAAACGCAAACATGAACTTACCCAGGTCATGCAAATGTTCGTCTGTAACGTACTCCAGCTTTCCCTGGTTCTTAAGGTAAACCACATAAATAGCCATGAGGCTTAGGCCTGAAACGAAAGTGCTTGCAAAAGTGTACCAACTGTACATGGTACTGTACCAATGTGCGTCGATACTCATCAACCACAACCATGGAATTGTAGATGCTACGGTAAGCCCAAAAGTTACAGTGAACAAAGATGCCCAAACTGTATTATTCCAAACCCATCTTTTGCCTTTTTCATAGGTCATTGCTTCCTCGTCCGTTTGTAAACTTAGCGTACGCATTTTGCGACCCAGCAGCCACCAAAGACCAATGCTGATTGCAGAGAATACCAGGAAAAAAGTTGGATTAAGGAAACCACTTTTACCTTTCAAAATTTTATCATGCTGCACAGCTTCTGTATCCAGCCAATGGTAGATATCTGTACGGTTTCCAAATACAATGGCCAGCAAAATCACAAAAGTGATTACACCAAGGATGGGTACGGCGCTGGAGATTGCTTCGGTAACCCGCCGGAAACTTACCTGCCAGCCACCCATTGCCATTGTAGTTACACAAAGAAAAAACATTGCTGCATTTACAGTGAGAAGCCAGTACACACTATTTTGCAACAACACCGCCCAAAAGCGGGTACTATTTACATTTTCTCCATGCCCAGCATGCGCAAAAGGATGATACATGATGAACCCGTAAAGCAAGGCTATAACGCCTACAGCAATCAGTCCCCATGTCCACTTTTTATAAGATCCCGGTACTTCAAAACGATGTTCCATCTAGTAAATATTTATTTGTGGTGGGTGAGCCAGCGCTCTTCCCTGTTCTTCTTCTAAATTCTAACTCATTATTTTCCTGCAGCAGCAGCACTGTCTTTAGCCGGGGCTGCTGCTGTGGTACTATCTGCAGCAGGTGCGGAGGTAGTAACTCCCTGCAGGCTGCGGATATATTTTATCACCATCCAGCGCTCTTTGCGACTCAGTTGCGAGGCATAGCTTCCCATCAGGTTCTTTCCATAAGTAATGGAATAGAACATGGTTCCATCCTTCATTGCCTTATAAGCATCCAGCGTAAAATTTGCTATACCCCCAATTTTTTGACTTAGCGGGCCATTTCCTATGCCTTTAGCGCCATGACAAATTCCACAATTAATATTGTATAATCTTCCGGTCTCTGCCATCTCTGCACTAGTCATAGCCGTTATCGGGTTAGGTACTTCTGCACTCATTGTATATCCAGCAGTGTCATGTGGAATAGCATAAGGAAAAAGCTCTCCCCTCTTAATTGTACCTGCAGGTGGCATGGCATTAAAAAAGATGCGCATTCCACCTTTACCATTAATGTCCTGGGTAAATTTCAGGGAATCCAACTCAGCGTAAGCTTCATAAGTGCGGCTATAGGCCATATCTGGCATGTAAACATGCCCGGGCGAACGCTTATTGCTGCAAGCCGAAAGGATTACCAACCCGGTAATTGCAAATCCCAAAAAAAATGTAATTCGTTTCATGTAGCTGTAGTCTATCTTTTTAATAATCCGGAGCTTACCGGATGCTATGCTCAATAACCTTTTTCGTCTCGGTAAAGTTTCTGCTCTTTATCATAGCGGCCAATCCACCAACCTGATTCTGCTATCTGTACGTTTATCTCTGTGGCACCGGCTTCCTGTAAAAAGTTTTGTACTGCTGCATCATCTGTCTTATCCGTACATTCAATGGCCATTACAAATAAATCATCGGTGGCCCTTGGATGAAAATGGTGTTTTTTAATGAAGGGAGCCAGGTTGCACAGGTAACAAAACGTGATCACCATGCCTACTGCCGAAAAGAGCACGGTAAGTTCAAAGGTGATCGGAATCCAGGCTGGCAGCGCAAAATGCGGTTTTCCGCCGATGTTTAAAGGCCAGTCTTTAGTAAATATCCAACTCATGAATGTGAGTGCAGTGGTAGTGCCCAGGATGCCATAAATAAAGCCAGCAGTGTGTATGCTCGTCTCTCTGAGTCCCATTGCATGATCAAGCCCGTGCACAGGAAACGGAGTGTACACATCGTGGATTTTATATCCAGCCCTGCGAACATTTTTTACAGCAGGAAACAGCACTTTTTCGTCTGCAAAACATCCTACCACAAATTTTTTAATTCCTCCAGCCATTATATACCATTTAAATTTTTCAAATCTTATTCAAATCCTTATTCACTGCATATGTTTAATGCGCATGTTCCACTTCATCAAGATAAAACTTCTCCGCATCTTCCTTTTCCATATCCGTCATCCTGGCTTTATAGTTTTCTCCACTCGTTTTTAAGATTGACTTAATCTCTGCTACAGCAATTACGGGGAAGTATTTTGCAAAAAGGAAGAAGCAGGTAAAGAACAGCCCGAACGTGCCAAGGTAGAAACCAATTTCCCAGGTACTTGGACTGTAATATGTGCTCCAGCTTGAAGGTAAAAAGTCACGATAGATTGAAGTAACGATGATTACAAACCGCTCGTACCACATACCGATATTTACAATGATACTCATGAAGAAAGTAACGGTAATATTTCTCCTGAGCTTACGGCTCCAGAACAACTGTGGTGAAACCACATTACAGAACATCATTATCCAATAACTCCATCCATAAGGTGTAAAGATATTTGCCCTGTTTTGGCTGAAAGCATACCACTCATAAGGGTTTTGACCGTACCAGGCAATGAACAACTCTGTAAGGTATGCGCAGCCTACAATACTGCCTGTAAGTACGATCACTTTGTTCATTGCTTCTATGTGCCCAATAGTGATGTAGTCTTGCAGATTCATCATTTTCCGCACTACAATGAGCAGCGTTTGTACCATGGCAAAACCAGAAAAGATAGCACCTGCTACGAAATAGGGAGGGAAAATGGTTGTATGCCAACCTGGGATTACGGAAGTGGCAAAGTCAAAAGATACAATAGTATGTACAGAAAGTACCAATGGTGTTGCCAGCCCTGCTAAAACCAATGACAATGATTCGTGACGCTGCCAGTGTTTGGTACTACCCGTCCAGCCGAAAGCTGCCATACCGTACATTAATTTTCTAAATTTCGTTTTTGCACGGTCTCTTACCGTTGCAAAATCGGGTAGTAAACCGCTATACCAAAACAAAAGAGAAACTGTAAAATAAGTTGAAATTGCAAATACGTCCCAAAGTAACGGAGAGCTAAAGTTTACCCATAACGGGCCACGAGTATTGGGATAGGGCAATACAAAGAATGCCATCCACACACGACCCATGTGCCATATTGGAAACTGACCGGCACACATTACCGCAAAAATGGTCATGGCTTCTGCTGCACGGTTTACACCTGTTCTCCAGCCTTGCCTGAAGAGCAACAGAATTGCAGAAATCAGGGTTCCGGCGTGACCGATACCTACCCACCACACAAAGTTGGTGATATCCCAACCCCAGCCGATCGTTTTATTCAAATTCCACTGGCCCACACCGTATACCACTTCACGGTAAACAGAATAAACGCCAAACAGCAATAAACCCACACTGATGAAAAAACCGATATACCATAAACGGCCGGGTTTCATTTCTATCGGCCCTATGATGTCCTCGGTTATCTGGTGATAATCTTTATTACCATCTACCAGTGGTTCCCTTTGTTGCGATTCGTATTTGAGTAATGACATAGTCGTAATTAGCTTTAACCTGATTGCCAGCTTATTCGTTTTTCGTGTTCAATTAATGTGCATGTTCTGCCGGTGCACCCGCACCTGTTGTAGCAGATTCCTCTTCTTCCATACCGATATGCCTGTCTGTATTCCGCACCTTGGCCATGTAACTCACATTGGGCAATACGTGCAATTGCTCCAGTACATAAAAAGTACGGGTATCATCAGCACGAAGTTTACTCACTTCACTTGCATTATCATTTACATTTCCAAACATAATGGCGTTGGTGGGACATGCCTGCATACAAGCCGTTTTCACGTTACGAACCATCGTGGGATCCTG
>DGQO01000240.1:10407-20870 GCA_002400445.1 Chitinophagaceae bacterium UBA4412
ATCCAATAATTGCTTTCTGGTTGTCTGGGAAACTATCTGCACCGTTGTAGTCCAGCCAGTTAAAACGACGCACTTTAAACGGACAGTTATTTGCACAATACCTTGTACCAATGCATCTGTTGTATGCCATTTGGTTAAGGCCTTCGCTACTATGGTTGGTGGCCGATACGGGGCATACGTTTTCGCAAGGTGCGTTATCGCAATGCTGGCAAAGCATCGGCTGAAAAATGACATCTGGATTTTGCACATCTCCGGTAAAATATCGATCGATGCGTAACCAATGCATTTCATGTGCCCGCTGCACCTGGATTTTACCTACTACACTCACATTATTCTCTGCGGTACATGCTACTACACAAGCGCTGCAACCTGTACAGGTATTCAAATCGATACTCATACCCCATTTAATACCGGGCTTCACATAATCCGGGTACATGGTGGCGTCTTTTACGAAATCTGTTTTTCCGGTAGGCGTAATCGCCGCTCTTTCGTGGCGGGCTTCTGCAAGAAGTGCCTGCGGGTCAGCAGTATAACTAGCCAGATTAGTTTCATATATCACCGGGCGGCCTTCTGTAAAGCCGTGCACTTGTGTTTGTGCAAGCGGATATTTGTCGCCGGTTTTTTCAGCAGTAGCGGGCGCATTATACAAAAATGTCACCCCATCTGAAGAAAGAAAAGTATATGCATTCTGACCGGCACCCGTAGCGGCACGACCTGTTCTCTCCAGCACTTCATCCTGGTTTGAACTGGCACTTTTGCGACCATAACCAAGTGCAATGGCAATTGTATTTTCGTTGAGTCCCGGAATGATGAGCGCTGGTAAGGAAAGCGACTTTCCATTTACCGTAACTTTTACCACGGGCTTCTCTGGGGTTACTTCATAAGAATCTGCCTGGCGCTGGTTGTTTAAAACATCCAGACCTAAAAGGGCCTTAGCAAGAGCCGGGCTCATCATCGCATAATTATCCCAGGTTACTTTTGAGATGGGATCAGGCAATTCCTGCAACCATGGGTTATTTGCCTGGCTACCATTGCCCATGGATACTTTCTGATAAAGCACCACTTCTAAGTTTCCTCCCTTTGCTCCGGCAATTTTTGCAGCGGCAGCAGCTAAGGCTCCGCCGTTGTAACTTGCCCCTGAAGGCAAAGCAGTTGCCTGCTCTATTACACCATCCTGGATAGCCTGCTCAAATAAGGTTGTGCTACCTAATCTGGCCGTCCAATAATTGCGGTAGTATGCATCATATGGAGTAATGTTGCCGATCCACTTTAGTAAAGATTCCTGGAAAGGACGTGTTTTAAACAATGGATTTATTACCGGCTGTATCATGCTCACATACCCAGATTTCGGCTCAGCGTCTCCCCAGCTTTCAAGCCAGTGGTGAGCAGGCAAAACATATTTACACTGCTCTGTTGTTTCATCAAGTGAACTGCTGAAAGAAACGGTTACGGGTACTTTTGCAAGCAGCTCTGTGAATTTTTTTGCGTCGATATAATTGTAGCAGGGATTACAATCATATACCAATAAAGCGCCCACAGCGCCAGCGTTCATATCTGCGAGTAAACGCATCATATCCGTATCCGTGCCTTTGCGGGTATTAATGGATGTGCCAAAATCTATGGTGCTGCCATAAGCACCAATGGCGCTATTTATAGCGTTTACAATAAGTTGAATATTTACATCATTGCTACCACATACTACCAGGCCTGCACCTTGTGAAGCCTGCAATGCTTTAGCAGCCTTATCAATACCACTATTCAATCTTGCATCTGCTATCGCCGGAGCGGTTACACTCCCGCCCAGTTTAGCCAGCAAGGCAAGTGCTACAGCACCAGCTTCTGATGGCTTATGTGTAAAACGATCATCAGCATTGCTCCCTGTGAGACTCATCATGCTTTCAAAATGAAAGTGACGGCTCAATTGAGGGTTCTTGCTGGTGATCTTTCTGTTTTGTGAATATTGCTTATTAAATTCTACAGGACTAAGCCAGGTACCGAGGAAATCTGCCCCGAGACTTACAATGGTTTTTGCTTTATCAAACTGGTAAGATGGAATGGCTTTTTTGCCAAGGCTCATTTCGTTTGCCATCAACATCCCGCTATGGCTTACGGCATCATATTGTACATGACGGCTGCCGGGATATTTGGCCAGGAATTCCGAAATAATTTGCAATGTACTTGGTGATGTGATGGTAGAAGTGAGCAACACTACAGGTTTGCCAGCGAGGCCGTCCAAAGCAGTAATTACTAAACGGTCAAACGCATCAAAGCCGGGTACTTCCTTAAATTCATTACCAGATTTCTGGAGGGGATGCCTGATCCTTGTTGGATCGTATAAATCCAGCACAGATGCTTGTGCCTGTGCACTTGTACCACCTTTTGTTATACTGGAAAGTTCGTTGCCTTCAATTTTAATAGGTCTGCCATCCCGCTGTTTTACCACTACGGAAATGGCATCGCCGCCATTTACATAAGTAGAAGCGTAGTAATTAGCTATGCCCGGTGTTACATTATCCGGCCGGTTTAAGTAGGGTACAGATTTGCGTACCGGAACTTCGCAGCTAGCAGCAATGGCTGCAGCGGCCGTGGTAAAACCGAGGTATTTTAAAAAATCTCTTCTTGGCGTGGGAGAATCTAAAATGCCTTTCTCCTCCAGGTCTGCCATAGGTAGCAACTCTTCCTGAAACTCATCTTTAGATGCCTGCAGATGGTGTTCTGATTGTGTGAGTTCTCCAAAACTTTGCCAGTACTTTTTATTCATAATTTTTTACTATTCGATAGGTTTGACGATCTGCCGGGCTAGCCTCCCCTTGTTTAAAAAATCACAGGTTGATTAGCAGTGGTTCAGGCAATTAATAGTGGCATTTTTGACATTCTGTGCCACCGATAGCTTCTACAGTCACGCTGTCCATTTTCTTATTTTTAAGATCCTGGTGGAATTTCTCGTAAATACTATAGAATTTGTTTCCGGTACTGTCTACATTAAAGTTCACTTTGGTTTCCCTGTGGCAATTGATACACCAGCCCATGCTTAAATCAGCAAACTGGTACACCTCAGGCATTTCCTGGATATTGCCATGGCAAGTTTGACATTGTTGCTTGCCCACATTTACGTGCTGGCTATGGTTAAAGTACACATGGTCTGGTAAATTGTGAATTTTCACCCACTCTATCTCCCGGGCACCATCTGGGATACCATCCCCATTGTTGTCAGGATTATAAGCCATTGCTGAGGGATTCCACCCTGCATAGGCATAAAGCTTTTGAATTTCTGCAGTTCCGTCTACTTCACTTCCATCTTCTCTCAGTATTTTATCTCCTTTGTATTCTTTGATTCCCATGTGGCAATTCATACAAACATTTACGGAAGGAATACCCGCATGCTTGCTCTCCTGCGCACTGCCATGACAATAAAGACAACTGATTTGATTTACACCAGCGTGCACTTTATGAGAGTAATAGATGGGTTGCTCTGGTTGATAATTTTTCATTCGGCCAAGCCCGATGGCGCCTTCAATGGTATAATACCCTCCAAACAAGAACAAGAAAAGGATACCCAACATCAGGTAAGTTTTATTCCTGTAAAAGGGTACAGGCTCTCCACGGTAAATACCTTCTTTTTCGTCGGTAAGTTTACGCAGGCTACTATTTACCTGTAGCAGGATAAAGGCAACGACTGCTAACACAAGGGTGAGTATACCAAAAAGTAAAGAGTTATCCGAAGTATCCGCAGGGGCAGCCGCCCCAGGAGTAGGAGCAGGTGCAGCTGGTGGAGCAAAATCATCCACATACTTCATAATGGCGTCTATCTCGTCTTTCTTCAGGTTAGAAAAAGCCGGCATCATGGTGGGCTTCCACTTCTCAAAGAGAGCTTTAGCATGGGCATCACTGGCAATTTCCTTGCTTGGGTTGGCTATCCATCTGTAAATCCAGTCCGGATCAGGGATCCTGGATTCCCAGCCTTTCAAGGCGGGACCTACAAAGTCTTGATCGGGCTTGTGACAGTTAGCGCAATTTGCTTTGAAAAGGGCTTCACCGTCGGCAGCAATCAAATTATTTGAGAGGAAAAGAGAGGCAACAAAAAAAATACTTACAAATATCTTGACACTGAATTTTCTAGAACTCATACAGTTATCGGGGCTAATGTGGAAAAATATCCTTACTCGGCTGCAAAAATAAGGTACGACGCTTACAAAGTATCAACATTTGTTAAATTTTTTTTTCCTTATCCAGACTGTGTTTCAGCGATTTGCACGGAAAATTTAAAGGCCTTTGTCATGCGTTTGTAAATGACTTTTTTGATTGTTTTAAAAGACTAAAAAGTGTTTATATCTCTTTAATTTCGATTCTTTGTTGCCCTGTGCCTCAACTGAAATTGGCGTTTTTTTGGCATTTATCGCTTTTTAAATTATAGCCCAAAACAATACAAATCTTCATCAGAGACGATTGCGCAGTTCCATAAGTTTTTCCTCAAAAAACCCAACTGCAGTTCCTGATTCTGAGACGTTACAAAAAACAAAAAGCCGAAAGCGGTTAAGCTTTCGGCGTTTTTTATATGATGGTTTTCCAGTCAGATTACAAAGGAAGGAGCACACGGTCTATTACATGAATCACCCCGTTTGTGGCTACAACATCTGCAGCAACAATATTTGAAGCAGTTGCATTTGCCTTACCCTTCACTTTTGCCGGAGGTAGCGTGATGGTTACCGTATTCGTTCCACCAAGTGCAGTAAGAGGTGTACTATTATTCACCAGGTCAGAAGAAAAAACCCTTGCAGGTACCACATGGTAAAGTAAAATCTTTGCCAGATCTGCAGCAGGTGCGGCATTAATGGAGGCTGTGGTAGGGAATCCTGCATCAATGAAAGCCTGGTTTGTAGGTGCAAATACAGTAAATGGTCCTGCACTTGACAAAGCAGAACTTATGGGGTTTCCCGCAGCAGAAGCATCGGCACGGAGCACCGCAGCAACCAATAAACTGAAACCAGAGGGGGTCGTATTTGCTCCAAGAGCTACCGCAGTTGTTAATAAATTGCCTGATGGCGGGATGAGCACTGATCCAATTACATGTATAACGCCATTAGAAGCAGCTACATCAGCCTGCACCACTTTTACACCATTAATAAAAACTCCACCGGAATTTTTTGTAGCATAAATAGAATCTCCCTTTAAGGTAGCAACGCCCGTATTTGTTCCCGTAATAGCGCTTGAAGGAACCTTAGAACCTAATACATGATAAAGGAGAACATTTTTCAACGCTGCAATATCTGCAGGAGATGTCACATTGCTGTTAATGTAGGCAGCAGATGGGTAACCAATCGCCCTGAAAGCACTGTTTACAGGAGCAAATACAGTGAGATTAGCAGAAGCTGCAGACAAAGCATTTACCAGGTCTGTCTTAACAACTGCAGCAACCAGGATGCTAAAAGAAGTATCCGCAGAAGCAACCTGCACAATATTTTTTGCCGTGTTTACCGGAGCCTCATCGTCTTTGCAAGATGTGAAGACAACTGCTGAGGTAATTATCATCGATAACAGCATGAGGCGTTTCAATGAGAAAGAGAATGTAGATTTCATTTTACTTGATTTTTTTAATGACTAATTGTTTAATGTTTGTTATGGGAATATTAAACAAAAGAACATGCCAAAGGTTGAAACTGGGTAAAAAAAATGCACTTGAATTAATGAACGTTTAATTTATTTTGGTTTTTTTCTGTTTTAGCATCAACACATCGTACGAGGCGAATCGTTCCTTTCACCAGTCCATCCATTTTAGCAGATGATATACCATGCTTATCCCTATCATTTCCCCATCTGGTTACGATTTTAGGTTTTGTGCATGACTGATGCACATCGAAGAGAGATTTGTTGCAAATTTGCGGCATGTTAAAAAAATTGCAGCAGCGATGGAAGGTAACCCCGGTAAACCTGGTGCTTGTGCTCACCACTTTTGCTGTGGGAGGAAGCCTCTGCGGCATGCTTTCCCGGAAGCTGATGGAATATACCGGGCTTGAAAAGGGTGTGCTATGGGTAATCTTATATATTGTATTGCTTACCATTACCTGGCCAGGGGCAGTAATGCTGGTGAGTATACCATTAGGACAGTTTCGTTTTTTTAGAAATTATATCCTGCGCATCTTCAGCCGCATGGCCGGTAAAAAGCCGGGAAATCTTAATTCAATTGATGATGCCCCTGCACAGTTGGCCATTTTTGCCAGCGGTGCAGGCAGTAATGCCCGTTGCATTATTGAGCATTTTCAGCATAATCCTGAGGTTCATGTGGCGGTAATTGTGTGCAATAAACCAGGGGCTGGAGTAATTGACATTGCCCGGGAGTTTGGCGTTCCGGTGTTGCAGATAGAAAAAGAGCACTTTTTTAAGGGTGATGCCTATATAACAGAATTAAAAGCGATGCACATTACTCATATCATAATGGCAGGCTTTCTTTGGAAAATGCCTGGAGTCCTCATTAAAAACTGGGAAGGCTGCATCATCAATATTCATCCTGCATTGCTGCCTCAATACGGGGGTCGTGGAATGTATGGTGCGTATGTGCATGAGGCGGTTATCGGCAATAAAGAAAAAAAGAGCGGAATAAGTATTCATCATGTAGATGAAATATATGACCATGGGAAACTCATCTTTCAGCAAGAGTGTGAAGTAACGGAAACGGATACGCCAACGAGCCTGGCTGAGAAGATTCATGCGTTAGAACACACATATTATCCCCGGGTGATAGAGAATTTTATAAAAGCGAAAGGCACGTTAAACTAAAGGCTCATTTCTTACCGCTGTGCTAAATTACGGCCTCTTTTAAACTTGTGAAGTGCGTATAGCTCTACTTTTTCTAATATTTTTCTGTGCTGTAAGTATAAGCTTTTCTCAAAAGCTTATAAAAGGCACCGTAATGGACAAGAGCAAAAAAAATGTAGTGGAAAATGTGATGGTTTTAAGCACAGGCGGCACAAGCACTGCCACAGATTCTTTAGGGAGATACCAGATTATTATTGGGCCCAAAGACTCCCTTCGGTTTGAATACCTTAACAAGCCTACACAATATTTTACGTTAAAAGACATGGCTGATCCGGAACAGTTTGATGTTTCGATTCATGTAACTGTACCAAGTAAGTATTCGGTGCTAAGAGAGGTAATTGTTTACAGTAAATCTTACAAACAGGACTCTATTGAAAACCGGGAAACTTATGCCGATGTATTTGACTATCAAAAGCCAGGTTTTGCTACGAATATTGGTCCGGGGGGTACGGTAGGGGCAGACGTCAATGAGTTAATCAACATTTTTCGATTCAGAAGAAATAAAAATTTAAAGTCCTTTCGGCAAAGGCTGGAAGTGCAGGAACAGGAGCGCTATATCAATTATCGTTTTAACCAGATAACCGTTGGCCGAATTACGGGTTTGAGTGGCTCAGCATTAGATACTTTCATCGTATGGTATCGGCCCACCTATGATTTTGTAGCGGGCAGCAGCGAAATTCTTTTTACGCAATATGTGCTGGAAGCTTCTTACCAGTATCGAAAGATTATGCCCTTTAGCAGTACGGCCCTCAAGCCGGAAGAATAGCAGGCTATGAAAGGCTCTACCATTAGTATTCCAACAATTTTAAAATGGCTTTCTGTAACCTGGCCGTAGGTAAAAAGTTTTGCTCAAGCGCCGGATTAAAAGGGACCGGTGTATCTAAAGAAGCACAGCGCATTACGGGTGCATCCAGCAAGTGAAAACAATTTTCTCCGATCCAGGCGGCAATCTCTCCGCCGATGCCACAGGTAAGTGTGGCTTCATGCAAGACCAAAACCCTGCCAGTGCGCTGCACCGTGGCCCGTATGGCCGCATAATCCAGCGGTAACAAAGTACGCAGGTCAATAATATCAAAAGAAGTCTCGGGATGTGTGGTAGCATAATTTACCGCCCATTGTACACCTGCACCATAAGTAATAATAGAAAGTTCATCTCCTTCCATTACCTGCCGGGCTTTGCCAATCTCTATTTCATAATAGGCATCCGGCACCTCTCCCTGCACGGAACGGTACAATGCTTTGTGTTCAAAGTAAAGCACAGGATTGGGATCATTAATAGCAGCAATAAGTAATCCTTTTGCATCCTGCGGCGTAGATGGATATACAATCTTGAGCCCGGGCACATGGCTAAACCAGGCTTCGGTACTTTGGCTGTGAAAAGGCCCTGCACCTACGCCTGCACCGGTAGGCATACGCACTACTACATCTGCATTCTGGCCCCAGCGATAGTGCAACTTGGCAAGATTATTTACAATTTGATTAAAACCAACAGTTACAAAATCGGAAAACTGCATTTCTACCATCGACTTAAATCCCTGCAGGCTCAGGCCCAGCGCAGTACCGAGGATTGCACTTTCGCAAAGAGGTGTGTTGCGCACCCTTTCTGCACTAAACGCTGCAAGCAAACCCTCCGTTACTTTAAAAGCACCACCATAAGTTGCAATATCCTGGCCCATAAGTACCAGGTTAGCGTGTTTTTGCATGCTTTGTACAAGACCATCCTTTATCGCTTCTATAAATTTTTTCTGTGTTTTATTTGATCGTGCAATGGAGTCATCCACCTGGGGAGATTCTGCCAGTAGTTCTGGCCGGGGGTTGTAGGGGCTGTACACATCCCTGAGTTCTGCCAGAGTATCTATATAAATGCTGCCGCTGCCCATTGCGGTGTGCAATTCTTCATCAATGTATTTTTTTATTTCCTGCCTAATGGCTGTAACTTCTTCCAATTGTATGATGTCATTTTGAAGCAGCCAGGTTTGAAAATTCTGTACGGGATCTTGTTTCTGCCATTTTTCAAATAACTCCGGGGGTACATATTTTACGCCACTGGCCTCTTCGTGGCCTCGCATCCGGAAGGTCATACACTCTACGAGATAAGGTTTTTGATGGTCTATACAATAGTTTCGCACCCCTTTTATCGTATCATATACTTCAAGAATATTATTTCCATCTATTTTCACTCCGCCCATGCCGTACCCTTTGGCTTTATCTACGAGACTTTCACACCGGTATTGTTCGCTCACCGGCGTGCTTAGCCCATAACCATTGTTTTCTACCACAAAAATTACAGGCAAATCCCACACTGCTGCTACATTTAATGCCTCGTGAAAATCGCCTTCACTCGTGCCTCCATCACCTGTAAATGCAACGCTTACTTTTTGTGTTTTAGCAAGTTTGTAGGCAAGAGCTACGCCATCTGCAATGGCTAACTGGGGGCCTAAATGAGAGATCATTCCGCAGATATGGTGCTCCCGGCTACCAAAGTGGAAACTGCGTTCCCTCCCTTTGCTGTACCCTTCGCTATTGCCCTGCCATTGCATAAATAATTTATGCAGCGGCATTTTCCGGCCGGTAAAAACACCAAGATTGCGGTGCAGTGGCATGATCCACTCGTCCTGCTCAAGCGCAGCAGTAACGCCCACGGAGATGGCTTCCTGCCCAATGCCGCTAAACCATTTGCTGATTTTTCCCTGGCGGAGCAATAGCAACATCTTCTCCTCAATCATACGGGGGAGAAGAATGGCTTTATATAAATCTTTAAGCTGGCTGGCAGACAAACCTTGCGGATGAAAATGCATACTGCAATTTCCACCTTAAAAGGCAAAGAAACAATGATTGTTTTTTGAAAGAACCCAGTTCGTTATTTGCCTTTTTGTTCAAATAAACTATTGGCAAATGAAGAGATGAAGGAGAGCAACAAACTAAACAATAATGCCCACCAAAATCCATCAACCCGCAAGCCATCCATGGCTTTATCAGCCAATAAAATAATAATGGCATTGATTACAAAAAGAAACAGGCCAAGCGTAACAATGGTAACGGGCAAGGTGAAAAGAATGAGCAGGGGTTTTACAAACACATTCAGTAGGGCAAGAACTAATGCAAACAGCAAAGCATCTTTAAAATCAGGAATGTGCACACCAGATAATACTGTTGAAAGCCCGTATGCCACAAGGGCTGTAATTACAAGACGTATGAGAAAGTTCATAACAATAAGTTTAAAAGTTAACGGCAGCTAGTAGACTACCAGTTCATAAAATTTTTCAGGATGAAGGTAGCGATCTGCCAGCTTCATAATTTCCTCCTGGTTTATTTGCCTGATGGCATTCACGCTATCATAAAAATAGCTTTCATCCAGTTTATTCAGGATAATATTCTTCCACTTAGACATGATTTGAAAAGGTCCATCCAGGTCTGCCAGGATTCCTCCCATCATAAAATTTTGTACGAGTAAGAGTTCTTCGGCATCTACCGGTTCATCTCTTAGCAACTGCATTTCCTTGTACACTTCGTCGATGGTGGCTTCGCACACATCTTTTCCTGCCTCTGTACTTATCATCCAGGCGCTCTCCTGTATATGATTCTGCAGATAGCTGTGAATGCCGTAGGTATAGCCTTTTTCTTCCCTGATATTGCTCATTAATCTGCTG
>DGQO01000239.1:0-10448 GCA_002400445.1 Chitinophagaceae bacterium UBA4412
TTACCTTCAAATTTACCGGCTGCATAGCGCAAGGATCCTGCATTGTTCCCTGCGGAGCTACCAATCTTAATGGCACCGTTCACGTCTAATTTTTCCACAGGTGAAGAAGTACCTATTCCAATATTTTGTGCAATGCCATACCCGACGATTGAGACAAATAGCAAGAGAGAGATCATTTGTTTCATAAAAACNNATTTTCTTTTAAATGCATTGAGCAAATTGCCGGTAGAGTTCTTTCCTTTCTGCAAAAATTCATTCCGCATTTCTGAAGTGTTTTTTTAGCGATTTAAACCTGGGACTGCTATCCCACTCAACTATGAAGAAGAAAATTTTAAGAGTTAAAATTTATGGAGATAGTGCTTTAGTAACAGGTCGTGGACAAAATACGGGAACATGGCAAGGGCAACCTATGGAAGCAGACGAATGGATAACAGATGTTTACAAACGAGAAAATGAGAAATGGCTTTGTGTGCTTAAACATCTAACACCTGTAAAAAAGTAATCCAACAAAAGGTAACGCATGAAACATTGCGAGAAAATGAGCCTTGTCGTTTCATAATCGCAAAAAAAGCCGTGAAGGCTTTTTTTACTATTAATGTTCCGGTAAATTTGGGAGGAAAAAGATTTTCATCACCAAAAATGGTCAGCCTGTTTCAGAGCGATTCAAAACACCGCCCTATTTCTGAGACTTTACATTTCCTTTCATGGTATTTTTCAATCATCATCCTGTTCTCCGCCAGCATCTCCCCTGTCATTATTCTGGGCCCCGTTCCTTATTTCAGTATGCCTGATTTGACCACCTAAATAACCTGTTCTAGCCACTAAACCAAAACTTACAAGGGAAAGAAAGAAAATGCCCACAGAAATAGTTTTATTGACAGCAACGAATTTTTTATTTAGAAATAAGGCCGCAAGTGATGCTACTCCTAATACGATCAAACTGATCAAAGCATATATTGCAAAATCCTCGTGTCTCTCAATAATACTTTCCATAACCCCAGGAAGTTTTTCTACGGACTCTTCTGCATCTTCTCCCGTGGCATAAACAATAGCTGCGCCTAAGGCAGCTAAAATAAACAAACCATAGGCCGCCAGTTTTGTATCGTTATTTTTACGGAAAATAGCAAACCCTAAAACCAAAGCACCTAATATAGACCCAACGATGGGCAGGTGCGAAATAATCAGATGAATATGTGTTGCGTTCATAATTTAAAGTTTCAGATCTTTTTAAAATTAATTACTCTTTTCTCTTTTTTCCTTTTGGTCATTCTCTTCACTTTCTTTCTCTTCGCTTTCTTTCTTCTTTTTCGTATCAGATTTTTTGGCCGTCGTGTCATACGCCATGCGGGCAGTGTTTAGTGCCGTATCCTCCGGATTCTGGCTTTCAGAATTATTGGACACAGCTTTCTCTTGTTTGCTGTTTGATTCCTTACCCGGATCCTGGCTACTGCTGTTACATGCCCCAATTATTAACGTAGTGGCTAGTAAAAAAAACACTGATACTGATACTTTCTTTTTCATGGTGAAAATTTTGATTGTGCTAAAATAATTTACAACACAAAGATGTATCAGGTAAACTTCAAGAGAGATAAGCTAAAAATTAAGATTAGCTAAAGATTGTTGGAAAGGTTTAAAATAAATTCGGAGCCTTTGTCTACATCGCTCCTTACTTCAATAGGGATTTGAAGTACATCACAAAGCTTTTTTACAATAAACAGTCCAATGCCATTGCCACTAATTATTGAGCTTCGTGAAATGTCAACCCGGTAAAACCGGTTAAAAATATATGCCAGGTGTTCTTTGGAAATGCCAATACCCTCATCTTTTATGGAGAGCCATTTTTCATTATCGTTCCACCTGANNTTTTCGGGAATTTCAATGGACAATTTGAAATCCTTTCCTGGCAATAATTGTAGATAGCTATCTGCTATTTGCCTAATAAATGAATAAAGATTAATGCGATTGGATTTTACTGAAAAATCATCGGAATCCACTTTAGCCAATTCGAGCATTTCATCGTACAATTGTGCGAGCCTGTTGGTTTGTGTAAGCACATCGTTGAGCTTGTCTTCATAATGCGCCGTTGTTCTTTCTCTCAAAAGTAACACTTCTAACGTGCCTTTTATAGCAGTTAAGGGTGTACGCATTTCATGAGACACATCAGCAGAAAACTGCTTTAGTTGTTGAATATTTCTATCTAACCTTTCTAAAAGTTGGTTGATGGTTTTTGCCAGCTGCCAGATTTCATCTTTGTTTATCGGCAATGGCAGCCGTTCCTGAGTATTATTCGCACTAATGCCCGAGGCGGCGGCCATTAAAGTTTTTATGGGCTTAATAGCCTTTGACGCAGCAAGCCACATTAGGGCAAAAAAGGAAAGTAAGAGAAAAAAATAAGCAGTCAAAAGAATGTAAAATAGGCTAATGAGTACAACATAACTTTCCTGTCTTGACACACCAACAGTGAGATAACCGATAATTTCTCTGTCATTATTCATCAGTCGGAATTGGCCCAAACGTAAGCGCTGACCATTTAACTCCCCATTAAAGAAGAGATGCTTTTTACCGTTCCCTTTCCATAAAAGATGTTCGCTTTGCAAGTTGCTTGACTTAAAGATTGTTTGTCCTTTTGTATCGGTTATTTGCAAGAAGGTTGGATTTGCCTGTATTTGAGAATGCTCTTCTTCATCCCTCTCGGCCATTTTTTTTGTAATGCTTACCCCGTTTTTAGTCCAATCCAAACTTTTGAAAATGTCATTTTTTTCCATGACAAGGTCATCGTCCAAATGCCTGTAGGCAGTATAATTCACCACAGCATAAATAGCCATAAATGCTATAGCCATCAGCACCGCAACAACCAGTGTATTAATACTGGTAATTCTATTTCTTAATGATTGTGGCATTTAATCTTCATTAACTCTGTATCCCACACCCCGTATCGTTTGTATAAAAGATTCCGTCCCCTGCGTATCTAGTTTTTTTCGTAGTCCATTTATGAACACATCAATTACAGAATCGTCTTTGTCAAAATGTATGTCCCATATTTTTTCAATGATCCTTGTACGCCTGCATACCTTACCCTTGTTTCTTAAAAGATGTTCCAGTAAGGCAAATTCTTTTTGCGTAAGTTGTACCTCAATACCGCTTTTGAATACTTGATATTTTTCCACATTCAAACTGATATTACCTGCACTAAAAATATTATGCTCGCCAATTTTATTCCTTAGCAACACTTTTATCCGGGCTACCAATTCTTCAAATGCAAATGGCTTTTTGAGATAATCATTCGCTCCACTTTCTAAACCAAAAACCGTATCATCAACGGTATCTTTAGCGGTAAGGAGAATAATTGGAATAGTCTTGTTTTCTTTCCTCACATTTCTGCAAATATCTATACCACTCATTCCGGGCAACATCCAATCTAAAAGCAGAATATCATAGCTGTCAATATTACCAAGGGCCATTTCAAGGCCATCTTTACCATTGTAAGTGGTGTCCACAGCATAGCCTTCTTCTTCAAGACCATCCTTTATAAACCCAGCGATATCTTTTTCATCTTCTACAACTAATATTCTCATACCTTATAAAAGTAAATATTATAGTTTGCAAAGCTATATAGCAAACTCCTTATTGTTTCTTTTAATAAGCTTAAGTTTGACTTAAGATAGGAGAAAAGCCTTCAATAATTTTTTCCAGGACTTTTATGTGCTCCGATAACTTTTGAGGATCAATGCCCATTTTAATAACCAAAGATGGTCAACCTGTTTCAGGGTGAAACACAGCCTTCATGACAGCAAAACAAATAGAGAGAGCAAAGAAGAAAATTGCTGATATTAAACGAACACTTGCCGCTGAGAAAAAGAAGTTTGGCTGCTACGACGACAGCCGGGGGCTTCGTTATCTGCCCACAAAATATTTTATTGAGCTGGGCGACTTTTCTGGCGGGTTAACATATCTCAAGTGGTTTCACAAAAATTTTCCAGACGACAGTGGTTTTCCAGAATTTCTTTTCGAGTGGACCATTATTCTTTTCAAGACCGGCAAGACCAAAGACGCAGAAAAAAAAGCGTTGCAAACTTTTTGCTCCAACCCTTACTGGTTTGATAAATTTTTCGACAGATCTATTACCCCGCTTGACATGTGGCATAGTAGCAATGTTACAGGACCGGAGTACACTGTAGCACTTGAATATTCCAGCTCGCAGCCAGACCTTTCCGATTTTGCCTTGTGGCTTGACGCACTCATCTCGAGCGACGATTTTAGTGATCGCAGTAATAAGTACGTTGACATTTACAATCGTCTGGAAACAGAAACTGACCAGGAAATGCGGCATTACCTGGTGCGACAAGCTTATCAATTAGAGGAAGGGCTGTAAGGACGAACAACTGCTACATCTGAGATCTCTTATTAACTTCACCGCATGAAGATCAATATTCAGCCAACACTGGAAAATACCAGCCTGCTACTTTACCCATTAGGTGAAGAAGATTTTGAAGAGCTATATCTTGCTGCCTCCGATCCTGAAATTTGGAAACAGCATCCTAACAAAGAGCGCTGGCAAAGAGAAGTATTCCGCAACTTCTTTGAGGGCGCCATTAAAAGCAAAGGCGCATTTAAAGTTGTAGATAAAAATACAGGGGAGGTTATAGGAAGTTCCCGCTTTTACGACTATGAGGAAATAAAAAACAGTATCCTGATCGGATATACTTTTTTTAAAACGGCCTTTTGGGGAAAGGGCGTTAATCGTATGGTAAAAGCGCTGATGCTGGATTATATTTTTCAATTTGTGACTACAGTTGATTTTCATATCGGCGCAGAAAATATCCGCTCCCAGGTATCCATTGGCCGGCTCGGCATTAAAAAGATTTCAGAACAGGAAGTAACCTATTTTGGAGAACAACCAAAATTGAATTTTGTCTATCGCCTCAGCAAAGCAGATTGGCTTTTAAACAAGATGATCGTTAAATAGTTTCCCTGGCCCCTGGCAAGCCGATGAATGCGGAATCGTGATTCAACACCGAACTCCTCCCCTTACCCCNNAGCAGGGGTAATTTTCAATTTAAAAAATTTCAAGAATGGAAAATAGAATAAATGTTTCCAAGGTAGATCCTAAAGCTTATGAAGCTATGCTTGGGCTGGAGAAATACCTGGCGCAAAGTGGTTTGGATAAAAAGCTGTATGAACTCATTAAAACAAGGGCTTCGCAAATAAATGGATGTGCGTTTTGCATTAACATGCACACCCGGGATGCATTGCAGCTCGGCGAAACAGCCCAACGCTTATTTTTACTGAACGCATGGAGAGAAACAACCCTTTTTACGGAAAAAGAAAGAGCTGTTTTGGCCCTCGTAGAGTCCATGACTTTAATTGCAAATGGACATGTGCCCGATGAAGTTTATGATGCGGCAGCCTCCCATCTCACAGCCGCTGAACTGGCGGCGGTTATCATGGCAGTAGTGGCCATCAATGGCTGGAACAGGATAGCCATTACTACAAGAATGCCTTTAGACTAACGGAAAGAAAATAGCAGGGTATCGTTCTGTAAAAGAACTACGCCTTCAAAAGAAAATAGAAAATAATTATGGTGAATGCGGAAGAAATAACTGCAAAACTTAAAGACCTCCATGAACGCAGTGCACAACTTGACATGCCCGAGCCAGAGCGTTTAGTTATGATGAAGAACGTGTCTGATTATGCTAACCGTTTTATATCAGGACTGCCCACGGTGAAGGCTTTCATTGACAGGGAGGCAAATTCCCTGGCAATAACAAACCAAAAAAGATCGCTGCCGGAGCTCCTGGAACTTTACCAAAAAGAAGTAGCAGAAACGGGTATTAATGCGGCATCCGGAAAGCACCTGGGCTATATCCCGGGTGGCGGCGTTTTCACCGCAGCGCTTGCAGATTTTATAGCAGCCGTCACTAATCCCTTTGCAAGTGTGAGCTACGCTGCACCCGGCGCAGCCAGCATAGAAAATGAAGTGATTAACTGGCTGAAATCCGTTTTTTCCTTTCCGGCCAATGCTGTGGGTTGCCTTTCGTCCGGCGGCTCCATTTCCACGCTCATTGCCTTTACCGCTGCTCGGGACAAGCACAAGGTTAAAAATGAAATGGTACAAAAAAACGTGGTTTATTTAAGCGAACAGGTACACCATTCCACGCAAAAAGCCTTGCGCATTATTGGGCTGGAAGATGTGATCACTCAATATGTGCCTTTAGATGCCCATCATAAAATAAAAACGGAAGCATTAGAACGACTCATAGAAACAGATGTAGCCAAAGGCCTGCTGCCCTTTTTAGTAGTAGCTACTGCCGGCACTACAGACACGGGTGCTGTAGACCCGCTTAATGAGATTGCAGCCATCGCAAAAAAACACAAAGCCTGGTTTCATGTAGATGCAGCTTACGGCGGTTTCTTTATCATGACTTCTAAAAAACATTTATTTAAAGGAATAGAAAAAGCAGATTCCATCATCGTAGATCCGCATAAAGGATTATTTATTCCTTATGGCGTGGGAGCAGTTTTGATAAAAGACAGTGCGGCAGTATTACAGTCAAATTATTATACCGCCCATTATATGCAGGATGTGTCTAACGATGAGTTGCTAAAAAGTTCTGCCAATCTTTCGCCGGAATTGACCAAACACTTCAGGGGCCTCAGGGTATGGCTGCCTTTGCAATTTCACGGTATTGAACCCTTCATTGCCTGCCTGGAAGAAAAGTTATTGCTGGCCAGGTATTTCAGAAACAAACTTGCAGCATTAGGATTTTGCCTGGGTCCGGAGCCAGACTTGTCTGTCAGTTATTTTTGGTATCCATTTGAAAAAGATGCGGATCATAAAAACAGGCTGCTGATGGATGCCATACACAAAGACGGTTCTGTTTTTTTAAGCTCCTCCATCATAGACAAGCGCTTTGTAATCAGGATTGCCATTTTAGCTTTCAGAACAAAAATGGATATCATAGACGAAGCCGTAGAAATGATCCGTTCCTGCTTACTCAAACTGAAACAGTCCGATTCGTAAAGTATTTCCCCATCCAGCATAAGCGCCAACTCCAAACCATTTTTTTGTGGATAACTAAATTCTTAGTTTTATAACTAATTTTTTAGTTTCACATTTCAATGGAAGAAAATGGTGAAGCAACTTACTAAAGCAGAAGAACAAATTATGCAGGAACTCTGGAAATTGGAGAAAGCCTTCCTGCGGGATATTATGGAGGCATTACCCGAGCCCAAACCGCATAACAATACGGTAGCCACCCTGCTTAAGATTTTAGTGGAAAAAGAATTTGTAGGCATTACTGCCTTTGGGCGTATGCACCAGTATGCGCCGCTCGTGAGCAAGCAGGCCTATAAAAAGAACAGCATGAAAACTTTTGTGAAAGGATACTTTGAAGGCAGTTTTAGCAATGCGGTTTCCTTTATGGTAAAAGAAAATAACCTCAGTGTGGCTGAGCTGGAAATGCTCCTGAAGGAATTAAAAAATAAAAAATAACGCACACTTCAAAAAATAATTTATGCAAGTGCCTGGCTATTTTCTGCTGAAGATGATCTGCAGTTCTGCTATCCTTTTCACCTACTATTGGTTCTTCTTACGCAATAATCGATTTCATGCCTACAACCGATTTTACTTACTGGGAATCGTGGGCTTGTCGGTTTGCCTGCCCATGCTAAAACTAAACTGGTGGCGGCCTGCGGCTGAAGAAAACTCAAGCCTGGTAAAACTGCTCCAGGTTGTAAATGGTTATCCATCTGCGGAGCATACCATTTTGCAAAACGATAGCGCCACCTGGAGTGCAACACAAATGGCATTTGGTTTTTACCTGCTCATAAGTGCAGTACTCGCTTTCTTTTTTGTAAGGGCCATCTTAAAGATTTACCTGCTTAAGCAGCAAAGCCCTTCCCACTGGCATGAGCAAATCCTGTTTATTAATACCTCTGATAAGCGGGCACCATTTTCATTTTTTAAGAATATTTTCTGGAACCAGGATATTGCCCTGGAAACGGCTACGGGGCAGCGCATCCTTAAGCACGAACTGGTGCATGTGCAGGAGAAACATACGCACGATAAAATCTTCCTCAATATTGTACTCATCCTGTTTTGGTGTAACCCTGTTTTTTGGTTGCTGCGCAAAGAACTGCATTTGATCCATGAATTTATTGCAGATAAAAAAGCCATTGAGGATGGCGATACAACTGCATTTGCTGCAATGATCCTGGCCAGCAGTTACCCTAAAACAAATTTCAACAGTATCAATCCATTTTTTTATTCACCTATTAAAAGAAGGCTACAAATGCTTACAAAGAAAAATAATCCATTGGCCAGTTATATCAGCAGGCTACTTGTGTTGCCCGTACTGTGTATGGTAGTTGCCATTTTTAGTTTCAGCAACCATGCAAATGAGCAATCCTTATCCGTAGCCAAAAAGATTAAAGTGGTCATCAATGCCGGCCATGGTGGCACAGATGCCGGCGCTACGGGCAATAACGTACAGGAAAAAAATATTACCCTGCTGCTGGCAAAAAAAATTAAAGCGCTCAATACCGATCCGAATATTGAATTAATCTTTACCCGCCTGGAAGATATCTATCAGTCGCCAAAGGAAATAGCCGCATTTACGAATCAACAGGGGGCAGACCTGTTCATAGCACTGCACATCAGTAGTGGCCCCATGGTTGAAAATCCTGTTGGCTTTCCTGCCACCGTTCTTGTGGCAAAAGACCAGTACGAAAATGCTTTCGCCAGCAAACTGTTTGCTTCGGCATTGATCGGCATTTTTAAAGAAAATTTCAACATACCTATTGCAGACCAGCCGGTGCAAGGGCAGGGAAGCATCCTCGTTTTACAGGAAACAAAATGCCCCGCGGTTTTAATTGAAGCAGGGGATATGCGTATAAGGAGAGATATGGATTACTTATCCTCAGACGAAGGGCAAACCGCATTTGCAAAAAATATTTTAAAAGCTATTGCTCAGTTTGCAGCCAATCTAAACAACCCGAACCTTTCAGAAAATACCGGGCAGAAACCGAAAAAACAAACGCAGTTTTACAAGGGACAAAAAATTGTATCTGCTCATTTTGATTACAAAAACAACGAGCTCCATAGAATTATTCTTCGGCTGGCGGATAACAGCGAAGTGAGGCTTTCTCCAAAAGAAACTGATGCACTTGGGCTTCATTTCAATGCTCCTCCGCCGCCGCCACCGCCGCCACCTGC
Organism: Chitinophagaceae bacterium UBA4412; assembly: GCA_002400445.1. Lineage (GTDB taxonomy): Bacteria > Bacteroidota > Bacteroidia > Chitinophagales > Chitinophagaceae > Ferruginibacter. The sequence goes on from DGQO01000239.1 coordinate 9,215, forward strand.
TCGTGCACCATTGCCTCCACCGCCTCCACCAGCTCGTGCACCACTCCCTCCTCCTCCGCCACCACCGCCCACTGAGCGTATGGTAAAGCTGAGCAAGAAATATGATTTGCAGGGCGATAACATTACAATTGTATCCAGCGATAGCAACGGTACAGATACGATGTATCTATCGAATAATGTAAAAATTGAAGCGGGAAAAAGCAGCAGCAACCCAATGGTATTTCTCGATGGTAAAAAATCATCGATGGAAGGATTGAAGAAAATTCAACCAACGGACATCAAATCCATCAATATCATTAAAGACCAGAAAGCTTTGGAGATATATGGCGAATCCGGAAAGGATGGCGTGATTGAAGTATTTACCAAAAACGGCACGGGCTTGCCCACAAAGAAAGACTTGTAAAGACAATAAAAAGACAACAGGCTCATGATCATTGTTGTGAACAGGAACTGCGTGAGGGATGGCAGCGGAAAGCCCGCAGGCCCTTGCGCAGGAAGGCGAGGACTTGCAGCGTACAGCCAGGCCCAGCCAGGCCGCCCAAAGCGGCCACAGGTAGGGACACGCCCTAATTTTTAAATTATTGATGTGCACTATAAAATTTCACTAGATAAAACGGCAAGGATTATCACGATTGCAGTTACCATATTGTTTGGCGTACTTATTCTTGGCCCCTTCCTGTTTCTTGAAGAATATGGCACAGGCGTATCGCTGCTCACCAGCCTTTTCCTTGCTGCAGTTTATTTTACACCCTTTGCATTCCGACCTGTTTCTTATACCCTGGATCGTGAAAAACTCATTATACACCGTATTTTTCCGGATGTGAAAATCGATCGGAAACAAATGATCTCTGCGGAAGTATTGGAAAAAGATGCGCTCTACTGGTCTATCCGTACTTTTGGCGTGGGCGGCCTCTTCGGATATTTTGGAAAATTTGCCAACGCAAAACTGGGAAACATGACCTGGTATGCTACCCGGAGAGATAAAACCGTTCTCATTAAAACTGCCGGCAATAAAAAAATCATCTTAACTCCCGACGATCCAAACCAATTTGTGGCTGATTTCAACGCAAGCCTTTAAGCTGCGGGGATAGCATCAGCCAATGTCTCCTTTAACACATTGCTGCCGAACTTTTACATACAAAGAATGTTTACTGCTGCATACAGCGTTTCAAAAACAATAATAGCATGCATTTTAAAAAAAATATTCTAAGTGTAATAGCCTTGTTACTTTTCT
>DGQO01000239.1:10454-12221 GCA_002400445.1 Chitinophagaceae bacterium UBA4412
TGGCGGTGCTGAATGCATCCGGTGTTACATTACTGCTTCTCAAAGGAGATCATGTGGGGCCACATAACACAGAGGCTTCCCGGAGAAAAGCATACACGGCCGTATCTACAAAAACGGCAAGTTTTGTATTGATGAAAAATGCTGCAGAAAGTGTGGATGCCAAAAATCTAAATACATTGCCCGAACTGCTATTATTAGGCGGTGGCGTTCCTATCTGGAAAGATGGCATGCTCGTGGGAAGTATTGGTGTATCTGGTGCTGGCAGGAGTGAAAACGATCACCTCATAGCTGTGAGCGCTGTAGAAAGCCTGGGCTTTAAAACCAGCCAGCAATAACGATATCACTTTATCAATATTTCACAAAGCTGATGCTCACCGGCTCAGTATCACCAAGAATAGCATAATACAGTCCCGGTCTAAGTTTGGCAATATTTAAGGTAACTGTTGCGCTGCCATTTAACTTTATTTTCATTACCTGCTGCCCTGCTGCATTGGCGATACGCAAAACTTTGTTGCTCATTTCTGGAGCAATGTCCATCTGAATCTCGCTGCCGGCAGGATTTGGAAATAACGTAATGGTTCCTTTTGCTCCTATCCTGCGCACATCCTTCGTGTTACTGTAGGCTACCGTGCCATCCCGGTTGAGCATTGCAAGCCGGTAATAACTCAGGCCGGGTAACGGATCAATATCACTGTACACATAGCTGGCACCTGAGCCATCTATTGCTGTACTGGCTATCGTAGCTATTAGCGAAAACAATACTCCGTCTGCACTTCGTTCAATCCTAAAACCCTGGTTTTGGTATTCAGCAATGGTACTCCAATGCAAGGTTGTATGATTTCCTTCTGCCAGCGCTGCAGAAAATTGCAAACCCGTAACCGGAAGCACGCTTAGAAAACGACGGTATTGCAGCATCCATTCATACACATTCAATCCATTTTCTTTAAACGCAGGATCGTATGTGGTGGTCCACGCATCGTGCCCATCTTTTTGAAAAATGGTCTTTTTTGCTAAAGGGTTCGGTGGTTTTGGTGCACTGTTCATTCGGTTTACATAATCGACGGTATAGTAGGATGGCACAGTGGGGTCATTTACGTTATGTGTTGCCCACACGGGAAGATTATTGGCAGCCATCCGCACCGCATAGTCCTGGTACGGATAACCGGCTCCGCATACCGGTACAATCCCAGCTAAACGGCTGGCGTGCGCCTGGCTGATTCCGCTGTAATTCCACACCGTACCTCCACCCATACTTAAGCCGGTAAGGTACACCCTGTCGATATCCACGGGGTAGTGAGAAATCATGTAGTTAATGATGGAGTCTGTATCTTCTTCTGTAGGCCAAACTACAAACTGGGGAGATATCACGATAAATTTATAGGTACTACCATTCACCGTAAAACTGGTGGGAAATGTACCATTGTTAATCAACTTCGGCGGCCCGTTCCGCAGCACTTTCGGAAGTGTTGCTTCGTTACCTGGGCCTTGTTCTCCACTGCCGTGCAGAAAGATGAGCAAGGGATATTTCTTTCCGGGCTCTGGATAACCCTGTGGAACATACTCGTAGTAGGCATTACTGTTGGTAATAGTTTGAATATACCTGGGCGTTTGCACTTGAGCATCCGAGTAGCCTGGCATTAGCACAAAGCTGATGGCAAAGCCCACAAAAAACAGAATTTGCTTCATGTAAAATTTCTTTTGCTTAAACAATATTCTTCAGGAGGTGACGAGGTGTGCTATAAAAGTCAAAAATAAAGCCAAGGTTAA
>DGQO01000068.1 GCA_002400445.1 Chitinophagaceae bacterium UBA4412
AAGGTTATGCTGTATGCTTAACTGAAGCAGGGCTTTTTTTACAAGGTCTGCATCATTGGTCATGATATGATATTCGCCGGGTTGTGAGCACTGAACTTGCTGTACTGTTACGATTCCGCTTAGTAAGTCTTGCTGCACCGCAGATTTAAAAATGACCTGCACCATGGCCAGGCCTTCCCGCTGTTGCTGCAGTTTTATAAGCGTATCATCGGCCACAATATTTCCTTTATTAATGATGATCACCCTATCGCAGATGGCTTCTACTTCCTGCATAATATGGCTGGAAAACAAAATCGTTTTATCCATCGCCAGATTTTTAATGACATTCCTGATTTCTACAATCTGATTGGGGTCCAGGCCGCTCGTGGGTTCATCCAGGATGAGTACTTCCGGGTTATGCAAGAGGGCCGAGGCGAGTCCCACTCTTTGCTTATAACCTTTACTCAGTTGCCCAAGTTTTTTATGCGCTTCGGGGGTGAGACCCACGGTTTCAATTACAGATTTTATGCGGGCTTCAGCGTTTTGCAATTGATGCACATTGGCCATAAATCCCAGGTACTCCCGCACATACATTTCCAGGTAAAGCGGATTGGCTTCCGGCAGGTAGCCTATTTTCTTTTTAGTTTCAGTGGCGTGCTCATTGGTATACAGGCCGCACACTTCAATGCTGCCCGCATCGGGCTGCAAGTAGCCAGTAATCATTTTCATGGTGGTGCTCTTGCCTGCCCCATTCGGGCCAAGGAAGCCAACAATTTCGCCCTTTTGAATGCGGAAAGAAATATCGTTCACCGCTTTTTGTGCGCCGTAATTTTTGCTCAGATGATTTACTACAATGGACATAGATACGAAACCTTTTAAGCGCAAAGATGGCTTATTTTTTAATTTTTTATAACGTAGCTACCGGAGTAGCATAACGGTGCCCTTCTTTTGTCTGAACGGCTGTGCTTTAAATTGATAGGTACACGTCCATGTAAATACACCAGCCTCTTGTACAGCACCTCTAAGGGTGCCATCCCATCCTTTGCCGGTTTCGGTTGTGCTGAATATAAGCTGGCCATACCGGTTATAAATATCAAATCGGTAGCGCAGCATCGGGCCGCTAATGATTGGTCTAAACAAATCATTGTTGCCGTCATTGTTCGGGCTGAAGGCGTTCGGTATGTGGATGTAAATCGGGCATTTTTCAACTTCAATTAAAACCGTATCAGTAAGCAGGCAGCCGGGAAGTCTTGTGGCGGTAACGTTGAAGGTTGTAGATGCCAAAGGAAAAAACTTCAAGCGGTTGTTCTGGAACAAGCCATCGCCCGATGGAGACCAGGTGAAATCATATAGTTTTGGATGAACGGGTAAAAAAGCCGTATCGTACTGGCATATAGTACCGGGGTAAGAAGGATTGAAGCCTACATCCATTGGTTTAATAAGAATACTATCCCGAAAAATATTGCCGCAGCTATCTGTTACTTCTGCAAAGTATAAGCCCGGGTTGGTTACAGTAAATGTTTGATTGCTGCTATTATTCTGCCATTGATAAGTTCTAAAACCTGCACCTGCATCCAGAGTAATTGTTTTGCCCGGGCAATGCATGCTGTCTTTGCCAAGCGATAGAGGTTGCTTTGGGCTGCTTACATCTATAAACAAAGAATCTTTTAATACACAACCTTCAAAAGAAGCCCTGATATAACCTTTATAGGGTTTTAGGAAATTTACCTTTATAGTACTGTCAGTTGGCTGTGATATAATCTTAATTGCTGTGGAGTCAATATCCCATAACAACCTGCGATTGCATAAAGAATTTTTATAGGCTGTGAAAGTGGTGGAGTCGTTCGGTAAACAGAATTTTGGATTGCCTTTTATGTTGATGCTGTCACAAATGCTTTTTTGTACACAAAATTTACTTTCTTCTAAGCTGGTATTGTAGAGATGTAAGTGGTATGTACTGATGTTTAAAGTTGCAGAAGGTATGGTTGTAAGGATAGGTGGTGTAAGCTTTGAAATTGTAGGTGTGTCTGTCGTAATAAATAGGTTATTCTCACCCAGGCATGGGGATTCGTTTAATTTTGATGGTATTTCTACGATGTGAAGGAGTGAATCTGCTTCTGATCCGGCAGTATGTAAAACAATCTCAGCGTTATTGTTCCATTTAAGCAAGGGAACGGCATTAAGGCTATATCCTTTTGAGTTAAAACCGGTTTGCGCTATGTTCAAATGTTTTTGTGACAACACGTTTAAATTGCTATCTGTCATAAAATAATAACATTCATTAGAAGTCCCTATAAAACCTGGCGAGACAGAGTCTTTCAATGCAGCAAATAAAGAATTACCGTTTTTGTCAATAGAGGGAACTGTTAATCCATCAGGAGTAGAATAGCTGTGCGATGCCGGCGCCTGGTAAATTGTATGTTTAACCACATTAAAAGTCGTATCCAACTTTATTGTGTAAAATCTATTGGTAAATGGTGCGTAGGTATATTTTCTGCCTGAAATTAACAAGGATGAATTATTTATCATCACTGCATTTATGCTGGATGACAATACTCCCTGAAGAATTAATCGTGGATTTATAATTTCGTCATTGGGATGAAAGTATGCTACCCTTTCTAAGGCACCAGTTTCGTAATTAAGTTTAATTAGCAATAAATTGCAACGAGATAATTGAATCGGTAACAGTTCGTAGCATTGGGTAATGGCAAAGATGTAAATGGCGTTACTGGCTACTACAACACGGCTTGAAAGAAAAGTTTCACCCTGGGAAAATGTAGCTTTGAAATTTTTTGAAAGTTTTACAATGGAGGCATCGCTATTAAAAATTGTTACTCCAATTTTATCCGCTCTGGCATTGCACAAAACAATGTCTTCCTGATTTCCTTTTTGCAGATTAGCAAAATATCCACGATTATTGAATTCCGGCATTGAAACCTCTATTCGTCTTGACCATAAAACACTACCCGATGATGACAGTTTAAATATCCCTCTGACGCCGCCAGGAATTCCTAATTGTTCATTTGCAAAAGTTCCTATAGTTGCATTATCAGCAGTTGGTTGTTGAACATCCAAGCGATGGTCACTACTCCTTACCCATTCGATATTATTAGATTTATTCTTTTTAATAATGCTCCAAGACGCATTATAAAAAACACACGAGTCATGCCCTATTATCGGAACAGGCAAAGAGGATAAATTATATTTAAACCTGGTATTATACAATGAGCGATTTTCAAAGGAGTCAATGCATTTTGGCTGCGAAACACCCAACAGGTGTGTTAGGGCAAAAAAGCCGATGAAGAAATTTATTTTAATCATAGCCACGCTTATTAAATATTGGCAGCAAAGCTGCCAACATTAATTTTGATAAAAATTAATTTACAATAACCCCGGGGTAAGACTCAACCGTCCATAGGGGGGTGAGCCAAGTGCCAGTCAAACAGGAATTGTACTCATCTGGCAATGTGGTATATATTGAAGCTGAAGATGCGACATTTGCATACCTTACTTTGATATCATAAGTTCCTACAGGCAATTGCGAAGAGATTGCATAGTCTGTGCGTGTCACAAAAGTTGACGTATTTAGCGGAAAAAAGGGGCTGCTCGTGCTGGCAAAATTTTTCCAGCTGGCACCATTATCCAAACTATATTGAACTAATTGATGTGTGGGAGAAACTCCTGCTGTGTAAGAACTGCAAAGACCAAGTGGGTCATATCCAAACACACCTATTTGCCTATATCCTAACATCCCTGGCTGCTGAAACCACGCTTTGTCATTTCTATCACAAGCACCGCTGCTCAAAGCAACGTCCCATCCAAGACCGACCACACTCGTAGGGCTGATAGAGTATTGTTCCAAAGCTGAGCAATCAGACACAAACTTAGCGCCGAGCCTGAGGACGGCACCTGAGGTATTCACAATTGTTGGACTTAGAATTGTCGTTGCAGTAGCCCTTATACTAATAAGACTAAAACCTACATTATCTGGATCACTTCCCAAGTTAACTATTGTTATATTTTGAGGTGCTGATACCACATCATTAAATGCATTAGAATTTCCTGGTATTGAAACCTTGAACGTGCATGTAGTTTTATTGGCTGCATTGGTGGGATGTTGATACACAATTGTGTTATCCCAGGAAACTATCCATTCAACCGAAAGCTGGTAACCCTGTCCACACACATAGGCTCTTGTATAGCTTGCAACATCAACATAAATTGGATCATTGCCATCACAAACTGAAGTAAAATTCTGGCCAATTGGGTTCTCGACAATATTACCGCGGATATCTGTATATAAGGTTTTTAGTCTTTTTTGAATTTCAAATTTTTGTTCATAGCCGTTTGTTTCAATTTTTCGTTGAATTTCTTTTTTTGCTTTTTCTATTTGCGCAGTTGTTACAAATGCATTTTCTTCGTTGAAATTTTCTTTTTGGCATCCTGTAAAAAAAAATCCTACGGTAAGCGATAAACACAAAAGCTGTTTTTGTTGAATGACTCTCATTTTCATAGATTTAAGTATTTAAAAATAATTTGGATTCCGGGTCTGCTTTGGTCATTTAAGTTGGGCATTTGTTTTATATAACAAACTGAGAAAGGTTATATAGATTATTGCCAAAATATGGTAGAGTTTCCCCCCGCTTTTAATTATTGTCGGGNNNNCCCGGATTAGGTAGGCTTTACATTAATGAATTACTCCGCTACTTCCCAATAAGGCCAAACTTTTTGTCTCCGTTAAGTTTGAAGGTGGAGGAATAAAAATGGCCATCATAATTCAAATGACGGCCATTGCTATTTTTATTTCAATTCGCTACCCTTCACCCCCCGCTGGTCCATCCGGCCTGTTAGGCCTTGGCCCACGATTTTGCTGCGGCCCTCGTTGTGGCCTTCCCTGCTGGCCC
>DGQO01000066.1:0-4880 GCA_002400445.1 Chitinophagaceae bacterium UBA4412
CCCCAAAAACAAAAAGGCGGAAAAAATGGCTGCACCGGTTCTGCCAGAAATTTTTTCAATAACCACATAAGCAATCTCCCGCTCGTTTTTCATTTGGTTAAACCCAATGATATTAAAATAGCTCAGGTTTACAAGCATGTATAAAATAATAATAAGGATGATACCTGTAAATATCCCTTTGGGAATATTGCGGGACGGCTGTTGCACTTCATTACCAAAGTTGATGGTTTGCTGGTAGCCACCATAGGTAAAAGTTACGGCAATAAGGCTCACACCAAGGCTTTTAATCCAGTCAGAAAAATGGATGGGAGATGCTGGCGCCACTACGGTCTCTCTTGCATAGGCATCGGGAAAAAAGAGCGCTGAAATTAAGACGATCACCATGCCGATCTTAATGAGCATTAGTATATTTTGCGTGCGGGAGCTAAGGCGGAGACCACGCAGGTTGATCGCATAAAAGATAATGATCGCTGCGCTACTCACCAGCGCTTTATGGATATCTGTAAACGCTCCCGGAAAAAGACGGAGCAAATAACCGCTGCCAATGAGCGCAACACCACTGAGGCTTGCGGCATTGCTTACCAAAATCACACAATTGATGGCAAAGGCAATACTGGGATGATAAGCCCNNGGCAAACACTTTATAGTAACCACCTGTAACAGGATAACGGCTGCCAATTTCTGCATAAATCAATGCGCCGCAAAGTGCCACCAGGCCACCCACTACCCAGGCACTAAAATAAATTTCCGGAGTAAGTGCATCCGCCGCACTTGTAGCCGCTGTTCTAAAAATACCCATCCCGATTACCAGGCCAATCACAATCATCGTAAAAGAAAAGAGGCGGAGCTGCTGCTTATTTTGCATGATGAAAAGATAGGATAAAGCGGGCAAATCAAATGAATGGATATGACGCTGATCATGTGGAATTTCCGGCGCTCTTTGTTATTTTCGCACTGCTATGTTTCGCATTTTCGCTTTCATCCTGCTGGCAGTGGCTTTTGCGCTGCAAAGTTTTAATAAACCATTTATTTTAATGGATTATTACAGCCACACCGCCAGTTATGAACAACACTGCGTGAATAAAGCAAAGCCTGCATTGCATTGCCATGGCAAATGCCAGATGATGAAAAAAATGCAGGAGGCAGATGAGAACAACGCCGGACAGGAAAACACAAAACAACCACAACCAGACATTCTTTTTTGTGTTGCGCTGCCTCAACCTATTCAACCCCTACCCACAAGCACAGAAAAATTAATGATGGCCGGAGCAGAGCGTTTGCACCCTGCACGGTTGTTTGCCTTTTTTCATCCGCCCCGGGTTTAGTGTACATTCACTTGTTTACAGCGTTTCCCATGTGGAAACCTCATTTATTATTTAATCACACATCATTATTATTATGAAAAAAACAGCCTTGCCGGTTGTACTGCTTGCATTTATTTTGCTGGCTTGCAACACATCAACCAAAACCGACTCAACAGCACCAGAAAAAGATTCGTCCACTACGGCTATGCCCATGCCTGCGCACGACGATCATGATAAATTTAAAGATGTAAAATTTGACTATGCTACAGATCCTGTGTGCAACATGCCTGTTACCGCTGGGGTATCTGACACGGCACATTACGAAGGAAAAGTAGTTGGCTTCTGTTCTCCTGATTGCAAAACAGCATTTGTAGCAGACCCTAAGTCATACCTCTCTCAACTTAAATAAAAAGCCATGAAACTTAAATGTATTATAAGTGCATTCCTATTGTTGCAAGGATTTTTTGCGGTAGCACAAAATGCTCCTGGTGAATGGCAGCCGTTAATGGCATTCCATCACATCATGTCTACTACTTACCACCCGGCAGAAGAAGGCAATTTTGTGCCCATTCGCCAAAAAGTAGATAGTATGGTAATGATTGCAAAATCATGGAAAAAATCGCCCATTCCGGCGGAATTTAAAGTTGCTGAAACCAGGAAGACACTTGAGCTATTATTCAAACAAACCAAAGCGTTGCAGAAAGCGGTGAATAGAAAAAAGGACGACGCCACGCTAATGGCCTTGCTCACAAAAGCCCACGATAGTTTCCATCATATTGTAGGAGAGTGCCGGGATAATTCTTAAATCGTTGTTATCTCACTGAGCAGTTTCCAACTGCTGCCACGGGGCAGGCAGTTGGAAACTTTTTTTATGTTATACTTAAAAGAGTTTCAAAATGCTAATCCAGGTATCGTTACATATTTTCAAAAAATAATAAATCAAGTCCCTGGTAAAGGCATGAAGATCGCACCACAATAGAACTGATATCCTTCTACTTGCAAGTTAAGTTCACATTGTTTTTTTTAAATGCCCGGCCTCGCAACTGTACATAGCACCGTTGTCGAAAAGAGGAAATTGAAGAAAGCCATATGCAACACAGTCTGTTATGGCCATAACTTTGCTTTACGCTCTCATAAGGAGTTACTTCTTTCTGCAAAGATCTGGTGGCAAGTTGGTTTACCTCCGAATTATGGCAATGATAGCATAGCAAACATGGCGAAGGGCTATTGCTGACAATATGAGTTTAAAACTTTCACTTTAGAATTAATAGTTGCTCATCTAAAAGCCCTGCCCTTGCACCTGCTGCGGTGGACAGCACTAACCTGCTGATGAACTGCGGGAATGCAGCTTGAGAATAATATGCTGAACAGAGTTTATTTCTTAAAAGATAAAAAATAGTTACATGGTAAAGTTTTCTTTTGGGGCTACACAAAAAAAGATACTGGTGATGCTGGCATTCCTAATGCCCTTTTTATTAATAGCGCAAACCACCCAGGAGCCAGCATTTTATCCGCAAAACAGAAATGGAATGATCGTAGTTGCCATCCTAACTTTTTTAACCGTATTAGGATTTGTAACTTTTTTATATATCCGTATACAGAGAATTTTATCGCAATACAGAACGAATACAAAATTGAAGCAAACTGAAAGAATGAAAAAATACATCGAGAATTTGAATAGCGAACAGATTCAAAAAATTGTTGAAATCAAAAAAAATGCCGGCTCGGGAGGCAGTGCGGCAGTAAAAGTTTTACTACTTTTTTTATTGGGCTGTCTGGCCAGGGTTCCATCTGCTTTTGCACAAGACAAATCGCCTGCGGCAAATGGTTCCTTGTTTAGCGAAGCAGGTATTATCATTACCGTGCTCTTATTACTCATTCCGATACTGGCAGGTATTGTATTGATGTATGTAAAAATAAGCCGGATGCTAAGAAAGCAGCAAAATGAAATGCTGTTGAAAGAGGCGGATGATTTAGCGCAACAACTAAAGGCCATGCCTGAAGAGGAATTAAAGAAAAGTTTAGAGAGCAGGCTGGCAGCATTAAATTATAAGTTATCGGGTAGTGAATTGCGTGGACAACTACCTGCAAGGGATGAACGGGGCATTATCGGAAAAGTAGATCATGAAAGCAGTGTATTACCATTTGTGGCTGTAAAAAAGAAGAGCATCATTCGCCCGAGTGTAGATCCACAATTAAGCAAACTGGTGATCTGGTACATTGGCTGTGCTGCATTTTGGCTAATATTTGGAACGACCATCGGCGAGTATGTGGGAATTAAATTTGTTGCTCCTGATGTGGATACGATAAGCTGGTTAAGCTTCGGCAGACTGAGGCCTGTGCATACCAATGCCGTATTCTGGGGCTGGGCCAGTTTAGGCATGCTGGGACTTGGGTTTTACATTGTACCCACCGTAAGTAATATAAAACTGTTTAGTTATAAATGGGGTTGGATCACCTTAATCCTAATCAATTCGGCGGTAGTTTTAGGTACACTTTTTTTAATGGCCGGCATTAATAATGGTGGTGGTGAATACCGGGAATACATTTGGCCTATCCAGCTTTTGTTTGCCGTAGGTATTGTGATCACATTGGTAAATTATACAAAAACAATTGCCCGGCGAACGACGAAAGAAATATATATCAGCAACTGGTATATTGTGGCGGCTGTAATTTTTGGAATTGTCATTACCGTTGCTGCTTACATTCCTTACTGGCAAAATGGCCTGGGCGAAACTATCCTGCAAGGCTATTACATGCACCAGGGCGTGGGTATGTGGTTTATGATGTTTACGCTTGGTATAGTTTACTATTTTTTACCGCAGCAATTAAATGTGCCCATTTATTCTTACAGCCTGGGTATTCTCGCTTTCTGGACGCAGATCCTTTTTTATACTTTAATCGGTTCGCATCACTTTGTATTTAGCAGTATTCCCTGGTGGTTACAAACAACGGCCATTGTAGGAAGTGTGGGTATGGTTATTCCGGTAGTGGCTGGTACCACTAACTTCATTCTCACTTTCAAAGGTGGCTGGCATAAAGTGGCCGGCAGTTATACCTTGCCTTTCTTTTTAGTGGGTATCATCTTTTATTTTACGGGCTCCCTTCAGGGAACTGCAGAAGCGTTTAGAAGTACAAACCTCATCTGGCACTTTACAGATTTTACCGTGGCACATAGCCATCTCACCATGTATGGTATTATCACCTTTTTTGTATGGGCAGGTGTATATGCGGTAATACCGCGGCTTACAGGAAAAGAGCCTCCACAGATTACCATTGGTGCACATTTTTGGCTGGCCCTCATCGGTATGATGTTTTACACCGTTCCGCTGATGTATGGCAGTACTTTAAGAGGATTAATGTGGATGGATGGAAAACCTTTTATAGACTCCGTGAGCAGCATGGCNNATTGGAGGAAGCCTGATGTGGATTTCCCATTTATTCTTTGGCTATAATATTTATAAAATGATCTACAAATACAAGATGGTAGATGTGAGCGAAGCCGCTATTCAAAAATTAGAAACTATTGATTAATGCCGGAGGGCAAAAAATAATATTCAACATGGATTTTTTTAA
>DGQO01000066.1:5046-6286 GCA_002400445.1 Chitinophagaceae bacterium UBA4412
ATGGGCACTGAACGTACGGGCCCGGATCTTACAGATGTGGGCAATCGCCAGCCAAGCCTGGATTGGAACTTAGTGCATTTATACAATCCCCGCATTGTGGTAAAAGAGTCTATTATGCCTGGTTATCCCTGGTTATTTACTTATAAAGAAAAACCTGCTGCAAACGATGTTGTTGTAAGTGTACCTGCAGCCTATACCAGGGGCAGAACAGGCAAGGTGGTGGCTACCCAGGATGCATTATCCCTGGTAGCCTATTTGCAATCATTAAAACAAGTGAAGCTGCCCGATGGTACCGTAACCCCGGAATTTTTATACAAACGTAAGCAGGAGGCTGCAGCAAATGCAGCGGCCGGAGGAGCTACAGGCGGAGCACCAGCAGCAGATGGAAAAGCGTTGTATACAGCCAATTGCCAAAGTTGTCACCAGGAGAGTGGAGAAGGATTACCAGGAGCTTTCCCGCCTCTAAAAAATAGTCCGGTTGTAGAGGGAGATAATTTGGAATTATATGTGTCCATTATTATGAATGGCTACGATGCCCGGGCAGAATATGGTATTATGCCTGCGGTAGGAACTACGGCAAACTTTACTGAAAATGAAGTGTCCGCTATTATAAACTATGAGAGGAGTAGCTGGGGCAATACAGGAAAACCTGTAACTGCTGCCGAGATTAAAAAAATTATGGATTTTGTAAAATTACAGGCCAAGCCTTAAAATTATAATTATGAAAAAAGTAACCAGTTTTTTATTGATCATTTTTATCAGCTTGGCTACCTACGCCTGCCCTGCTTGCGAAAAGCAACAACCAAAACTTTTGCGAGGCATTACGCATGGCGCTGGCCCGGATAGTAACTGGGATTATTTAATCATCGGCAGCATTAGCCTGGTGGTGATCTTTACCTTATTCTTTTCAATAAAATGGTTGATTCGCCCAGGCGAAAAAAATGATAACCATATAAAATATTTCATTTTAAATCAGCAATAAGATGAGTGAAAAAAGTAGCATTATCATTTTCCTGGATGATGAAACAGAACCGATCGGAGAATTCCTGAGCCCGGTAAACTTTGAGTTGAATACCAATAAAATGGTAGATGGAAAACATACGCTTAAAATTGTAAGTAAAGATCCCGGCGGAAAAGAAGGTGTTCGGTTCATACCCTTCGTGGTAAAGAATGGTCCTACGATTTCTGTAGAAGGTATAAAAGAACATTCCGTTGTAGATGGTGTGTTGCCCATTATGAT
>DGQO01000066.1:6398-7398 GCA_002400445.1 Chitinophagaceae bacterium UBA4412
AATGAGTATAGAAACCTGATGCTGCTTTTAAAGGACAAAATTTTTCCTGATTTTTTTGGCGACTGTGGCGGACAGGGCCGTTGTGGCACTTGCACCATAAAAATATTATCTAAAGGAAACCTGGTAGATGAAACCAACCGGAATGAAGAAAGTACACTGCACAAACTGGATTTTTACGAAAAGAATTTAAGATTGAGTTGCCAGATACTCATTGATGCAAATTTAGATGGACAGGAATTTGAGATTATTTCGCCTTGGTANNTCTCCTCCGTGTGCTTTTATAATATCATAAGCCATAGAGAGACCAAGCCCGATACCGGTACCTGTGGGCTTTGTCGTAAAAAAAGGTTGAAAGATTTTGTCCAGGTATTTTTCAGGTATTCCCGGGCCATTATCTCTAACGATTATGTTTAGTTTGTTTTGCTCTTTGGTGGTAGTCGTCCACACCTGAGGCTGATAATTCAGCGGAGATGTTTTTGCTTTTTCCATTACTGCATAAAAAGCATTGTTGCAGATATTGGTGATTGCCCTGCCAATATCTTCGGGCACTACTTCTACCTTCGCCAGNNTATTTGTGCCATGCTGCATCATCCCTTTCACGATACTTTCGGCCCGCTGACCATGCTGATGAATTTTTCGCAGGTTCCCGGTTAAATCATCGGTAAGTGAACCCATTTCCTCCGATGCATTTTTCTCTAAAGATTGCGCAGCAATTAATTGCTTTAGTTCGCCTAATAATTCTGTGCTGATGTCTGCAAAATTGTTTACAAAATTCAATGGGTTCTGTATCTCGTGCGCAATACCCGATGCCACTTCACCCAGGGAAGCCATCTTTTCTTTTTGAATTAATTGAAGCTGGCTTTTCTTAAGATCAGTAAGGGCTATCTGTAAGTTTTCTTTCTGCTCAGAAAGCTCCAGCGTTCTTTCCTGAACCCGCTTCTCCAGTTCTGTGTTTTGATCTTTTAATGCTAGCTGTTGCTGCTCGTTGATGGCCTGCAGG
>DGQO01000246.1 GCA_002400445.1 Chitinophagaceae bacterium UBA4412
AACCATTAAAATTATTGATGGGCCGTTTAATGACTTTAATGGTGTGATAGAGGAAGTGAGCGATGAGAAGAAAAAGTTGAAAGTGCAGGTGAAAATTTTTGGCCGTGCTACTCCAGTAGAATTAAGTTATATGCAGGTGGAGAAAATTGTTTAATTCTTTAACTTTAGAAAAAAGTAAACATGAAAAAAATACTTGCCTTACTTCCTGTACTTTTTATTTCTGTGCTTGTAATGGCGCAGCCTCCAAAAGTGACTGCTGATAAAGGTGCCATTTTTGGAGCTAAAGTTTCTGAAGCCGATGCAGTTTCTGCCGATCTCCTGGCAGAAAACCTGAATACACCGGGAGATACCAAAACCGTAAAGGTGATTGGAAAAGTTACCGAAGTGTGCAAAGCAGAAGGTTGCTGGGTGCGTATGGCCACAAAAAATGGCGATATGCTTATCAAGATGAAAGACCACGCTTTCCTGGTTCCGGTTGCATTGGAAGGAAAAACCATCGTAGCAGATGGCGAAGCTACCTTTAGAGAAACTACAGTAGCCCAGTTGCGCCATTTTGCAGAAGATGCAGGTAAATCGCAAAAAGAAATAGATGAAATTACGGAGCCTAAAAAAGAAATCGTTTTTCAGGCCGTAGGTATAAAAGTTCTGTAAAGCAGGAATTGAAATAAATTTGAGCCTCATCTTCATGGATGAGGTTTTTTTATGCAAACGAAAATCTTCAATATATATGATGGGTTTCTAGAGAAGCCGGCATTCGTGCTGCTCTATTGGTTTGCCTGGATCATCTTTTTTGAGTTGTTTCGTCTTGTATTTCTATTTGCTAATTATAACGAAGCTGTGCAAGCGGGATTAGGCACGGCATTCCAGTCTCTTTGGTATGGGCTAAGGATGGATATGAGTGCGGCTGCATACGTCCTTCTGCCAGTCTGCTTTTTTGTACTGCTCAGCAATTTCTTTCTTTTTTTCAGGAGGAAACTTATCTATATCATTTATACCGCTATTGTACTTTTTCTTATTTTGATTTTGCAGTTTGCTGATCTTGGTATTTTCCAGGCCTGGGGAACCCGGCTGGATGCAACGCCGCTTAAGTACCTGGCTGACCCTAAGGAGGCGTGGGCGTCTGTAAATCACCTTCCTGTGTTTACGATACTGGCTGGTTTTATCGTACTTTATTTGCTATTACTATTCCTTGCAAACAGACTATTGGAGTCCCTGGAAAAGAAATTGCAATCCGGCCAGCAGGGTGTATTTGGCTTTTTCACAATCTTATTTCTTACCGCACTTTGTATCATTCCTTTGCGGGGCGGCCTTCAATTGGCACCGCTCAATCAAAGCAGCGTGTACTTCTCTCAAAACAACTTTGCAAACCAGGCTGCTATCAACGCTCCATGGAACTTCTTGCGTTCTTTAAGTCATTATACCGATCCTAAAACAAATCCATTTGTTTACCTGGATCCCAAAGAAGCCATCCTGATTCGGGACAGCCTGTTCACTTCTGCAAATCATACGACAAAGATTTTAGAAGCAACAGTGCCAAAGCCGAACGTCATCTTTCTTATTTGGGAAAGTTTTACGGAAAAAGTCACACATCTTGAAAGAGATGGAATCCCAGTAACGCCCAGGTTTAGTGAGCTTAAAAAAGAAGGCATTTATTTTTCTAATATTTACGCCGCCGGCGATAGAACCGATAAAGGTGTAGTGGCTGTCCTCAGCGGCTATCCCGCACAACCAACCACTTCAATTGTAAAAACGCCTGAAAAGTCATCAAAGCTTCCCACGATAGGAACTACACTGGCACAACAGGGATACAATACTGCTTTTTACTATGGCGGCGAGCTTGAATTTGCCAATATGAAGGCCTACCTCCTTAGTGGAGGATTTAAAAAATTTACCTCAAAACAAGATTTTGCTTCCAAAGACCAGAATTCAAAATGGGGTGCGCACGATGGCGTCGTGATGCAAAAACTGGTTGAAGATTTAAAAACTGAAGCCCAGCCATTCTTTTGCACCTGGCTCACCCTAAGCAGTCACGAACCGTTCGAAGTTCCTGTTGAGTCCGTAATTCCGGGAACCGATAATGTATCCTTGTTTTTAAATTCATTGCATTACACTGATGCAATCGTATATGATTTTGTACAGCAATGCAAGCGGCAGCCCTGGTGGAAAAATACATTAATTGTTATTATGGCTGATCATGGCCATCGGACGCCCGCCACCGGTAAGAAAATCGATGATTTTAAAATGCCTGTTTTGTTCCTTGGAGGCGCTTTAAACCAGCAAGGCAAAGTTGAAGATAAGATCGGCTCACAGGCTGATATTCCCGCAACGGTATTAGCTCAATTAAATATTCCATCCAACAGTTTTGTATGGAGCAAAAATATGCTGGATAGCACGGTATTGCCGTGGGCCTATTTCTGTTTCAACAATGGCTATGGATTTGTGCAGCCAGGTAACTATTACATCTTCGATAATGTGGGCAAAAAACCTATTGAACAGAACGGAATTCTTTTCCCAGGTGATGTCAAAAAGGGAAAGGCGATTCAGCAGTTAAGTTTCCAGGATTACCTGGATAAATGATGAACTGTATGGGGATATAGCGCTCAGTAAATGGCTCTGGTATCAGCGAATGATTTTTTGGTCTTTAGGAAAATACGAACGAACAGAAAGATAATTTGCGGCAAGACCGGGATATCTTTGCCGCTGATTCAAGATAGACCTTTTAAAATGACCATATACTCACCACAAAAACCCAAACCATGAATTATTCACGATTGCTGGCATTAATGTTTATGCTTTTTATGTTCTCCTGTAATAATGAAAAAAAGCATGTCGATAAGGCAACGAGTTTAGATAGTACAAAGTCAACAATTTCTTTATTGCCATCAAAAGCCGCTTTCCAGCAAAGCATAGATGGTAAGCAAACTGACCTATATGTTTTGAAAAACAAAAATAACATGCAGGCTGCATTTACAAATTACGGCGGGCGCTTAGTGAGCTTGCTGGTACCTGTAAAAGACAGCGGGTTTGTGGATGTTGTTGTAGGTTTTGACAGCGTGATGCAATTCAAAAATTCTACAGAGCCCTATTTTGGTGCAACTATTGGCCGATACGGGAATCGTATTGCAAAAGGAAAATTCAGGCTGGATGGAAAAGAATATTCATCTTCTATTAATAATGCTCCCAACACATTGCATGGCGGCAAGAAGGGATTCCAGGATGTAGTTTGGGATGCAAAAATGATCGGAGAAAATGCAATTGAGTTTAGCTACTTGTCTAAAGACATGGAAGAGGGATACCCGGGAAATCTGTCGGTAAAAGTAACTTATACCCTTACAGATGATAACGCCCTTAAAATGGATTACGAGGCCACAACAGATAAAAAGACGATCGTTAATTTAACCAATCATGCCTTTTTTAACCTCAACGGCCCAGGCAGTGGCACCATCAATGAGCATATATTAAAGATTAATGCGGATAATTATACGCCGGTGGATTCCACGCTGATTCCAACCGGGAAAATTGAAAGTGTAATAAACACGCCATTTGACTTTACCACAGCTACTTCCATCGGTAAAAGGATCGAAGCCGAAAACGTACAATTAAAAAATGGCCAGGGCTATGACCATAATTATGTATTGAACAAAAACACAGGTACAGGCCTTAATCATGCTGCTACCATTACCGGTGATAAAACAAATATCACTATGGATATCTATACACAAGAACCGGGCTTACAGTTTTATAGCGGCAATTTTATGAAGTCTAAAAATACTTTAAGAGGTGGAACCAGGGATGATTTCAGATCAGCTTTCGCTTTGGAAACACAACACTTTCCTGATTCGCCAAATCAGCCATCTTTTCCATCTACGGTGTTGGAACCCGGTCAAACGTATAGGACGAGTTCAGTGTATAAATTCACGGTAAAATAAATGGAGTTAAGTTGGAGGGGCAGCTTGGTACTACGGAATACTTTGCAGTA
>DGQO01000191.1 GCA_002400445.1 Chitinophagaceae bacterium UBA4412
TATAATGTGGTGAATGACTTTGCTATTGCAGAACCGGCTTGATGATTCAGGCAGGTTTTAGTTTCATTAAGCTTATACGCCAATAGAATTTACATGCGTTACAGATGTCCATGCGTTTCATCGGAAAGGATTTTCATCGCCAGGACGACGTTGAAAATATTAACCAAAGCCAGCCAGAAAACATGGTTAGTTTCGGTTTTTTTCAAAGTCTTTGACCCGCATTTTTAGCTGATCTTCAATCGTCTGGTAATTCCAATCCCCGGCGCTGTTTACCCGTATAACAACAGCTCCCGTCTCAAGAGGAATCAGGGTTTCTACGGGGTATTGTCTGCGTTCATTGAGTATTTTTTCTGATTTCAACTTATAATCTTCCATAAAAGCGCTCCTGGCATAAATGGCTTCCTGGGCCTGAACGATCACAATATCGGGATCAGTTTTAATGAGATATTCAGGCAGCACAGAACCGTGAAAATGGTGGTTGGCTAAAAAAACATTTGCCTTAATATCCCCTGGAAAACGTTTCAGGATTTGCTCCTCATTCATCGCATAGCTATCGCCGCTATGCATGTAAGTGAAACCCTTATAAGTAATCTTCAATACCAGTGACCTGGTATTTTCTTCCGTGCCATCGGCAAAGCTGTTTAAAATTTTTATGGTAACACCATCCAGTTCCCACTCATAGCCCGTAGGATAAGTGTTATAATCAATAAACTGCCTCACATGGAAATTGTTTCTAATTTTCATGCCTTTATCGTCACTGTCATGATCACCGTGATAATGCGTAATGAAGAGCGTCTGTATAGTGTCGATATGATGATGTTCTAAAATAGGAATAATGAATTTATCCCGCACCCAGTCCTTACCTGTGTCTATCATTAAATATTTACCAGATGGCAAACGCATCAGCACTGAACTACCATGCTCTACATAGGGCGCCATAATTACCAGGTCATAAGGCTTTGATGTTGCTGAAATTTCTATTTTTCCTTGCAGCGTATCATGATTGAAGAGAACCCGGAGCTTCTTGTTTCCGGTTTCCATATCCATAAGATGCGCTGAAGGTATTGTAAGCAAAACAGCCGACTCCTGGAAAGGATAAGCCGAAACTGCGTATTCAACAGGTGTTGCATCGATAAATACCCCGGTAATCTTTTGGTTGAAATTGTCAATCTTATAAACAAGATCGTTCTTGCTGTCTTTTATAAAGCGCTGGTTATGCGGGCTGATGCTGAGTGCAGGACTTGCGGGCTCTATTTTAATCCAGGCAATGTCCATATCTCCCCAATCTGGTATAATGCCGACTTTATTGGATCCCTTTACAAAATAAAAGGGCTGGAGAAATTCCCCCCAATCTTTTGTCATTGCAAAACCAATATCAATCGTATCCCTGTTTTTTATAAGCGATTGTGCCTTGCTACCTCCAGGCGTCCTGTGCTTAATCCGCAGGTTGTAATAGCCATTTTCAGGTATATCTATTTTCCACGAAACGGAGCCGCTTTTTCCCATCGTCACAAAGCCGGGAGCTTTCACAAGGCCTATTACTTCAGCATCTTCAACCCCGAAGACATGATTCACCTGTGCCAAAATCCAAAATGGCGCAAACATGGAAAGCAAGAAAAGTTGAAGTTTAGACATAATTCCGCTTGGCATTTTGATGATTAAGTATTTTTCTACAGTGACTATTTGAATACTCCGCTTTTAGTGCACCATAAGGCAAACAACAAATTTACTCATCCCTGAGGCAAAAGAGAAATCACAAAAAAAAAGACCACTCTTTTGAAGCGGTCTCTTTTTTAAAATATTCTTTAGGATTAAAAATTCCTAACAGTCATTTCTGTTCTGCGGTTCTTTGCACGACCGGCAGCAGTTGCATTATCTTCAACTGGCTTTTCTTCACCGTATCCTGTTGCTTTCAAACGATCTTCTGAAACACCACGTTTTACGAGGTATTCTTTTACAGAGTTTGCACGCTTTTCAGATAATATTTGGTTGTTTTCATCAGAACCTACATTATCTGTATGTCCATCAATATCCAACCTTAAGGTTTGATCAGCTTTCATCAGATCAGCCACCTGGTTCAATGATTTATATGACTTAGAGAGCAGCGTGTAACTACCAGTAGCATAGAACACGTTACGGGCAGCAATACTAATCTTCTCGATCACCTCTTTTGCAATTTCAGGACAACCTGAATTACTTGCTGGTCCCTGGCGATCCGGACACTTATCTTCTTCGTCGTTTACACCATCACCGTCAGAATCCGGAATAGGACAACCCTGGTAACGAGCTAAACCTTTTACATTAGGACATTTGTCCAGTTCATCATTGATACCATCACCATCAGAATCTGGTACAGGGCAACCCTGGTATTTAGCCGTACCTGCTTGTGTAGGGCATTTATCATCAGCATCAGCTATACCATCTCCATCAGTATCAGGACAACCTTGCATTGCAGGCGTACCAGGTACATCAGGGCATTTATCATTCACATCAGGAACACCATCATTATCCCTATCTAAAACCACAGGAACTGGTGGTGGAGGTGGAGCCATCACTTTTTTCTGGCCAAGGCTCTGTAAAACACCAAAAGAATACACAAGATGATCCTTTAAAACATCAGTAGTAAGAGACCAACGGTAGTTTGCTTGCAGCATCAGGTAGGTAGTGCTCTTAAAGTTTACCTGTATGCCCACACCTGCTGGTATATAAGCACCCCACTCACCGGTGTAGTATCCACCACCCACACCTGCAGTAAGGAATGGTGCGATCAGGGCGTTATCATTTACCGGGCGAATATTCAGGGTTGGTTCAAGTTCTAAACCAACTTCACGGTTGTTAGCAAAATCACCACGATCTGCTGCATAACCATGTAACATTGTATTGAACCTGGCAGCAAAGTCTATTTTGTTGGTGAGGCCTTTCCACCATGATAGGCTTAGACCAAAATCCATGTCCTTTAATTCGGCAAAACGGCGGGGAGAATTCTTATCATCAAATGTAAGTGGTGTTGTAAAATCAATTGCATTGAGGTGAATTCCGAACGCAGCGTTCTTTTTTGGAGACCGACTATCCTGCGAAAATGCAGCTGTTCCGAAACAGATTAGGGCTAAAACAAGAGTAAGTTTTTGTTTCATAAATGCGTATTTGGTTTTTAAATGTTCTTCTTCAGCGTTATTAACTAGCTATGTAACAACCTAAAGCTATTGTTTAAATAAATTATTAACAAATATATAGTTTTATTTTTTCCTTCATCTGCAGATAAAGCTGTAATTGCTCTAAACAAACTTTGCGCCAGTAAGTAGAATTTTAAAAATAAAAAACAGGTTGGCTGGCAACCTGTTTTTTATTGGTGATCCGGATTGGATTCGAACCAATGACCCTCAGCTTAGAAGGCTGATGCTCTATCCAGCTGAGCTACCGAACCAATATGTTATTCAAAAATGCCCAAATGCTGGAATTCTTTTGGGCTGCAAATATAGGACATCAAATGCTTTGCTACCAAGCCATAGCCATTGATTTTTTGGCAATGCACACATTCGCAGGCATTGTTTGTATTTTTATAAAAACTTACCGCATGGATGTGCAGATTCATCTTTCATGGAAGGAGGCCCTTAAGGACGAATTTAGCAAGCCGTATTTTGAACAGATCGTCACTTTTCTCCGGGCGGAGAAAGCCACTGGTAAGCAAATCTTTCCTCCCGGCCCCC
This sequence comes from Chitinophagaceae bacterium UBA4412, assembly GCA_002400445.1. Classification (GTDB taxonomy): domain Bacteria; phylum Bacteroidota; class Bacteroidia; order Chitinophagales; family Chitinophagaceae; genus Ferruginibacter. Next base: position 3,708 of record DGQO01000191.1, read on the forward strand.
TTATCTTTAATGCCTTTAACCAAACTCCGTTTGACAAAGTGAGTGTTGTTATCCTGGGGCAAGACCCTTATCATGGCCCGGGGCAGGCACATGGTATGAGTTTCTCTGTACCCGGCGGCGTGAAGCCCCCACCCTCGCTGGCAAATATTTTTAAAGAAATTCGTTCTGACATCGGCGTAGAAATGCCAGCCTTTTACGGCAATCTCACTCGCTGGGCAGAGCAGGGCGTTCTGTTACTCAATGCTGCACTTACGGTGCGCAACGGAGAACCCAATAGTCATGCCCGCCTTGGCTGGGCAGAATTTACCGATGCAGTCATCCGCCTGCTTTCTGAAAGAAAAGAACATCTTGTTTTTATTTTATGGGGAAAATTTGCCCAGGAAAAACAAGCCCTGATTGATGAAACAAAACACACCGTTTTAAAAGCAGCCCATCCATCCCCATTCTCTGCCGACAAAGGTTTTTTCGGTTGTCGTCATTTTTCAAAAACGAATGAAGATCTTGTGCAACATAACATACCACCAATAGACTGGAAATTATTAACTCCTTAATATTATATGAATACAACTTTAAAGAGCAAGCGCACCTATTCTTTCTTTGAAAACATTTTTGCCCGGTTTTGGGCTGCCTGGGGTCTTGTTTGGTTCATTGTTACCTTTCTCATCATTTTTCTACCCTCCATGCTGTCCTATGCTTTTAAAGATGAACGCAAAGGACAAGACTACTTCATTTTTGTTTCCCGTATTTGGATGCGCCTTTGGCTCACACTTATTGCTTGTCCCGCAAAAATTTTAGGGAGGAACAATTTTGCAAAAGACAAAACCTATATCGTTGTTTTTAACCATAATGCTTTGCTTGATCCTCCCCTGTCTGCTCCCTTTATACCCGCTGGCAATAAAACCATTGCCAAATCTTCATTGGCCAAAGTGCCTATTTTTGGTTTGTTTTATAAAAGAGGCGCCGTGCTTGTAGATCGTTCAGATGATAAGAGCCGTTTCAAAAGTTATGATCAAATGCGGGCCACCCTGCGCAAGCACATCCATATGTGTATATACCCGGAAGGTACCAGGAACAGAACAGAAGCACCATTGAAAAACTTTTACGACGGGGCTTTTAAATTAGCGGTAGACTCCGGCAACGAAATCATGCCTTGCATCATTTCCGGAACCACGACTGCCATGCCTATCCATAAAAAGTTTTTCCTGCTGCCGGCTAAATTGAAGATGGAATTTATGGAACCTGTATCTCCTGCAGGCCTCGATGTGCAGCAACTCAAACAAAAAGTGTATGATCTTATGCTGCAAAAATTCCTGGAATCCAGTACAAAAAAAATAAACTAGAATTCGTAGAACGAACGGGTGCGATTAATCTTAAGATCCCGAAGAATATTAGACTTAGGGCTAATGGAGATATTGAAATATTTGTATTTACCCACAGGAGAAATATTGATGGCCATTTGCCAGCAGTGCATATCCCGGGATAGATACATACTGATGGTACCAAGCTCAGCGGAAGTAATATTATAAAATCCATTGAGACCCACTTTCCACTTTTGTGTGAGATTAATGGAGGAATTAAAACTTATGTCCTGGTTTAAATCGTTGATGAATTTCCGCTGAGCCACTCTGTAGCGTGTTACCCGGAGCGAATAGGAAAAACTGATATCCCAGGGAATAGCAAAATCTACAAACTCTGCCGGGTTGTTTTGCATGTAAGAAAGTTCCGCCTGGTATTCATCCAGCGGCATATCTCCAATATTTACATTCTGCTGGTATTGTTGTGTGGGTGTGGAAGCTTTATTTTTCTTATCTCCACCTCTGAAAGAGGTTTGCAAAGAAATATAACCAGTGGTGAGCGCACCTAAGGTCCAGGGCCGTTTTGACCATACGAGTTTATCAACTCTCCTGCCGATACTGTCGGCCTGATAAGGATCGAAAATAGCAGAAGCTGTAATGCTTACTTTATTAAAAAGGTTACTGCGGGCAGATACACTAATAGGTTCCAGCTTGAAAGAATCTCTTAAAAAATTATAAGCGCTGGTGATACCAAACCCATCGATGAGAGATACTTTTTTATCTGCAGTGGCAGCAGTGTCATTTTTATCCCGCACTTTCATAGACAGGTTATTCTCAATTCCAAAACTCATCCCGCCAAAACGACCTTCCTGATAAGCGCCAAAAATTCCCTGAGACAGGGAAGAATAGCGCCGGATGGAACCCGCCGTGTCAAACCTAACGGAGTACCAGTCTTTGCTGTTTAAATCTGGTTTATAGTTAGCAGAGATATAGGGGCGAATCTCATGACGGATTGCTTTTACTTTTCCTTTATTAAAAGTGTACATACCAAATACTCTTGTGCTTAGGCCGACACCAAAAGTCATTTCATAAGCCCTGTACAAGCCATGGGTTCGCATACTGTCTACCTTTTTACTGGCAGCATTCCAATTTTGAAACAGTTTTTGATCATACCATTTTTCCTGGTAGGTAATAGATGGCGCCACCTGCAGTGGTCCTAGCGATGGCAATGAAAGGGTGATGGGCACGTTATGCGAAGCGCCCCATTGAAGCCTGTCTATAATTTGTCTGCCTATATTTCCTGCCGTATCATAAAATGAAGAGAGGCTGCGGGCCTGTGTATTAAGGGCAAGGCCAATATTCTCATACCATTTATAAGGGCCAATGGGTTCAGCACGACGCAGCGGATACAAAGTATTTACATTAAATGCGATATCAGGCAAATTGAGGTATATGCGCCGCTCAAGTGTATTTTGGTTGTGATTCGCACTCACCGAAATATTGTAAGCCTTCCACACTTTTGCATAAGTGATAGAAGATGTGAGTTGGTTTTGAAAATTGCGGATATTATTGCTGGGCAGTTGTTCATTGTATTTACTGCTACCGGCATTTACATTCGCAGAAAAAGTGACGCCGGGTCTTGCTTTACTATCCATGCTATGTGTCCAGCGGATATTCATGGTTTGATTAGAGGGCTCGTCTAGTGGTTTAAACTTTTGAAAATCGAGGCCCAGGTTACCCCTGTATTGATATCGTTTGTAATAACGGGGATTTACACTTGCACTCCACCCACCATAAGAATATAAAGTACCCCTGAACACCGCATCCCACACCGGACTAAAAATTTTATAATATCCAAGGCCTTCCAGCGAGAGCCCAAATTGATCATTTGCATTAAAACTCGGTGCCAGCAAGCCAGAATGCCTTCCCTGTGTGAGTGGATAGATACCGAAAGGAAAAGGAATGGGAATGGGCACTCCCTCAAATTCTGCATGCACCGGGCCGGTAAAAGCCATCTTATTCCGGATGAATTTAATTTTATTGCTCACAAAAGCAAAATGCGGCGTATC
>DGQO01000136.1 GCA_002400445.1 Chitinophagaceae bacterium UBA4412
GATGTAGATCCGCTCACGGACGAACTGTACATAACTTCTAACAGCAGCGTATTAGGCAGCACATCCAACTATAATGGCAAAGGATTGTGGAAGCTGAATAAATCCACTGGTTTTGCTACGCTTATAGGCAGTGTGGGGGAGCCTTTTAACACACTGGATGCATTGGCTTTTGCTAACAAAGAATACAAATATCAATGGAGTCCGGCTACCAATTTAAGCAATGCCAACGACGCTAATCCGCAGTTTATAGGTACATCCGGTGGCAGTTTTACATACAGCCTAACCGTTACGGATCTTTGTGGCAATACGGCAACAGACCAGGTAACCATAACGGTGGTTGCTCCTCCTGCTGCTCCTTCTATCAGCCCGGCTAACCCTGTGTTATCTCATAGAAATGCATTTAGCGAATCATTGACCTACACACAACAAAACGGATTAAATTACACATGGGTGCAGGATGGCATTGAGCAAGCCAATACAACAAATGCCTTCTCTATTTCTTTTGCTAATTCAACTTCATCAAAATTCAGCGTAAGAACTACAAATCCGGTAACCGGCTGTGTAAGTAATACTGATCCCATATCTTTTACTTACGCAACAGGTGTTCTGCAAAATAATAATACCGCACTTACGGTATGCGATAGTTCTTTCTATGATGCTGGCGGTCCATCAGGTTTAACAGGTAATTCTTTTACAAGAGTTTTTACGGCAGCTACGCCCGGTGCTCAAATGAAGCTCAGCTTTTATAATCTTCAACTTGCACAGTTTGCCAGCTTATTGATCTATGATGGCCCCGATGAATTCTCCCCAAGAATAGAGGCTTTAAGCCCTGCATTTAACGGGAGCACCTTAAGAGAATATACCTCTTCAAATCCGGATGGCGTGTTAACAGTGAGATTTTCAATAGGCAGTTCCTCCTCTTCCGGCTGGCTGGCCGGAATCACCTGCGTGCAGCCTTTGCAGTTTAGAACCATCAGTAATGGCAACTGGATAGCAACCGGAAACTGGGAAAGCAAACTACCTGCGGATGCAGTATGGAGTCCTGCAATAAGACTCCCCAATAAAGGAGATGAGCAGATAACGGTAAGGCACAACATGAGCATGAACCAACAACTGCAAATGGATGATATAGTTATTACCGCTACCGGCAAAATTTTCATGAGTGGAACGGGCTCCTTTTACTTATATAAAGTAAAGCCTGCTACAGAATTAACTGTAGAAGCCGGCGGCACTTTAGAAGTGGTTGGCGACGCCAGCTTGTTTGGTAGTGGAAACATAGAGTTGCGTGGCAATTTAAAAAACGAGGCAGCCATCACCGTAAATCAGCTCATCGTAAACGGTACCACGCCACAACTTATTACCAACACGAGCGGCTTCGAAAGTTCAATTACCAGATTGGTAATGAACAATCCTGCAGGCCTCACCGTAACGGGTATGCACAAAGTAAATAGTTTAACATTGACGAACGGCCTCATCAACACTACTGCCAACAACACCCTTTCGTTGAGGTACGAGGCAGAAGGCAATGACAACTCGTATGTAAATGGTGTGTTACAATTTGAAGGCACATCCGGAATGACCAGTACGATTCCGATTGGGAAGAATGGTGCTTACCGCCCTATTATATTATCGGCCAACAGTGCCAATGGAGAAGGCGCTGCCTTACTGCAAGCCGAAGTAATGATGGGGGCACCGGGTGTGAGAACATTCCCTGCAGGCATAAATAATGTGTCTAACATCAGGTACTATAAAGTTTCTATGATTGAAAATGCCGTAAACCTGCGAGATTTCAGGATCACGCTTCCTTACGGAACAGATGATGGCGTAACGGATCATACCATTCTTAAAATTGCTAAGGATAATGGTGCAGGTGCCTGGCTTAATCTTGGCGGAAATAATGCTACCGGCGCAGCACCGGGAACTATTGAAAGTGATTTGTTTAATAGCTTCAGTGATTTTGTGCTGGCAAATGTAACGGCGGGACCACTCCCCGTAACACTGGTGAGCTTTAGCGGCAGACTTCAAAATAATAAAGCCTTCCTTTCCTGGACCGCAGAAAATGAAATAAATTTTGCCCGTTACGAAATTGAAAGAAGTAATGACGGAACCAATTTTTCTTCTATTGGATCGGTAGCTGCCAGGCAATCTGCACAAAGTGTTTCTTATCCTTTTACAGATGATCAATTACCTGCAAGCAACATCATTTACTATCGTTTAAAAATGATTGACCTTGACGGGCAATATCGCTACAGTAATATTATTCAGATAAGAAAAGATGCAATTGTACAAAGCCGGATTATTTCACTGGCGCCTAATCCCTTTAGAAACAAACTGACCATGCAATACGAAAGCAGCAGAAAGGAAAAAGTTGCTGCTGCCGTTTACAACAGCCAGGGACAATTGATAAAACAATTATCTTTTATTGTTACCGAAGGCTTAAACCAATTGTATTTTGATGGAAGTGGGTTGGCATCAGGTGTTTACCTGCTGCAACTCAAAACAAATGAACAGGTGATCAGTCAGAAGATCATCAAAGAATAAGCAGTACACGTCTTCATAAGTGCCGGCTCCTGCCTGGGCCGGCATTTATTATTTCCTGAACAAGTCATTGATGGCAGGTGCTATGAGGTGGTTGGCTTTATAATGATAACCCATGATTTTTGCAATAGTTTGCGCCAGTTGCATTTGAAATAATTGTTGCTCTTTTTTAATCTCTCCTTCTACTTTTATAGAAGGACCGATGGCGCCTAAAAATATTTCACTGGCCCCCGGAATACCTGATCCATGATCGGTCCATTGATTTTTATGAAGATCTCCACGCCCATGATCTGTTGTAAAGAGTAAAGTAGTTTTGCCAGCATACTGTGGGTCCGATTGTAGCCACATCCAGATATCCTTTATCCATTCATCTACCTGCCGGCCTGCATTGAGGTAATTTTTATATTGCCCCGCATGCGCCCACTCATCCGTTTCACCATAAGAAATGTACAGAACCCTGGGCTTGTGAATTTTTAAATACTCCATGGCTGCATAATGGGTAAATACATCAAGGCACTCCGCATCTCCCCATGGTTTGTAACTATTGTTGCGCATTTCATTGATCAGCTTTTCTCTTGCAGTGGGATTACTGCCGCCGCAATTATCAAAAGCATTTACCACAGGAATGCCACTTCTTTGCTCATTTAATATTCTATCAAATGCATCCCAGGCACCAAAGGCGGCCACTTTGCCTTTTAAAGCAGGTTGATTGTTTAAAAATTCCAATACAGTCACATGAGGATTGGGTTTGTATTCATTACTGTTTACCAATGTATCCGGGTAACCCGTCATGATTTCGTTATAGCCGGGGTAGCTAAACCAGTAGCGATTGGCCACATCCACTTTGTTACCCCCGCTGCGGTTGCCATAGATAACGCCTTGTTCTTTTATCATCGTCCAAAAGAAGGGCATTATTTTTTTTCTCCTTTCTTCTTCCGTTGCTGCCCAAAAGTTTTGATAGATATAGGCGCTATCTCCCTGGTTAAATCGCTTGTTATTGGCGATGGCAGTATCCATCCCTTTAAAAAGATCCTGCCAGCGAAAACCATCTGTTGTAATCACAATGATATTCTGAGAAGTGGTTTGTGCACTGGCAAAGGCAACAGCAAAAAATAACATCATACAGAAAAAAAGTTTCATCGTTTAGATTTTATTTTGATGAATATAATTTACCAGTTTTTCAGAAAGGGATAATGTAAAAAGCGACCTCCACTCCCTCTATTATTTTGCAATGACTTCGTCAATAAAAATATGGCTGGGCTCTCCTGCACTCTCATGCCAGGCAGGTAACCTACCGCCATTCTTCGCCCTTACCCTAAGATACCTTGTGGTTACATTTACAGCACCTCCCATATCTTTTACCGTGGGGTCGGTATTTTCTTTTGGCGAGTCATCTGTAGCAGTAAGCAATGGCGTAAAAGTCTTTCCGTCTTCACTCGTTTCAAATATTACGCTGGAGGGGTAGATAATCCAGGGGCTCACATCCTGTAGCACATGCACCGCAACATAACTTAATTTTTTAGGCCTTTTAAAATCAATCAAGGCATAAAAATCTTTACCAAAATAACTCTGCCATTCACCGGTACGCCAGTTTGCCGTGCCGATTACGCCATCAATGAGCGCTTCGCTGCCACCAGCAGTGTACATGGGATGTACCGAAGAGAAAACCTCTATGCTGCGATCATCAGGAATTTTGAAGAAGGGTTGCAGTACGGTTTTGCTTTTTACAGTAGAAACCTGCGCATAAGCCTGCAGCGTAGCTGCGGAGCTGATGTAAAAAGGTGCCGTGTATTTACGGAATACGCCCGTGGTATCTGTTTTGGTTTTCAAACTATAATAGATCGTTGCTTTCGGATCCACATTTTTAATTTGCACTTTGATTTTATCTGCAATCCTGTTGGTTGCAATATCTATAAATGGCACGGGTACAAAGGGAGCATCTTTTATAGCTGATGCTGGAATATCCTGTTCCTTCACCCCAAAGTTTTTATTAGGTGCAGGGCCCAGGTTAAACTCCAGTACACCACCGGCATCAATCATATCCTGGGTAATAAATGATTTCGTGTAAGCTTTACCGTTCCAGAGCAATGATTGCACATAAAAGTTTTTATCAGAACGGTTTTTTGCTTTCACAGTGAAGGTGCGCCCACTCTCTAACCTCATGCTGGCCTTATCAAAGGCTGGTGTGCCAATAGCATACATATTTGTAGCGGGTGTTACCGGGTAAAAGCCCATTGCACTAAAAAGAAACCAGGCGCTCATTTGCCCACAATCTTCATTGCCAATAAGACCATCAGGATCGTTTTTATAAAACTCCTTGCACACCTGGTGCACCAGTTCCTGCGTGCGCCATGGCTGGTTCGCATAGTTAAATAAGTATGCCATATGATGGCTGGGTTCATTGCCTTGTGCATATTGACCAATGAGACCCGTTACATCAGATTGATCTCTCCCAGTGAGTACAGATGGAATCGTGAACATTTCGTTTAGTTTTTTGGCAAACTGAGGCTTGCCTCCATGGAGGCGAATGAGGCCACTAATGTCTTGCGGTGCCGCAAAACTGTAGTGCCAGGAATTACCTTCCGTAAAAAAATTATTTACCTCACGGGCATCAAACGGACTGTAAAAAGCCGCTTGTACTTTGCCTCGGATATTGCCGGAAGTTGGATCGTAGAGATTTTTATAATACTGCGCCCTGTCTATATATTCTTTGTAAGCGATCCCGTTTTTTTGTGCCCTGGCAAATTGTGCGATGCACCAATCATCGTAAGCATATTCCACGGTTTTAGATGCGCTCTCATGGTCTTTATCATTGCTTACAAATCCATACTGGCGGTAAGCATCAAGCCCAAAGCGATTGCTCTCCGCATAACTGCGCATGGCTTCCAGCGCCAGATTCGAATCAAAATTTCTAACGCCTTTAAACCAGGCATCTGTTATTACCGGCACCGAATGATACCCAATCATACAGAACGTTTCATTGGCACTCAGTTCCCATACCGGTAGCATTCCGCCCTGCTGGTATTGTGCAAGAAAAGTATTTACCCAATCCCCGGTACGTTTTTTATCAATGATGCTCATTAAAGGATGAAATGCACGATAAGTATCCCATAAAGAAAACACGGTATAATTGGTAAATCCTTTGGCCTGGTGTACTTTTTTATCCGTTCCCAGGTATTCGCCATTCACATCTGTGTACACGTTGGGGCTTAGGCTTGCATGATACAGGGCTGTATAAAATACTGTTTGTTCATTGTCTGTACCACCTTGCACCGTTATTTTAGAAAGGGTTTCATCCCAGGCTTTCTCTGCATTTGCTTTTACAGTTTCAAACTCCCAACCGCCGATCTCCGCATCCAGGTTAGCCTTGGCGTTTTCTGTACTTACCCCGGAAATACCTGTTTTGCATTGAAGCATAGCATCCGCATCGAGCGCAAAAGAAAGAGCAGCTTTTAGGTTTCTGCCTTCTGCTTTTTGTACTCCTGCCCTGGCAGAATCATTTATCGCCATCAAAAAATTTGTAATGGGCTTATCAAATTTGATATAGAAATACAATACCTGGTTTTGCGCCCAGGAGCGGCTGCGGCGCATGCCTTTTATTTCATAGGCGTTTACCATTTCCAGCGAAGATGCCAGCACCAGGTCTCGGTGCAGGAGATCTATAAGTACTTTCCCCTCTGTTGTTTTGCCCGGGAAATGATAGCGCTGTATGCCACTGCGTATGGCTGTAGTAAGTTCTGCTTTTATCTGGTGCTTATCCAGTAGCACAGCATAATAGCCCGGATGTGCCTCCTCGTTTTTATGGGAAAATGCTGAAGCATATTTACTGTTTTTCCATTGTACCTCACCGGTAAAGGGCATCAGTAGCACATCGCAATAATCTGCAATACCAGTACCGCTAAGGTGTGTGTGAGAGAAACCATAGATGAGGGAATCAGAATAGTGATATCCACTGCAGCCATCCCAGCCTTCCAGTCTTGTATCCGGGCTAAGTTGCATCATGCCAAAAGGCACACTTGCCCCGGGGTAAGTATGACCATGACCACCGGTACCAATAAAGGGATTTACTTTTTTGTGCAAAGGCACTGTTTGTGCTGCGGCAGCCACAACATTTAGTAGAGCAATGAGGCAAATGAGCGATCGTCTTAAAAGCATTTTTTTAGAGTATAAGCGTAAAAAAAGAGGTTTAAAAAGAGGAATGATAATGAAGACTTCTAAATTGCATTACCAAATTAAACTGCAAGCTACCCTAAAGAATCAATTCATGCAAAACCTTACCAATTACTTGCTTTTTCGCATAGCTGCACTGCTATTGCATGGTTTCGCCAATTTCATTGTAGTTTCCGTTTTTATGGGCTATGATGTAACGGGAAGTTGGTTTCGTTTTTTCGCCTTTATCCTGGCTTGCACCATGCTGGGCATCCTGTTTTTCATGCACGTTTTTTCTTTCATCCGTTTTATAAAAAAATCTTCAGGGCTATGATTTCCATTTTTGTATTTGCACTTACCTGCCTCATTACGGGCCTGGCACTTGGGCTGTTTAAAAAATCCGGCTACACAGAAGCGGGTGGCCGTTTCAAGGGAGCATCCCTCCTGCGTGTATTGGCCGCGGTATTTATCGCCTTCGTAATCACGCTCATCAACCCTGTAAATATTGAACGCATTGATGCAGGTCATGTAGGCATCAAAGTAAGTAATGTGGGCGACGACCGTGGCGTGGGCAGAACGGAATATGTAACCGGCTGGGTATTGTACAATGCCTGGATTTCCCGCATTTATGAATTTCCCATTCACCAGCAGCACATAGACTATGAAGCTGCAGACATTGTAACCCGTGGTGGCTTCAGGGCTACCATCAAACCCTCTTTCAACTATTCTATTAATGCCGGTAACGTAGCAGATATGTTTCAAAACCTTCGGGTAGGCGTAAAGGATATGGAACAGGGCTGGCTCAAAAATGCCATCGTGGGCTCTGTAAATGATGTGGCCAACCGCTATACCGTCGACTCCATTTTTAACCACCGGGAAGAGTTTGAATCGGATATTGTAAAGGAGTGTAATAAGAGAGTTTCCAAATGGTTTAATGTATCGCAATTAAGAACAAATATTATTCCGCCACAGGAAATCTCGGAATCTATTGTAGCAAAAACCCGTGCTATACAAGAAGTACAGGTGGCAGAAAACCGCCGGCAGGTAGCTGTGGCAGATGCAGAAAGGAAAATTGCAGAAGCCCGTGGCGACTCGGCCCAGGCTGTAATACAGGCCGCCGGCCGTGCTGAAGCCATTAAAAAAGAGCAACTTTCGCTCACGCCATTATATATCGATTATATCAAAGTGCAAAAATGGAGCGGGCAGGTGCCCACAACGGTAGCTGGCAACAATTCAGGCTTTATCATGCAATTGCCCAAAGACAGTAAGGACTAAATAAATACGATTACTGCTGTTCCTGAACAAGGCTTTCAAAAAATTCTTTAGAAGTTATTCATAGGTTAAATGCTGAATAATCTTACATTGAATCCTGATTGCCATGAATTCAAACCAACAACATCCGGAAACGAGAATAAAAGAACTGCAATACCAGGTAGCGGTGTATGAAGATGAAACTGCATACAAGGCCTTGTTCTTTATGCTTTTCCCTTCTTTACAAAACTTTGCTTTCTCCATTGTAAAAACACGGGTGCTTGCAGAAGAAATTGCTTCTGATATGTTGCTGGAAGTATGGACCCGCCGCCAGCAATTACAGCAAATAGAGCATTTAAAATTGTATTTATTTGTAGGTGTAAAGAACGCTGCTTTAGCCCGCCTGCGGCAGGAGAGCCGTCAGGCTAAATTTAGCCTGAACGAACTACAGGTAGAATTTATATCAGATTATATCGGCCCTGATGAGTCTGCCGAATTACAGGAACTTACTCAACTCATTTCAAAAGCAGTAAAAGAGCTACCTCCTGCCTGCCAGCTTATTTACAAACTGGCTAAGGAAGATCGCTTAAAATATAAAGACATTGCTGCGCTGCTGGATTTAAGCGTAAAAACCATTGATAACCAGCTAGCTATAGCTCTTAAGAGAATCGCTGAGGCAATTAAAACACCCGGTTCCAAAAAAAATCGTTAATTTTTAGGGGATTATTGCGGTAAATCGCTCCTTGTTACTACAACGATGACAAACGACCGCATTTGGATCCTGCTCACCCGCAAGCTATCAGGCGAAGCCACTCAAACAGAGTTGGAAGAACTGGAACAGATTATTGATGGCAATGCTGAAAAAGCAGAACTCGCCGAGCAGGTAACCGGA
>DGQO01000279.1 GCA_002400445.1 Chitinophagaceae bacterium UBA4412
GGCATTGCCCTTTCAGGAATGCCCTTCTGGACAACGGATATTGGTGGTTTCTGGGTAAAATATACCGGTGGAAATCAGAATGCAAACTATCGTGAATTATTCACCCGTTGGTACCAGTTCGGCACGTTTTGCCCCGTGTTCAGGGTGCATGGTTCCAGCACCCCGAGAGAGATTTGGTTCTTTGGAGATGAGAAGGATGTTACCTACCAAACACAGTTGAAATTTAATACGCTTCGTTACCGCCTTATGCCTTACATCTATACACTTAATGGCATGGTAAACCATGAGGATTATACCATAATGAGACCATTGGTAATGGATTTTGCCAGCGATAAAAATGCGTGGGATATTAAAGAGCAGTTTATGTTTGGTCCATCTATTTTAGTAAACCCGGTTACGCATCCGGGTGTAGTGAGCCGGCAATTGTATTTGCCGAAAGCAAAAGGCTGGTACGACTTCTGGACAGGTGAGTTTTTAAATGGTGGACAAACGATTGACGCCGCAGCACCTGCAGATATTATGCCCTTGTATGTAAAAGCGGGCGCAATTATTCCATTTGGCCCTGAGTTGCAGTATGCTGCAGAAAAACCTGCGGATCCCATTGAACTCCGCATTTACACCGGCGATAATGGTTCTTTTAATCTGTACGAAGATGAGAATGAAAACTACAGTTATGAAAAAGGCGCCTATAGCAACATTCCATTTTATTGGAACGAAAAATTGCAAACCCTTACCATTGGTGACCGCAAAGGAATATTTCCCGGCATGTTACAAAACCGCACATTCAATATCGTTTTCGTAGATCGTAAGCATGGCAATGGAGTTGCCGGGAGTAAGAAATTTGACAAAACCATTTCATACTCCGGAAAGAAAATAATCGTTCGAAAATAGAAGGAGCGAATAAAGTAAAATCAACTGCCCGGTTATAGCCTACAATTTTATCAAAGTAGAACGGATAATTCAGGAGGTTACAAGCTACGCTTTGCACATGCTCATCAACAACTACATTTGCATGTAAAAAAAGCCGGTACTATGAGTAAATCAAAATCATCCGTTTCTCTTTCACAGGCATTTAAAGAATTTATATGGCCCAGGAGGAAAGTGGTTTTCATTGGCCTCTTGCTCATTGTAATCAGCAGGATGGCCAGTCTCGTACTGCCCGGCGCAAGTAAATACCTGATAGATGAAGTGATTGTAAAAAAGGATTTGCACATGCTTAAGATTTTAATTGGCGTGGTGGCAGGTTCCATTTTAGTGCAGGCCATTACTTCATACCTGCTCACCAAATTATTAAGTGTAGAAGCACAGCACCTCATATCTCAACTGAGGTTAAAAGTGCAAAAGAAAATATTATCTCTTCCCATCAGCTATTTCGACAATAACAAATCTGGGGCATTGGTCAGCCGTATCATGACGGATGTAGAGGGCGTAAGAAACCTCGTGGGCACAGGTCTTGTGCAACTTGTTGGTGGGCTGCTCACCGCCGTTGTATCCCTGGTACTTCTCATCAGGATAAGTCCGATGATGACTTTATATGTTTTGGTTCCCGTAGCATTATTTGCGGTGGTAGCCGCTAAAGCGTTTTCTTTTATACGTCCCATTTTTAAAAAGCGGGGCGTACTTAATGCCGAGGTAACCGGGAGACTCACCGAAACCATCAACGGTGTGAGGGTTATTAAAGGGTTTAATGCAGAAGAGCAGGAAAATAAAACATTTGAAAAGGGTGTAGAACAGTTATTTCTGAATGTAAAACAAAGCCTTACCTCTACCGCTATTCTCACCAGTTCTGCCACACTTTTATTGGGTCTCGCTTCTGCAGGTATTATGGGCATTGGCGGCTATATGATTATTAATGGTGAGCTCAGCTTTGGGGAGTTTCTTTCTTTCACTTTATACCTCGGTTTTATGATTGCTCCCATTGTGCAAATGAGCAATATCGGAAGCCAACTTACTGAGGCTTTTGCCGGGCTGGACAGAACACAGGAGATCATGAATATGGAGCCGGAAAACGATGTGCAAGTTCGTTCTATTAAACTGCCTGTTGTAAAGGGCGATATTCATTTTAACCATGTTTCTTTCTCCTATGAAGCAGGCAAAGAAGTTGTGAAAGACATCAGTTTTGCTGCGCCCGCAGGTAGCGTTACAGCATTAGTTGGCAGTTCTGGCTCAGGCAAAACAACCATTGCCAGCCTGGCCGCCACATTTATAACGCCTGATAGCGGAACCATCACGATTGATGGCATCGACCTGAGTAAAGTAGTTTTAAGTGAGTACCGGCAGCACCTCGGTGTGGTACTGCAGGATGATTTTTTATTTGAAGGAACCATCCGGGAAAATATTCTGTTTGCCCGCCCCGGTGCTTCGCTCGAAAGCCTGGCTTATGCAGTAAGGTCTGCTTATGTAAATGAATTTACAGATCGCTTTGAAAAAGGACTGGATACTGTAATCGGTGAGCGGGGTATCAAGTTATCGGGTGGGCAGCGGCAGCGCATTACGATTGCCCGGGCTATACTGGCCGATCCTAAAATCATCATACTGGATGAGGCTACCTCCAGCCTGGATACCGAAAGTGAATCGCTCATCCAGGAAAGTCTTAATGAGTTGATGAAAGGCAGAACAACTTTTGTAATTGCGCACCGCTTAAGCACCATTCGTAAGGCGCACCAGATATTGGTAATAGAAGGGGGCAATATTGCCGAACGTGGCAACCATCAGGAGCTGATTGATAAAAAAGGGCGGTACTACGAATTGTTTACTTACCAGTCAAGGATATAAGGCAGGCGTACTTTTAAAGTTCATCCCGCCACCTTAGAATGAACT
>DGQO01000077.1 GCA_002400445.1 Chitinophagaceae bacterium UBA4412
TTTAATCTTGTAACCGGCATCAGGGTGGAGCAATCTGAACGCTACGACACCGATAAAATCATCAGCAGAAAAAAAAGGAAAATCATCATCAGGCCGCTTCCAAAATTGGTAGACCTGGTACCGATGAAAAATGAACTTTACTAAGTAAGCATTTGCTTTGGCAAAAAAATTTTCAATAAGCGTATCACTGCTGCAGCCCCTGGAGTAGCATAAGATTTAATAAGAACAATCAAAACGAAAGCCATAAAAAAGTAAATTCATTTCAGCTTCAAATCACGCATTTACCAGGCTCATCCTGCAAAACGATATACAATGCTCACAGCTATTCATCCTAAACTTCCCATGCGGAACAAAGCAGTTACAAAAGATTTTTACGTGAACAACCTGGGCTTCACTGATATTGGCATTTCAGATTTTGAAGGTTACCTGATGGTGGCAAAAGACGATATCCAGATTCATTTCTTTGCATTTGCAGCCCTGGATCCGAAAGAAAATTATGGGCAGGTCTATATCCGTACCAATGACATTGAAACACTTTACCAGGGGATGCTGGATGCAAAGCAAAGCATACATCCTGCAGGAAGTTTACAAATAAAACCATGGGGGCAAAAAGAATTTGCCATGCTCGACCCTGATCATAACCTACTTACCTTTGGACAAAGTATCTAAGCAAAAAGTCCTCATGATTCTTTTGATGGCCTTCAGAAAAAATGGAGTGCCAGTAGCAAGCAATGGCATCCTTCTTACTGTTGTCATTCCACTGGCTAATAATCGTTCCTTCAATATTTTCACCCACGTTCATTTGGCATCGGTTAATTTTGCGCCCACCCGGCAAGGTTTAAAAGGGAATAAGAATTGTACTGCTCCCTATTTCCCGGATAAGCAAAACACTGGAACAGACTGAATGAATATGCGGAAAGACGAAAATGAATTAACCGATACAACAACTGAAGTTTTTGAAGCAGCGGCCAGGCCCATGCGCCGCGGCTGGATACTGCTTGCGCTCATGATGACGATGATGCTTGCCGCAATGGACAACACTATTGTGTCTACAGCTATTCCGCAAATTGTGGGCGATCTCGGTGGTTTTTCTTTGTTCAGTTGGGTATTCTCTGTTTACCTGCTTATTCAAACAGTTACGATTCCGCTGTATGGTAAGTTGGCAGATATGTATGGCCGCAAACCTGTGTTGATGGCGGGTACCATCGTTTTTTTAATTGGCTCCGCCACTTGTGCTTTATCATGGAATATGTATTCTCTTATTGCGTTTCGTGGCTTGCAGGCCCTGGGTGCGGGTGGCATTATGGCCACCGTAAACACGCTTGCCGGCGATATGTATTCGGTAAAGGAACGGGCTAAAATACAGGGATGGTTGTCAAGCGTATGGGGCATTTCTGCTATTGCCGGGCCGGCGCTTGGTGGCGCCCTTGCAGAGTATGCTTCCTGGCGCTGGATCTTTTTAATCAACCTGCCCGTTGGCGCTTTTGCAATCACATTGATCTATCTTTTTGTGCATGAAGTAAAACCACATGTGCCGCATCAAATAAAATATTCAGGCGCAGCTTTCCTTCTCCTGAGTATTGGTTTGCTCATGTTTGGTTTATTACAAGGCGGGCAGGCCTGGCCATGGCTTTCTATACAGAGCTTATTCGTACTGCTACTCTTGCTGCTGTCCACTTTAATAACTATCCGCCTGGAAAGTAAAAATCCTGAACCCATTATGCCGGGCTGGATTTGGAAAAGCCGGGTTTTAATTGGCGCTAATCTCAGCATGATTGCCATGGGCGCCACCATGATGGCTCCGAGTATGTACCTGCCGGTTTATGCTCAATCGGTTACCGGCGTTGGGCCCATTGCTGCAGGTTTCATCCTGGCCAGCATGAGTATTACCTGGCCCTTATCCTCCGCATTATCGGGTAAACTTTATTTGAAAATCGGTTTTAGAAATACGGCCCTCACCGGTATTTGCATCGCCATCCTTGGTGCAAGTGCCTTCCTGTTTTTACGATTTCCCGGGCCGGTATGGGCACTTGTTGCAACGCAACTTTTAATGGGTGCTGGCTTTGGCCTCATTTCTACACCAATACTCGTGGGTGTGCAATCTGTGGTGGGCTGGAATAAGCGTGGCGTGGTTACGGGTGCCAATATGTTTTCAAGGTACTTTGGCCAAACACTGGGCGCTGCTATTTTTGCGGCTATTTTTAATGCAAACCTGGTCTCCTCTCTGCGTATTGCACCCCCGGCAATGCAACCAAATCTGCCGAGGGCAAACGCTGTAATTGGTACCCTTCAATCCGGAGAGGCTTCTCCGCAGTTACAATTGTTTTTACGTCAAACATTTCATGCTGCCACCCACTATGTTTACCTCGGCCTGCTCATTGTGGCCATTATCACCTTAGGCTTTATTTTATTTACCCCGGCAAAATTTACGGTGCTGAATGAAGAAGCTTAAAGCCCGGGAACTCAAAAATGCCAAACCTTTTAAAAGTAAAACGCAGCGCTTGCCTGGTAGGAGAGCAATGAAGGAAGTTCATTTATGATGAGCATGGAATCCCTACATTTAAGTGCAGCAGGCCACGTACAAAAGGATGGGCAAAAACCGGAAAAGCCTGAGCCTCAGTTCCTCAATATTTAGCAACATTGGGCAGTTATTCCGGCAGAATTAGCAACGCTTCGCATTATAAATCATCAATATTTATGTATAATTGCAAGACTGGCTGGCCGGGCTGTACCACTATCTTCTTCCCTGCCCTGGCAAAACCTGATCGCTTTCAAATAAAAAATAACAGACCATTGCTAATTAAATTCTAATTAAATTTTTGATTTTATGGATGTAAAAAAAACGTTTCCAATTGCAGTTTTACTTTTGATGTCATTGACGGTACACAGTCAGGCATTAAAAAATACTTCCTACAAAAATCAATCAGGCGAGAAGGTTTTACGCCTGGAATGGACGCTGCCTGTAGACTTGACCCAGGCCTGGAAACTTTTTACCACGGACGAGAAATTACAAAAATGGATTGCTCCATTGGCGCATATAGAATTAAGATCAGGTGGTTTTATTCTCACCAACTATGACAAATCAAAAAGTTTGTCAGACAGCAGTTCAATTAAANNAACGATCACTTTCCAAAAAACGTAAGAGAAACGGATGCGAACTTGCAAGAACTTATTCAATTTATAAAAGTTGACAAAAAGCACACAAAAATAGTTTCATCCATGATTGGCTGGGGAACAGGTCCCGACTGGGACAAAGCCTACGACTTTTTTGAGAAAGGCAACGAATGGACCTACCGGGAACTATTAAAGAATTACCAATAAAAATCAACAAGCTTAAACGGGTATTCTGGCATACAGGGCAGTAAAGCAGAAGAACTAACTCAAAAAATAAGCACAAGATGTTCAATTTTCCAAAAGCAAAACTTGGGGAAGTTAATACAGTAACCATTGCATCAACTGACCTTGAAACGTCTTTAGCATTTTACCAGCAGCTTGGGTTTACGGAATTATTTCGGGCCGATTTTCCCTTTCCCTGGATTCAAATTTCAGACGGTGCATTGCTTATCATGTTACGGCAAGATAAAAATCCATACATCGCCTTTACATACTATGTGAATGAGATGGACAAAGTTATTGCTCAATTAAAACTGTCAGGTACTTCACCCAGGTCAATGCCTACACCAGATAAAATGATCCAGCGTTTTCTCCTTTCAACAGATGAAGGACACAACATTACTTTGGTCACTTATGTTGAGGGATTTGTACAACCCACAGGAGCAACCATGTTAACCATGCAACCACAGGACTTTTCAAATCCCGAAAAATATACGAATAAGACTTGCGGAATGTTTGGCGAGTTTGCCTTCCCTGTTATCAATCTGGAGAAGTCAATTGCGTTTTGGGAGAAGCTTGGTTACAAATCTTTATCAAAGAAATCATCACCATATCCCTGGGCAATTTTAACAGATGGCCTGGGAATAGTTGGCCTGCATCAGACAAATCATTTTTCTGTACCTACAATTACATTCTTTGCATCCGACATGAAAGATAAAATAGAGAACTTAAAAAGGAAAGGTTTGAATAACTTTTCTGAAACGGGCAATAACAATATCGTACTCACAACACCGGAACATCAAAAAATCAACCTGTTCAGCATAGGAATGCGAGGAACTTAAATAAAAATGCGCCTTGCACAGTTCATCAATTTAATACCAGAATCAAGCTCATGAAACGATTACTGATCGTAACGATTTAAGATTTTCTATTCGTATTTATCCAAATCCTGTGCGTGAAAAATTAATGATAAGCCTGCATGGGTATATAACCGCTACAGAAGTAATTATTACGGATGCAAAAGGAACAGTCTTCAAAAGATTCCAACTAAAATTGGAAAAACTTTTACTTCCATCAACACAGCAGATCTGCCCGCAGGTGCATATTCTATTTCATTTTTTGGAACTAACCTAAAATACAGGAGGATGTTTATTAACAAATAGAAAGTTGTAAAATAAAATAGGAAAGGAATTGCCGAACCCATCTGCAGTTACCAGCTACCACTGCGGGTATTTTGTTTTATGTTGAGCATACTTTAAGGAAAATGATCTCATTAGAAATTTAATTTTTAGCACGCTGCTGATCGCCAATATCTTAGCACTCAAAGATGTAAAAACGCATAAAAGCANNCAATAGAAACTAGAACCGCCTGACGGACAAAGAATAAATCATTTTAACAACTAAAAGATTAAACAATGAAAATGATTTTCCTAATATTATCATTGACAATTTTCACATCTGCTTTTTCTCAAGACACGACAATGGTTGAACAATATTGTGAAGTTGTTGCAACAGGTAGATTATTGAGTAATAAAGTTACTATCGACATAGACTATGGCGAAGAAAGAAGCATTTGGAAAGACCATAGATTAAAAGAAGAGGATGGAAAACTAAAAAAGTTTAATTCGGTAATTGACGCTGTTAACTATTTAGGAAAAAATGGTTGGAAGTTGGTTAATGCCTTCCCAGTATCCGAAGTTAACGGACCGAAGGTTTATCATTATGTCTTTAAAAAAGAGTTTGTAAAATCAGACACGGAATAAATTTAGAATTACAGTTCAATATCTACATCTGCTAACTTGTCAAAACCGATTTGTTTTTGCAAAACCCAGGAAAAAGAAAGAAGACAAAATTAATCAGACACAGATTTTAGGACACTACCTATTTAGACTTATCCGCTTTGAGTAGTTCTTTCCCTCCAAGGATTTTTACGGTAAAGTATTGCGAGTAT
>DGQO01000121.1:0-3360 GCA_002400445.1 Chitinophagaceae bacterium UBA4412
GAATTTATCTGCTGATGCACGAATGCTGTAATTTTTATCATAAGGCAAAACCATTTTAAAAGCACCATCGCTTCCGTTACTCTGGCCAGTGCCCGCTTCTGTGCCTTCCGACAGAATTTCATATACCAGTTTTGCACTCAGCGGCGCTTTTGTTTTAGCATTATACACATTGCCGCTCACCAGTACAACCGGGTCTGGTTTTTCCCGCTCCAGCAGTTTTACCCTTACAATATCACTAGCCCCGTAAGCCCCATCACTGCTGGTGAGATAGGCATATTCCCCACCAGCATCCAGTGTAAAAAACGCTTCGCTGCCCGGCGTATTTACCGGCTCACCCAGATTCACGGGCTCGCTCCATTTTTGCCAGCTATCATCCAGGCGCTTAGCCATCCAGATATCCTGCTCCCCTTTTCCACCTTCTCTATCGCTGCTAAAATATAAGGTTGTACCATCTGCCGCAATGAACGGACTCATCTCGTTATAATCCGGCAGATTTATTTTTTTACCCAGGCTTTTAGGAGCAGTCCAAATATCTCCGCCTTCTAAAAAAGAAACATAGAGATCATTATTAAAACTGCCTTTTTTATCGGTCATATAAAAGAGCATCGTCTTACCGTCCTGGCCCATGCAGGCGCCCAGTTGTGGCGTGCTGGCAAATTTTGTAAAGTTCCTGATGCGCAGCATCTGCGGCGGCGTCCAGCTATTGTCTTCTACCCGGCGCATGAGGCTTACACCCACACCCAGGTATTGCCCTTCTGTAAAAGCACCTTTAATGAGCATGGTATTCATGTCTGGCGAAATCCAATACACCGCATTATAGTGGGATGCATTCACGGTGCTATTTAAATGTTTGGCATTGCTCCAGTTGCCAGAAGTATCTCTTGTGCTATACCAGATATCCTGTGCATTGGGCACGGTTTGAATTTGCACATTAGCGGGGTGGCCTTGCCTGATAAAAAAGAGAAGATTTCCATCTGCTGAAATGGTGGGCCGCATCTCCGGATAGGCTGTATTGATGCGCTCTCCCAGGTTTTCCACCTTTACAATCGTAGATGCGGTAATTACATGCTCCTTTTGTTCAATAAGTTTGCCTGCCGTATCTACCGAAGGTTGAGCCATGGCAATTTTTGCATAGCAAAGCATCAAAAAAATGGAGTAGCATTTCTTCATAAGCATCGTAGTAGGATGCATGAAGAACGAAAAAAAACGGAAAAACGTATATGAAGAAAAAGAAGAAAAGCCTCCCGGCAAGCGCATCTGCCCTGATGTGCGGCGTATTCCTCAAAGATTTTTATAAATATTATGGCGTTCCCTGCGGGCCGGGNNTACAATCCCTAACGCAACTTCAACAACTTTCCATTAGACCGTACATCGTAAATCAATCCTATTCCAGACCTAACGGGTTCTCCCCTGCACAAAGCTTAGCGGCAAACCCGTAGGGACAAACCAACTAATCAACTAATCAACAAATCAACTAAAACTCCCCTAATCTCTAATTCCCAATTCCTAATTCCAAATCCCTACGAACCCACTCAACTATTCAACTAATCAACTAATCAACTAATACTCTACCCCCTAATCCCTAATTCCCAATTCCTACTCAACTAATCAACCAGCCAACTAACCCCCTAAACCGCCACCGGCGCCTTTATCCCCGGATGACTTTGATAATTGACCAACTCAAAATCGCTGAAATTAAAGCTGAAAATATCTTTTACCGCTGCATTAATTTTCATTTGCGGTAGTGGAAAGGGACTTCGGCTGAGCTGTAATGCAGCTTGCTCAAAATGGTTTTTATATAAATGCACATCGCCAAAACTGTGCACAAAATCGCCGGGCTCCATATCTACCACTTGTGCAATCATCATGGTAAGCAGGGCATAAGATGCAATATTAAAAGGTACGCCCAGGAATACATCAGCACTGCGCTGGTAAAGCTGGCAACTCAGTTTGCGTTTTCCATTTTCGCCTGGTGCAGAAGTATAAAATTGAAAAAGGCAATGGCAGGGCATTAATTTCATTCGGGGTAGGTCGGCCACGTTCCAGGCGCTGATGATGAGCCGGCGGCTATCAGGATTTGTTTTAAGCTGCTGGATAAGGTCTTCCAACTGGTCAATTTCTTCTCCTCCCGCACCTTCCCAGCTCCGCCACTGCTTGCCATATACGGGACCCAGGTTGCCATTGGCATCTGCCCACTCATTCCAAATGCTTACGCCATGGTCTTTTAGCCAGGCAATATTGGTATCGCCCCGCAAAAACCAAAGCAATTCGTAGATAATGCTTTTAAGATGTGTCTTTTTGGTGGTCACCATTGGGAAGCCATCCGCCAGTTTAAAGCGCATTTGGTATCCAAAAATGCTCCGTGTGCCTGTACCTGTGCGATCGTCTTTATCTGCACCGGTTGTAATGATATGGTCTAAAAGAGAAAGATATTGCTGCATGGCCGCAAGTTAGGAAAAATGAAAACTCGGTTTTTACTGGTTCAGGCGATATTCATTTGTGTTACTTTTTACTTGCGTCTAAAAATATGTTTTCCGTCGTTCGTCATCCAGGTTTTAGATCAGCATTTGATTGAAAGAAAAAACTCCGGAAACCGGAAACCTTTGCCCGGCTGCTCCACCCTTGCATCCCAAGGCATATTGTATCTTTGCGGCGGAGCAATTTAATATGAGTAAAAAAGGTAAAGTTTTGATGGCAATGAGCGGTGGTATTGATAGTACCGTAGCTGCGCTTATGCTCCATCATGAAGGATACGAGGTGGTGGGTATTACTATGAAAACCTGGGATTATGCCACGGCCGTGGGCACCACCGGCAAAAAAGAAACCGGCTGCTGCAACCTGGATAGTTTTAATGACGCCCGCATGGCCGCTGTGCAGCATGGCTTCCCGCATTTTATTTTAGATATCCGGGAGGAGTTTGGCGATTTTGTTATTGAAAATTTTGTAGAAGAATATATTGCCGGGCGCACGCCCAATCCCTGCGTGATGTGCAATACGCATATCAAATGGCGGGCGCTCCTCAAAAGAGCCGATGCACTGGGTTGCGATTTTATAGCCACAGGTCATTATGCGCAGGTACATCAGCATAGTAATGGCCGCTATTTCATCAGCAAGGGTTTAGACGATAATAAAGATCAAAGCTATGCGCTATGGGGGCTGCAGCAGGATTTACTCTGCCGCACACTGCTCCCGCTGGGAACTTATCGCAAGCCAGCCATCCGGCAAATGGCACACGACTTTGGCTACCCGGAACTGGCCAAAAAGAATGAGAGTTATGAGATTTGTTTTGTGCCGGATAATGATTACCGCGGTTTCTTAAAACGCAGGGTAGATGGCCTGGAAGAAAAAGTAGCCGGCGGA
>DGQO01000121.1:3372-6363 GCA_002400445.1 Chitinophagaceae bacterium UBA4412
AATACCGTGGTGCTGGGCGATGAAACAGAATTGAACCGTTCAGAAATGAATGTTACAGGCATTAACTGGATGAAATATGATCATATTACAGAAGGAATGGATGCGGATGTAAAAATCCGGTATAAAGATATTGGTGCAGCGGCGCAGCTCTTCACATACGAAAAAGGCCTTACAGTACGTTTTTACGAAGACGTGAAATCTGTGGCGCCGGGGCAGAGTGCTGTGTTTTATGAGGGTGACGATGTTATTGGCGGTGGAATTATCCAACGCTACTAAGGTGCTTCCGGTTTTTGATAAAAATGTAACTTAACTCCATGAAAAAATTCTTTCGGCTGCTTCCTTTAGCAATGGTGCTACTTGCCTTTAATTCCTGTGAAGACAAAACGGAAACTTTAGATACGGCAACCATCAGCGATTACAGCCCACTGGTTGTAGGCAAGTACATTATCTATAACCTGGATTCTACGGTGTACCGAAATTTTGGTACCAGCCTGGAAGTACGTAGCTACCAGGTAAAGCATTTGGTAGATGCACAAATTACAGATAACCTTGGCCGGCCATCCTACCGCATCATCCGTTATATACGGTATGATGCAGCGCATCCCTGGGTGGGAGACGCCACTTTCCTGGCCACTAACACCGGCAATGGTTTAGAGCTCGTAGAGAATAATATGCGTTACATTAAACTGCGCACGCCTTTTCGTGACTCGTATAGCTGGAAAGGAAATACGCACATAGATACCTATTCTCTTAATTCAGATTTCCAGTACATGGACGATTGGGATTATACTTATGATAGTGTAAATGCTCCTATCAAGCTGGGCAATATTAATTTAGAGAATACCATTAAAGTTGACCAGATTGATGAAGTGGCAGGCTCTCCCGGAAACCCGGCTGCCTACTACCAGATTAACTACAGCACAGAAAAGTATGCAAAAGGTATTGGGCTGGTATATCGTGAATTTTTTCACACCGTGCACCAACCGCCCACACCGGGCAATGGCGGCTATTTTGAAGAGGGTTCTTACGGCGTAAAACTTACGATGATTGATCACAACTAATTGAANNGGCTGGCATTTTTATGCAATCTCCTGGCCAGGGAGGAAGGCTTACTCAAATCTGCAGCATTTTTAGAGAAGGTTTCAGCGCCTGCTGCGCTCCTCAAAAGCTTTTCCATACCATTTCGTAAGCATTGTGAGGAGTTTTCCCGAAAGGCTGTCTTTTTCCAACAACTCATTCCTAAATTGCAAACCTGCCTGGTGTACCATCCCGGCGGGGAATAACTGCAAGGGGAAAAGCGAGCTCTTTCCGGGTGCTGAAAATAGAAGAAAATACTTTCAACTTTTTTTAAAATACAAAAATGGAGATACAAATAAGAGAGGCAAGGGAAACCGATTGTGATGCCATGATGGAACTCGTTAAAGAATTAGCCTTGTATGAAAAGGCGCCGGAACAGGTCACTGTAAATTTTGATCATTTTGTACAAAGTGGCTTTGGTGCCAACCCGGTGTGGTGGGCTTTTGTAGCCGAAGCAGATGGCAAAGTGATTGCAATGGCTTTGTATTATATCCGCTACAGCACCTGGAAGGGGCAGCGAATGTACCTGGAAGATATCCTAGTAACAGAAAGTATGCGGGGCAAAGGTATAGGCGGAATGCTGATGGAAGCTTTAATTAAAGAAGGAAAGGCCAAGCAATTTACAGGTATGATGTGGCAGGTATTAGACTGGAATGAACCCGCTATTCATTTTTATAAAAAATACAATGCCCGCTTTGATGGAGAATGGCTGAATGCAGGCATCGAGTTTTAATACCGGGCTGGAAACAAGAACTTACTTTTGCAACGAGGAAAGTTGCCTATTGAACTGCGGTACAAGTGTGCGATCCCGATAAAGATCGGGACAGGCTGCCTTTGAAGTTGATTAATGCCGGAAAGCCGGGTATATAAATAAATTATTATGGCAGAAAAAATTACTATGGGTACTGATGGAAAACTCCAGGTACCGCAACAACCCATTATTCCATTTATAGAAGGTGATGGTATTGGCCCCGAAATATGGGCAGTGGCGCAGCAGGTTTTTGATGCGGCTGTAGCCAAAAGTTATAACGGTGAGCGGAAGATAGCCTGGAAGGAAATGCTGGCCGGCGAAAAAGCGTTTAAGCAAACGGGTGAGTGGCTTCCCGCAGCTACTTTGCAGGAAGCAAAAGATTATATCGTATCCATAAAAGGACCGCTTACTACGCCCATTGGAGGCGGCATCCGCTCTTTGAATGTGGCCATGCGGCAGGATCTTGACCTGTACGCCTGCGTGCGTCCGGTAAAATGGTTTAAAGGTGTGCCATCGCCGGTGCTGCACCCCGAGCAGGTAGATATGGTCATCTTCAGAGAAAACACAGAAGACATTTATGCCGGTATTGAATGGAAAGCCGGCACACCGGAAGCCCAGAAATTTGAAAAGTTTTTGATAGAAGAAATGGGTGTAAAGAATGTGCGTTTTCCTGGCCAGAGCAGTTATGGTGTAAAGCCGGTGAGTGAAGAAGGATCGAAGCGGCTGGTGCGGGCGGCTATTGAGCATGCCCTTGCACATGACCTGCCGAGCGTATCTCTCGTGCACAAAGGCAATATCATGAAATACACGGAGGGCGGCTTTAAGCAATGGGGTTATGAAGTGGCAAGGCAGGAATTTGGAGCGCATACTTTTACCTGGGATGAGTGGGACGCTTTAAAAAAAGAACATGGTGAAGCGCATGCCAATGAAGTGCAGCGCAAAGCTTTGCACCAGGGAAAATTGTTGGTAAAAGATATTATAGCAGATAACTTTTTGCAACAGATTCTTATTGCACCAAAAGATTATTCGGTGGTGGCCACACTTAACCTGAACGGTGATTATATTTCTGATGCGCTTGCAGCAGAAGTGGGCGGCATCGGCATCGCCCCGGGGGCAAATATTAATTTCAAAACCGGCTATGCGGTATTTGAAGCCACGCATGG
>DGQO01000192.1:0-5207 GCA_002400445.1 Chitinophagaceae bacterium UBA4412
CCATCCGCTGAATTTGGAAGGCTCGAAATTTCCAGTATTGTAGATATTGATTCTGCCCGGCGTGGACTAATGCCCACACGCACGGTGGTAAAATCTTACGCTATCTATCCAAATCTTGCGTTGGATAGTGTAGCCTCACATGTATTGCTCAAACCTTACGACCAGGTTTTTGTACGCCGCAACCCCAGCTTTGCTTTGCAGGAAAATATTGAACTGAAAGGTCTAATTCAATATCCGGGCCTGTATCCCCGCTTAGGGAAAAACGAACGCCTTTCTTCTTATATTTCGAGGGCAGGAGGTATTACAGAAAATGCTAACCTTGCCGGAGCGCTTTTATTCAGAACCAAAAAAAATGTCGATAGGTTGCGCACGCCAATTGTGCAAAAATTGGACAGCTTTGGGATGCCTGTAAAATCTATTACAGCAACTGGTATTGGTTTTAAGGACGAACCGGTGAGCATAGATTTATACACAGCCATTCACAAGCCGGGCAGCAAAGACAATATAGTTTTGCAGGATGGCGATGTAATTTTGGTGCCGGAGATTGATCCGTTTGTAAGTGTAAAAGGCAGCGTACAATCTCCGCTTAAAGTGGGCTATGACAGTGAGCACAGCAAGCTGATGTATTACGTAGATAAAGCTGGTGGCTTTAGTGTAAACCCATGGCGCCGCAGGGTATTTGTAACTTATGCCAATGGGCGCAGCAAGCGTACCAAGTCGTTCCTGTTCCTGCGTTTTTATCCTAAGGTGCAGCCTGGATCTGTTGTTACAGTGCCGGTAAAGCCAGAGCGCCAGAATATTGCAGATGTAACCAAGACTGTATTCCTAAGTACGATCCCCATCATTCTTACGGCAGTTATTTTAAAATACATTAAATAAATTTTTTCCAGATTGACCAGCCAGGACCTCACTCAGAAAATAATATTAAAGCTCATTCGCTATAAATGGCTGCTGCTGCTGGTAAGCTTTATTGCTGCAGCAGGCATGTATTTATTGGCCAAATCGAAACCCGTAAAATATACAGCCATTGCTACAGTATATCCACTTACTGGTGCGAATGAGAATCCGACGTCGAGCGCAATTACAACCTTGCTGGGTGGTAATGATGCACCCAAAAGTTTTAGCCAGGATGCCTCCATTAATATCGTGGAACTGGCCCTTAGCCGAAATACAACAGAGTATGTGGCTATGCAACGTTTGCCGGCGTTTAAAAACAAGCGGGTGGCGGAGTTGCTGATAGAAAGCTACAATGAAAGCCGGTCGCCTTTCAGCAACAAAATTGAACCAACAACCGATACTTCTGCGTTAAGGATAATTGGAAGTGCCTTACTCAAGCAGAGCTATAATGCAAAGTTTTTAAAAAGTGGTATCCTGGAAGTTTCGTTTACGAATACGAACAGCAAAATTCTCTCCCCAATATCTTATGAATTGATCAATAAACTTTCGCAGTTTTATATCGATCTCAAAATTAGAAAGGCACAAAAGGATTTTGACTTTACGGTTAAGAAAATAGATTCTTTACAACAAGTGCTCAATGGGTATGACAGGCGGGCTATTGCCATGAACCGTGGTACGATGTTTACCCCCGGCTCCCGAATGGAATACAGCATTCCAAAAGAAAACCTGGTAAATGCTAAAGAACGTGTGGCAAGACAGCGGGATGCTGCTCTAAACAACAGGGAAGAAGCGCTCTGGCGGTTACAGAAAGCCACGCCCATTATTGCTACACTAGACAAGCCGGAACCACCTTTTGATGAATCTGCACCTTCGGCTATTTCTTATGCATTAATCGGACTGATTTCCGGATTTATTATTTGCAGTCTGATCATTCTCATCCCATTGCTGACGCAATACGCTAAATATGAAACCACAAAAATTGTATTTGGTGGTGAGGCTAGTGCGGGCAATACTACAACTACAGCCAGTTAAATAAGACTTACTCCCCCTGCCGGCTTTTCACTGTGCAAAAAATTATTTTGAAGTAGCAATAGTGATTTTTTTCTTGCCTTTGTGCAAGATTTATGAAACAGCGTTGGTCATGCTTTTATAGTACATTCATTTGTACAAACTTCAATCTTCAAAAATTGTAGTTTGTATAAATCCGACTAGGACACATGTGATTAATTTCGTTGAAGGAACACATTCGGAAAATTATATGAGCCGACCATAATTTGTTTGTATATCCCCATTTACAGTTAATTTTTAAGCTTTCCTAAAAGCCCATTTCATCATCTCTTTCCAGCTTGGCTTCTTGCCATACATCAATATACCTGTGCGATAAATCTTTGCGGTAATCCAGGTGAGAAACAGGAAACAGGCAATGAGCAAAAGCATAGATACCATGATTTGCCAGGCAGGAATGTCGTAGGTAATTCTACCCATCATTACAATAGGAGAAGTGAGCGGAAACAAACTTCCGAATACAGCCATACTGCTATTTGGATCGTTTATAGAATTCATCATGATTACAAATCCTACAATGATGGGCATGAGAATAGGAAATACAAATTGTTGTGCCTCCTGCTGATCTTCGCTGATGACGCTGCCCACGGCAGCAAACAGAGAAGCATAAGTGAGATAGCCACCCAGGAAATAAAACAGGAAAAGTCCGGCAATTTTTAGCAATGGTAAGGAAGACAATCCTTGCGTTAGGGTAGCAAGCATTTCCCCNNGGAAAAATAAGTGGAATAGCCCCTTGCAATACCAGCATGATTACAATCCAAATGGCAAACTGCGTGAGCCCAACTGCCCCAATACCAATGATTTTGCCCAGCATGAGCTGGAAGGGTTTTACACTACTCACAATCACTTCTGCAATGCGGTTTGTTTTTTCTTCCATTACGCCACGCATCACTTGCGTACCGTAAATGATCATCATGAGGTAGATTAAAAAACCACATGCCAGTGAAACGATATATGCAATACCAGCATTTCCTTTTTTGCTACCCGTATCTGTATCAATGATGTTATCGATGCCCACATTGGAACTGATACCTTTATAAACTTTTGGATCAATACCTTGCGCACGCATATTTCTTACCGCAATAGCATCGTTTACATAATCTTCCAGGGCACTGCTGTGGCTCAGGCTGAGTGATGATTGGCTATGCACAGTAAAATTCCGCGGCAGGCTGTCCGAAAGGGCCGGCACATATAAAAAAGCCTCATAACCGGCCTTGGTATATTTTTTTATAAAGCTTTCTTCCGTTTCATTTTTAATGAAGTCAATGCTTAGCCGCTTTGGCTTGGCTACAGAAGAATCGCTGAAAATACCCGCCTGGTCAATGATGGCGAGTTTGGTAGCTTTAGAGTCTCCTTTAATGGAGATAGCGATAATGATCGCATAAAAAGCGATGAAAATTACCGGTACCAGTATCGTGGTTAAGAGAAAAGATTTTTTCTTAACACGGGAAAAATATTCCCGGCCTATGATGAGAGATGTTTTATTCATAATAATGTACGCTGATTATTGGTTTTGAAATTGCCTGGCATTTGCGGTGCCTTCTACAAGGCGAATAAATATTTCATTTAAAGAAGGCAGGAGTTCATTAAAAGAATGAATGGCCACACCCTGGTTAATGAAATAACTGAGCACCTGGTTTGGTGTTGTATCTTCCTGCAGGCGAATCTTTAATTGATTTCTGTCGTGTTTTACTACTTCAAAAATATGTGTCATCAGGTGTTCGGGTAATACCTGCGCACCCAGTTGATATATATTCTCTTTAAAGTCCTGCTTTACCTGCTGCACCGAGCCATCCAATATTTTTTGTCCTTTGTTGATAAGTACAATATGATCGCATATTTCTTCTACCTGCTCCATGCGGTGTGTACTAAAAATAATCGTACTTCCTTTTTTGGCCAGGTCAAAAATTTCATCTTTAATCAGGTTTGCATTTACGGGATCAAGGCCACTAAAAGGTTCGTCCAGGATGATGAGCTTTGGCTCATGCAATACCGTGGTTACAAATTGTAATTTTTGCTGCATGCCTTTACTCAGGTCTTCCACTTTTTTATTCCACCAGCTTTGCATCTCAAATTTTACAAACCATTCTTTCACTCTCCTGGTTGCTTCAGCGCTGGAAAGGCCTTTGAGCTTAGCCAGGTACACCGCCTGTTCACCAATTTTCATTTTTTTATACAACCCTCTTTCTTCGGGCATATAACCGATGCTCATAAAGTCCTCGGTGGGATCAAAGGGTTTGCCATCAAAAATGACCTGCCCGCTGTCTGGATAAAAAATGCCGGTGATCATTCGAAGCAGGGTGGTTTTACCAGCCCCATTTGGTCCGAGCATCCCAAAGATGCTGCCTTTGCCAATGCTGAGGCTAATATCATCCACCGCTTTTTGCGAAGCGAAATATTTTTTCAGATGTTGTAATTCCAATAATTGCATCGTGACGAGATATTTTTTAAGCGTTAAAAGTAAAAAGGTTTTTGCAGTATGCTCTTTTTATGGATGAGCGGTATATCCATTTTATATCACCCGATTAAAACTTTAGGCAAATGGCATGCGACACCGCTTCTCCATCCATAGCAGCGCTCACAATACCACCTGCATAGCCGGCCCCTTCTGCGCAGGGAAACAGATTGTTTACCTGCGGGTGGGCAAGTGTATCCGCATGGCGTGGTATACGCACCGGGCTTGAAGTTCGACTTTCTGTGGCTACTACGTTTGCTTCATTTGTAAAATATCCTTTCATTCTTTTGCCAAAAACCTTGAAGCCACCCGCCAGTGCATCATGAATAAAGGCCGGCAATACGGTTTCTAATGCTGCGGATTTAAGGCCCGGCAGGTAAGAATTTTTGGGCAGTGTGGTAGAGAGCTTTTTTGTGCTAAAGTCTACCATGCGCTGTGCAGGTGCTACAAATTTTCCACCACCTGCCGCATAGGCTTGCTGCTCTATAGCCTGCTGAAAGTGCATCATGAGCAGGGGGTCTTTTACGTTCTCCGTGCCCAGGTATTTTGCAGCGTCTGCAATATCTACCTGCACTACCATTCCACTATTTGCAAAAGGATTATTTCGTTTGGAAGGGCTCCACCCATTTACCACTAATTCTCCTGGAGATGTACTGGCAGGAGCAATAATGCCTCCCGGACACATACAGAATGAAAAAACGCCTCTCTCCTGCACCTGCTGCACGAGGCTGTAAGAAGCCGGCGGTAAAAATTCGTTACGGGTATCGCAGTGGTATTGTAACTGATCTAT
>DGQO01000192.1:5390-8984 GCA_002400445.1 Chitinophagaceae bacterium UBA4412
CGATCCAGGATGCGGTTAATATCGCCTCGCTTATTGCTGCGGGTATATAACTTTCCATCGCTATAGGTGCCTGCACCGCCTTCGCCAAAGCAATAATTGCTATCCGGGTTGATGATGCCTTCTTTATTTAGACTGGCCAAATCTCTTCTACGGCTTTTTACATCTTTGCCCCGCTCAATGATGATGGGTTTTATGCCTTGCTCTATCAGGTACAGAGCAGCAAAAAGACCGGCAGGGCCAGCGCCTACAATAATTACCTGGTGCCGGGCATGTTGCACATCTTTGTATAGGATGGGCATCCTGCTGCGATGTACAAATGGCTCATCAATAAAAGCTTTTAGTTTGATGTTTAAGTACACCTGCCGGCCACGGGCATCAACAGATTTTTTTAAGATATGAAAGCCGGAGATGCTGCCGGGCTTTTTTCCGGCGGCTTTTGCAATTTGTGTTGTGAGTAATTGCGGACTTGCCGCTTCTGAAGGAAGTACACGAAGTAAAAATTCCTGCTGCATATGCTTAGACTGGTAGAAAATGTGCCGTGTACCTTTGCGTAGAAAAGGGCTTCCTATGCGTAAGGAAACCTTCTATTTAAACGGGCTCCACATGGGTATGCGGTACAAGTGAGTGACACAACGATGTTAGATATTTATTCTAAAGTTCGTCATAAAAATTTGCCCGCCTTAAAAGGGAAGATCGTCCACAGCATCGGGAGATGTGGATGAAAAAGTATCCAGCGGTTCCATATATTCACTGTCTACGCCGCTGCTTTGGGTACCTTGTTTTAAGATTTGTTCCAGGCGCCAGGCATCCAGGTTTGTAATATAATTAGTGTTGCCATTCTTCTCCCATTTTGTGCCTTTGATGTTGAAATATACTTTCACTTCGTCACCAATATTTATCCTGTCTATGATCGTTGTTTTATCCTGCACACATTGAAACTTTACAAAGTTGGTAATGGTCTTACCATTGATCTCATCAGATTTTTCTATCACAAATTCCCTGGTTTTAAAGGTTTCTGTGCGCTGCACAATATCATATTTTGCCACCAGTTTGCCTGTAAGTTCGTAACTCATATATTGATTATTTAAGGGTGGGAAAGTAGGCTTTTTTATGGAAAAAAGAGGATGGCTGCAGGTTGAAATTTTTTTATAAATTTTCCGGAGAACTAAAGTACAATCTGGCTATGATTGATATCATAATGTTTAAAGTAGAATGTGTATAACCTAAGACCGAAATTGCAGATGATATGGGTGAAATCTGCGGAGGTAAAACCGGAGGTTTGCCATCCCCAAACCCAGTGTAGTAAAGGGTTTTAGTGGGTCTAAAAGAGCAAATGCCATACTGTGGTACATGTGTAAAAAACAAATGAATAAAAAATTTTTTTTTCAACAAATAATCTTGATATTCGCTCTCCCGCTGAAGATTTGACATAAAATATTTGAATGCAGGGCACCCCAAAGAGTTTGGTTCAATCAGAATTTATAAATTGCTTAAGACGAAAATGGATAAGACTTGTGATAAAGTTTGGGTTAACTGCTTGGAGATAATCAAGGACATCGTAGAGTGGCAGCATTTCAAAACATGGTTTGAGCCCATTAAGCCTGTTGCCCTTAAGGAGAAGATTTTAACAATACAAGTTCCCAGTCAGTTTTTTTATGAGTATCTTGAAGAGCACTATGTGTCTTTGCTTGCAAAAACCTTGAAGCGAGAATTGGGTAAGGATGCCCGGCTCGAATATCGCATCATGGTAGATAGTGGCAATAGTAAGAACAGGCCACTCACGATGGATGTGCCTGGGCAAGGATACAAATCATATTCAAATAATGAAATGGATTTTCCGCTTGTCATAAATAATCCTGTAAAAAATCCGTTTGTAATACCGGGTTTGAAAAAGATGCATATCGACTCGCAGCTTAATCAATCCTATACTTTCGAATCATTTATAGAAGGAGATTGCAACAGGGTAGCCCGCCGAGCTGGTAAAACTGTGGCAGAGAAGCCGGGTGCTACTTCTTTTAATCCATTGGTTATTTACGGAGGAGTTGGTCTTGGTAAAACGCACCTTGCCCAAGCCATAGGCAATGATGTAAAGCGCCTGCACCCTAATAAGGTGGTATTATATGTGAGTTCAGAAAAATTCATCAACCAGTTTATTGATCATGGCCGTAACAATGCCATTAATGACTTTATTCATTTTTACCAGTTGATAGATATTTTAATCATTGACGATATCCAGTTCTTTAACCGGGCTGAAAAATCGCAGGATGCATTTTTCTCCATATTTAATCACCTGCACCAAAGTGGCAAGCAACTTATTCTCACCAGTGATAAAAGCCCGAAGGATCTTGAGGGAGTGCAGGAGCGCTTGCTCAGCCGGTTTAGATGGGGCCTGAGTGCAGACTTGCAAAGCCCTGACTACGACACCAAGATTGAGATATTAGAAAATAAAATGAGGCTTGATGGTTTCGAGATGCCGAAAGAAGTGGTAAAGTATATTGCCTATAATATCAATACAAATGTGCGTGAATTAGAGGGTGCATTGATATCATTGTTGGCACAATCTTCGCTAAACAAGAGGGAAATAGACCTTGAATTGGCTAAAAAAGTACTTAGGAATTTCGTGAAATCTTCCAGCAAGGAGATCACTATCGATGCTATTCAGAAAATGGTGTGTGAGTACTTTGATGTGCCTTATGATAAACTGCTCCAAAAGACCCGCAAGCGGGAAATTGTACAAGCAAGGCAGATTACCATGTTTCTCTCCAAAGCATTTACAAAAAATTCATTAAAGACCATTGGAGAACATTTTGGTGGCCGGGATCATACCACGGTTATCCATAGTTGCCAAACCGTGAAGGACCTGATGGATACCGATAGTTTATT
Organism: Chitinophagaceae bacterium UBA4412; assembly: GCA_002400445.1. Taxonomy (GTDB): domain Bacteria; phylum Bacteroidota; class Bacteroidia; order Chitinophagales; family Chitinophagaceae; genus Ferruginibacter. The sequence goes on from DGQO01000192.1 coordinate 8,274, forward strand.
TAAAGAAAGCGTATTAGAACTTCAGCAAAAAGTGCAACTGGCAGCAATGTAACTGTAGCAGCAAATAACTTGAAAAAGCCGGGGTTTTATCCCGGCTTTTTCTATAGTTTCTATTGCTGAAAATATTTTACCTGTTTTTGTATTTAGTTTTGGGAGGTATGGTATTGAATTGTATTTTTGCTGCCCCTTAACAGGTACTAAAGACGGAGAGATGCCTGAGAGGCCGAAAGGAACGGTTTGCTAAATCGTCGTACGGGTCACACTGTACCGTGGGTTCGAATCCCACTCTCTCCGCAATAAAAATTAGATCTTACTAACTTTTTTAACCGTTCGGGATGTAGCGTAGCCCGGTTATCGCGCCTGGTTTGGGACCAGGAGGTCGCAAGTTCGAATCTTGCCATCCCGACTTGACAGGACAAACTGGAATTATTCTGGTTTGTCCTGTTTTTATTTTCGCTAGAACCCACGTCCATACTGTATATCAGCCTTGCCACTTCATTGATGCGATTAGTTCGAACTGAAAATCCGTCAAAAGTCATTTTTTCGGGGTACATCGAACTAATTGCCTTTCGTTTCTTTTCTGTATCTCCTGTTTCATATACATAATCAAGTTTTAAGAGATTATTGACTCCTTTATTTAGCAAATCCTTAAAATCTACCTTGTCATGATTACTGGCCCCTAATTTCGCCTGTAATTTTTCAAGCTTGGTA
>DGQO01000109.1 GCA_002400445.1 Chitinophagaceae bacterium UBA4412
TTATTTTTAAATCATCCGCACAATATGGCTGCTGTTGCAATAGAGCACAATGAAATCTTTGACCTGGCTTTTCGCTTTGTTACAGAAACAAGTGAACACATCTTTCTTACCGGCAATGCGGGTACAGGCAAAACAACTTTCTTAAAATACCTTAAGGAGCATTGTGTAAAAAATCTTGTGGTGGCAGCTCCCACCGGGGTAGCTGCTATTAATGCAGGTGGTGTAACCCTGCACAGCCTGTTCCGCCTGCCTTTACACCCATTTTTACCTACGCATAAGAGCCGGGAAGATTTGCTGAGTAAGCTCAGGTGCAACGCAGAGAAGCGGAATCTTTTGTGCAAAATGGAGTTGCTGGTCATAGATGAAATCAGCATGGTGCGGGCCGATGTAATGGATGCTATTGACTGCATCCTGCGCAGCGTGCGCCGTCGGCATGATATGCCTTTTGGCGGCGTACAGCTATTGTTCATCGGCGATTTATACCAGTTACCGCCGGTAGCGCAACAGCATGAGTGGAGCATTTTACAGGAATATTATTCTTCGCCTTTTTTCTTTGATAGCCTGGCTATAAAAGAACAGATGCCGCTGCTGATAGAGCTTACTAAAATATACCGGCAAAAAGATGATTCTTTTGTTTCGCTACTGAATAAAGTGCGCAATAATGCTATGAACGCCGATGATTTTGAAATGCTGAATGAGCGGCATTTTCCAGCAATGTCTTCAGGTGCAGAACCGGGTTATGTTACCCTTACTTCGCATAACCGCAAAGCTGATGAAATCAATACTTATGAGTTAAACGGGATTATCGCCCCGGAAAAAATTTTTACAGCGGAGGTGATAGGCGATTTCCCCGAAAATCTTTTTCCGGCAGATGAGAAGCTGAAACTTAAAGTGGGTGCGCAGGTAATGTTTATTAAAAACGATGTGATTTACAAGCGCTATTTCAATGGAAAGATTGGGGTAATCAGCAGTATGGAGGATGATAAAATCATGGTAACCTGCGACGATATGGATTTGGAGGTTCACCGGGAAAGCTGGGAAAACAATCGTTATGCGCTTAACAAACAAGACGGCAAACTGGAGCAGGAAAACCTGGGTAGTTTTATCCAGTTTCCCTTGCGGCTTGCCTGGGCAATCACGATTCACAAAAGTCAGGGACTCACTTTTGAAAAAGTACGCATTGATGCCGCCGCTTCCTTCAGCAGCGGGCAGGTGTATGTAGCGCTCAGCCGCTGCACTACCCTCGATGGCATCAAATTACTAACAGCAATACCGCAAAAGGCTATCCACAGCAATGAATATGTAGTAAATATTCAATCTGCACTTAAGCCTAAAATCACGCTGGCAGAGCGTTTTGCCGGTGCAAGGGCTGTGTTTTGCCAGCAGATGCTGGAAGATTTGTTTTCTTTTGAACAACTCTCTGCTGCTTTCCTTGATCTGCAACAATCCATCATTAAACACCAGGCAAGGCTAGATGGCGATGCCCTGTCATTTATCAACCGGGTATTGGGAGATTTTCAGCATGAAAAAGCGGTTGGAATGAAGTTCATAGGCCATATTGGGAGCATGATGCGGGAGCAATCCATTGTAGAAGAAAACCAGGCTTTGCAAAAACGCCTCAGCGATGCCTCAGGGCATTTTATCAATAAGCTTACACCATTGTTTGAAACTATATCATCGCTTCCTTTTTCTACGGATTTTCGGGAAGCTGCGGCAGAGGTAGATGAAGCAAATAATGTGTTGCTGGCAGCGTTTCACCAGGTATTATATTTTCTCCATTATAGTAAAGAATCCTTTTCGGTTGCCGGATTTTTAAAGCACAAACTGGATTATGCTGCACCAAAATTCAGGAAAAGCATCTACGGCAAAAATAAAGCGGGTGCGCTTGAGGATACTACACATCCTGTTTTGTTTGAAATCCTGAAACGCTGGCGCAATATGGCTTGTGAAGATTCAGGCTTGCCGATATACCGCATAGCTACTACACAAACGCTTAAAGATCTTTGCCTGTATTTACCACAGGATAAAGCTTCATTATTACACATCAGCGGCTTTGGCAAAATTAAAGTAGATAAGTACGGAGATGAATTAATAGACGCCATTACATCTTATTGCGAGCAACATGATGTGGCTCCTGTACAAGGCGAACTTCCGGAAATTTCAAAAAGAAAAACCGCAAAAAAAGCTGCACCCAAAACAGACACCCGCCTGCTCACTTATCAACTATACAGGGATGGAAAATCCATTGACGAAATTGCGGGAGAGCGGCAATTTACGAAGGCAACAATAGAAGGACATCTCAGCCATTTTATCAAGACGGGTGACCTGGATATTAACGAAGTCGTTACCGTACAACGGCAACAAGCCGTACAGGAAGTTATCCTGATTCATGGTGATAAAAGTTTAAACCTGCTTGCGCAAAATTTGCCCGGCTACAGTTATGGAGAAATCCGGATGGTTATTGCAAATACGGAGCGTTAACGTCCGTATTCATCCTGCACCCTTACGATATCATCTTCATCACTGGGATGAGCAGCATCGGTATGGCGCCAAATTTCTGCAATAACGCCCCAGCCGTTAAGGCCAATGAGGCGATGGCGTTCTCCTTGCTGAAGTTCAACCATATCACCAGGATTGAGCACTCGTTCGTGCTTTTCTTCATCATTATCACTCGTAACCACACCTGCGGTACCAGCGATTAATTTCCAGATTTCTGCCCGGCGGTGATGATACTGCCAACTTAGCTTTTTGTTTGGCGCCACAATAAGAATTTTTGGGCTCAACTTGCCGGAGATGGACAACTCCTCTCTGGTCAAATGCGGGAAGTACATTTTTATGAAAGCTTCTGCATCTTCTTCATTGATGACCAGAAAGCCGCCCCAGGGACGTTTATCATCCTTGTCCGCAATGCGAAAACGACTGCTAATCTGTTTTTCAACTGATGTAAACACCTCACTATCAGTATTATACATATTTATATTGTCTAATTTCATATATATGATTTATCTACCCATAAAGAGCATTAGAATTTGAACATCACTTGGGTTTACGCCAGAAATTCTGGATGCCTGCCCCAGGGTTTTTGGTTGAATCTTTATAAATTTTTGCCGGGCTTCGGTGCTTAATGAAACCAATTTTTCATAGTTAAAACTGTCTGGTATTACCAGGTGTTCTAATTGACTCATCTTCTGCACCAATTCTTTTTCTTTCTGAATATAAGTGTCATACTTCACCTGTATTTCTGCCTGTTCCAGTTCTTCGGCTGTAAAGGTAGAAAGTGCCTGTTGCAATGCAGGAATTTGACGGGAAATTTCTTGTAGCGACAGGTTCGGTCTTAGTAGAAGTTGAGCTGCCTTTTGCCTTGAGGTAAGGGGTGTGGAATTTTTACGTTGCAAAAGGTCATTCACCTCATCAGGTTCCACTTGTTGCAAAAGCAAAACAGCCTTGATTTTATCAACATTTTGCCGTTTTTCCTTTACCCGTTCCATTCTTTCCTGGCTTGCCAGCCCAATGGTATAGCTTCTTTCTGTGAGGCGGAGATCTGCATTATCTTGTCTGAGTAGGGTTCTATACTCTGCCCTACTGGTAAACATCCGGTATGGTTCATCCGTTCCTTTATTGATCAAGTCGTCAATGAGCACACCGATGTAGGCTTCGCTCCTGCTCAGGATGAATGGAGCCTGCGATTTTCCTGCTAAATGAGCATTAATGCCCGCCATGAGTCCCTGGCATGCTGCTTCTTCATAACCAGTAGTTCCATTGATCTGCCCTGCAAAAAACAGGTTTTTAATGCGCTTAGTTTCCAATGCATGAGAGAGTTGTGTAGGTGGAAAATAGTCGTACTCAATAGCATATCCCGGCCTGAACATTTTGCATTTTTCGAAGCCAGGCACTTTCCGTAATGCTTTGATTTGAACTTCCTCTGGCAAAGAAGTGGAGAAACCATTTACATAGATTTCTACAGTGTTCCAACCTTCTGGTTCTACGAAAAGCTGGTGCCTGTCTCTTTGTGCAAACCTGTTAATCTTGTCTTCAATACTTGGGCAATACCTTGGCCCCGTGCCCTGGATTCTGCCCTGGTACATTGGACTAGCATCAAATCCGGTTCTAAGGATATCATGCACTTCCTGGCTGGTGTAGGTTATCCAACAACTGCGCTGCTGTTCCGGCTGTATTTTATCTACACCAAGGAAGCTGAATCCGGAGATCGATTCATCTCCTTTCTGCTCTTCCATTTTTGAATAATCAAGGCTTCTACCATCTATCCTGGGTGGAGTTCCGGTTTTCAATCTCTCACTTTCGAATCCCAGTGATACCAATTGTTCCGTAATTCCGGTGGCAGATTTTTCTCCTACCCTGCCCCCGCCAAATTGCTTTTCTCCAATATGAATTACACCATTTAGAAAAGTACCGTTTGTTAGCACTACCGACTTAGCGTTTATCTTATGACCAAGCTTAGATATAACGCCCATAACCTGTCCATCTTCAACGATAAGTTCTTCCACCATATCCTGGTAAAAATCAACGTTCGGGGTTTGTTCAAGCATTTCTCGCCAGGTGGTTGCAAACAACATTCTATCGCTCTGTACCCTTGGGCTCCACATAGCGGGGCCTTTGGAGCGGTTTAGCATCCGAAATTGTATCATGCTCTTATCACTCACTATTCCGCTGTAACCACCCATGGCATCTATTTCCCGCACAATCTGACCTTTTGCAATTCCTCCCATGGCTGGATTGCAGCTCATTTGTGCCATGGTCTGCATATTCATAGTAATCAGCAAGACCTTACTTCCCATATTTGCGGCAGCGGCAGCCGCCTCGCATCCCGCATGACCAGCCCCAACTACTATCACATCATATTTCTCAAACATGGCGCAAAGTTAACTTGTAGATTTTTTTATTGGTGGTAATGTTTCACGTGGAGCATTTGGCTCTTTTGAACTACCGTTTCACGTGGAACAATTGGTACGCATCGATATATATATCCTCTTTTGAACGCATTTTCCTCTTTTGCGAAGGCGTTTTATCTTGATAGCCACAAAAATGAAGCAGGCCATGAATGATAACTCTTAACAACTCAACTTTGAAAACGACCTGTAATTGAAGCGCATTTTCCTTTACACGATCTACACTTATATAAATCTCAGCCTCTATGTTGCGCCCATTTTCAGACAAATCAAATCCAATTACATCAGTATAAAAGTCATGAGAAAGGTGTGCTCTGTTCATTTCCAGCAACTGCTCATCGGAGCAAAAAATATAATGGAGAGATTTTAAATCCTTCTTTTCTAACTCGCAGATATACCTTAAGAAGTCTTTCAACCTCCTACGATCTTTTAAGAACGCACCCGATACATCTAAAAAATGAAACTGAACCTGGGCCATATTTTTCTGTTTTTCAAAAATAAAACAGTTTACACATAGCTAACTTCGTTTTTCAACAAGGCAGATGAAAAGACTTTCGGAAATTAAAGTAGGCAAAACGGTAGTGATTCATTCCTTCAATAGTGAAGATATCTTCCTCAAATTGATGGAAATGGGCTGTGTTCCTGGTGAGTCAGTAACGGTGGACAACATTGCCCCTTTCAAAGACCCTATTTGTATTACTGTAGCAGGATATCACCTCAGCCTTCGCCTGAATGAAGCAGATCAGATCCTGGTAGAAGAATCTTAGAAAATAACGATATGCACATTGGACTTTTCTTTGGCTCATTTAATCCCATTCATATTGGCCATCTTATTATAGCTAAACATTTCCTTAATGAGAAAAGAGTAAATGAAGTTTGGTTTGTGGTTTCTCCGCAAAATCCTTTTAAAAGCGCTTCCGGCCTATTAAATGAATACCACAGGCTGCATCTGGTAACCTTGAGTATAGAAGATGAGCCGGGTTTACGAGCGAGTAATATTGAGTTCAACCTTCCCAAACCTTCCTATACTGTAGAGACGCTGGCCTATTTGAAGGATAAATATCCTGAGCACCAGTTTTCGATTCTTATGGGAAGCGATGGATTTCAGAATCTCCCCAAATGGAAAAACGCCGAAACTTTGATAAAGCAATGCAACTTTCTGGTGTACAAAAGACCGGGCTTTGACCTCCACGATAATTTTGGAGCAAGTGTAATTGTGGAAGATGCCCCGGCTTTAAGCATTTCAAGCACGCACATAAGACAACTGATCAGGAGCAAAAAGTCTATTCGGTATTTGGTTACAGATGCAGCAAAGGAAGAAATTGAAAAGAATAACTATTACATGGATTCGATTAAATAAGCCAACCCAATAACAAGCAACCTAGTGCAATGATGGGTGCATGAATCTTTGTGTATCGCAGTAAGGCAAAAGTTCCGATGATGACTCCAAAGCTAATAGCCATATTAAAATCCAGATGTTTCAACGGCATTCCATGTAGGAGATAAAGGGTGCCCGCCCATATTACCCCAACTACCACTGCATTAATTCCTTCCAAAGACCGATAGACGACGACGTACTTTTTGAGGTATTGCCACACAGGAAAGAAGAAAAGTATCAACAATGCACTGGGAAGAAAGATGGCAACAGTGCCAATAACACAACCGATGAACTGCATAGTATACCCTTCATTTTTAAGGGCCATACCGCCAGTAAATGTGGCTACCGAAAAAACCGGACCCGGAATAGCCCTCACTACACCATAACCTGTAAGGAGATCACTTCTTTCAATCTTAATCGTATTAGGATTTTTTACCTGTACTTTTTTATCAGTAGGTCGGGCTACATATTGATCCAACATAAGGGGTAACAACACATCGCTGCCTCCAAAAACGATACTACCAAAACGGTAAAAGTTTTCAAACAGGTTAAACGCCTTTTTATGCTCCCATTCGTTTTTACGGGCAAGTTCACTAAAGAGTCCGGCCAGTACGAAGATCAAACCAAAGAGCCAGATATTGGTCCAGCGGATATGCCTGGGCTTTATGTCCTCTTTTTTTGGAATCCGCTTATTGCTAAAATTAGTGACGATTCCTCCTGCCACGATTAAAGCAGGAAAGATCCATGGGACCTTAAAGAAAGTAAAACTCAATACCATCGAGAACAGCATAATAATCTGCGTGATAAGATTTTTAATAGAAATATTAAAAGCCCGTATCGCCGCATAAAGCAGGAAGCCAACAGCCATTGGCTCAATAAATTTTAGAATACCAGATGTAAGATTATTAGCAGGATAAACAGTGAGCAAGAATGAAAAAGCGCCCATTAATATACAGGCAGGAAGTAACCAAATGAGGAGCGTAAGTACTGCAAGGCTCACACCACCACGTTTGTAACCGATAAGGGTAAGGGTTTGCGTGCTTGAAGCCCCTGGAAGCATCTGGCAAAAGGAATTATACTCAATCAACTCCTCCTCCGTTATATCCCTTCGTTTTTGAACAAAGGTTTTTAGCATCATACCAAGATGCCCCTGTGGTCCGCCAAAAGCAGTAATGCTGTAAAAAAAAACTGCTCTGAGAAACGGTATGTGCCTGATGATCGCCAAATCCTGAATTTAATGCCTGACTATTATATCTATTATATATTAATAAATAATTATATCTATAAACCGTATCGGGCGCTAATCTCCAGCATCCGGTCAATTGGCTTCCGAGCTGCAATGCGCAGCTCTTCATCCATTGTAATTTCTGGCAGCTCGTACTTAAGACATGTATATAATTTTTCCAGTGTATTTAATTTCATATACGGGCAATCGTTGCAGGCGCAGGCGTTATTAGGAGGTGCAGGAATAAATGTTTTACCCGGACTTGCCTTCTGCATTTGATGTAATATTCCCGCCTCTGTAGCTACAATATACTCTGTGCCAGGATCAGTTTGACTAAACTTTAATAAACCGGTTGTACTGCCAATGAAATCTGCTACGGCAAGCACCGCTTCCTCACATTCCGGGTGTGCAATTACTTTTGCTTTAGGGTGGCGAATCTTAAGTTTAGTAATTTTCTCCAGGCTAAAGATTTCATGCACCATGCAGGCACCGTTCCAGAGTAGCATATTTCTACCCGTCTGTTTGTTGATATAAGCCCCAAGGTTTCGATCAGGAGCAAATATGATAGGTTGATCCTCCGGGAGGCTCTCTACGATTTTTTGGGCATTGCTGCTCGTGCAAATGATATCACTAAGCGCCTTCATGCCTGCACTACAATTGATATAGGTAATTACCAGGTGATCCGGATGCTTATCCTTGAAGGCTTTAAATAAGGGAGGTGGCGCAGAATCACTAAGAGAACAGCCGGCTTTTAAATCAGGCAGCAACACTTTTTTATAGGGATTTAAAATTTTAGCCGTCTCTGCCATAAAATGAACACCTGCAAATACGATAATGCTGGCTTCTGTAGTAGCCGCATTTTGC
>DGQO01000271.1 GCA_002400445.1 Chitinophagaceae bacterium UBA4412
TCCATTTCCTGAACCGGCATTTCGTTCTCGGGTAACATAAGGGTTAAGTTTTGGTTGAAATAAAATGGGATTGAAGGTAGATCATTCTCAAAAAAAAGAGATGGGTCCAAAAAATATTTCTGCTTCCTATGCCATGAGGTTGAAGATCATAGATAGACTGGTAGAAGGGCTGCCGGATAGCAGCGAATACCCCGCTGAAGATTTGTGCGGGGGTTTGTGGCGGAGTAGTAGCGTATAGCCGGAACTACTGCTGATAAAGGAAGAAAAGCTGAAAGCCCATTTCAACTTATTAAATGCTGATTAAGCTTCTTCTATACGATCCTGCTCCTGCAGTTTGTTCCAAACGATAAGAGCGATGCCGGTAAGGATAGCAGCGGCGAGCAACATGGTGGCAGATGTTTTCATGATATGATGTTTACCAGCATTCTTGCAAAGGCCACACCAGTTTTTTATTCACACCGCATGGGGCTGGTGAGCGATGATGAAAGCAATAAGATCATCCTGATCTAAGCTTGCCCGCTGTATGGCATCGGCAATTTCATCCCGGCTCACATTGGCGGCAAAACTTTTTTCTTTCAATCTTTTCTTTACACCTTTTAATTCCATGCCGGTATAACTTTCCGGGCGCATCAAACTGTAAGCATGTATGAGCCCGCTAAGCTCATCAAATGCATAGAGCATGTGATCCATCCGGGTTTGCGGTTCTACGCCAAAATGATTGGGACCATGGCTGGCAATGGCCCGGATAATTTCGGGATCAACTTGCCGATGTTCGAGTTCTTCAATAATTTTTTTGCAGTGTAGTTCCGGCCATTGATCCCAATCTGCATCGTGCAGCAGGCCAGCCATTTGCCAGCGCCATTGGTCTGCTTCGCCCAGGCCTTCCCGTGTGGCAGCCCATTGCTTCATGAGCTGAGCCACCTGCCGCATGTGCAATTGCAACCGTTCATTTTTTACCCAGTCGTTCAGCAAGGCATAGGCCTCTTCTTTTGAAAGCACATTGCCTGCGTGGGCAGGGTTTCCAAAACTGCTTCGATGTAGGTGGAGAGACATNNGTTGATTAGTTGATTAGTTGATTGCCTGCCCTGCCTGCCGGTAGGCAGGGTTGATGAGTTGGTGGTTTATATTAATCTACTTTTCCCTCCAGCGCCAGTAAGAATGCATACTCACGGGCACGATCACGCAGGGCTTTGTAACGACCACTTGCGCCGCCGTGCCCTGCTTCCATATTTGTATAAAGCAGAATGTGGTTGCTGTCTGTTTTTAAAGCCCGCAACTTAGCTACCCATTTTGCCGGTTCAAAATATTGTACCTGGCTATCGTGCAGGCCGGTAGTTACCAGCATGTTCGGATAGGCCTGGGGCGTTACATTATCATAAGGAGAATAGCTCATCATGTAATCGAAACTGGTTTTGTTAGCGGGGTTTCCCCACTCATCATACTCATTGGTAGTGAGCGGAATGCTGGCGTCACTCATGGTGTTTATTACATCNNCACCCATGAGCAAGCCACCGGCACTGCCGCCCATTGCATAAAGATGTGCGGGGCTGGTATATTTTTCTTTCACGAGGTAGTCTGCACAGTCTATAAAATCGGTAAAGCTGTTTTTCTTTTTTAAGAGTTTACCATTCTCATACCAGCTTCTGCCCATCTCCTGCCCACCCCGGATATGCGCAATGGCAAAAGCAAAACCACGGTTGAGCAGGCTAAGCATATTACTGTTAAAGGAAGGATCCATGCTGTGCCCGTAAGAGCCATATCCATATAGCAATAACGGCCCCGCACCATCTTTTTTAAACCCTTTTTTATACACAAGAGACACCGGCACTTTTGTACCGTCTTTTGCGGTAGCATAAATGCGTTCTGCTACATAGTCTGCAGCATTATAACCGCCCACTATTTCCTGTTGTTTTTTAAGTTCCTTTTGCTTCGTGGTCATACTGTAATCGTACACACTTGCAGGTGTGGTAAGGGAGCTATAATTATAGCGCAGGCTGTCCGTATTATATTCGGGGTTGTAACCAAGTGAAGCGGTATAAGTTGCTTCGCCAAAATCAATAAAATGCTCCTGGTTGTTTTTTAAATTGATAATGTGAATGGCAGTTAGTCCATGTCTTCTTTCGGATATCGCCAGGAAATTTTTAAAGATGTCAATGCTTTCAATCAATACACTGTCGCTATGGGTTATGCGCTCCTGCCAGTCTGCAGCCGCTGTTTTAGTTTCGGTGCAGGTCATGATTTTAAAATTGCGGGCACTATCCTTATTGGTGCGAATGTAAAAGAGATCATTCGCATGGTCTACATCGTAGAGTACGTCTTTCATTCTTGGGGCAAAAACTTTAAAAGTGGCCATGGGTTCATTTGCCGGAATCATGCGGTATTCGGAGGAGAGTGTGGCCTGGGAACCAATTAAAATGTATTTGTCTGATTTTGTTTTGCCCACGCCAATGTAATTGCTGGGATCTGTTTCTGTGTACACCACCACATCTGCCACAGGATTACTACCCAGCATATGCCGCTTTATTTTTTCTGATAAAAGAGTGAGTGGATTTTTTGCGGTATAAAAGATGGTTTTATTATCGGCAGCCCATACCGCATCAGCCTGTGTGCGGGGTATGGCATCAGCAAACACTTCTCCGGTTTCAAGATTCTTGATGTAGATGGTAAATTCATTGCGACTCACCGTATCTACACCATAAGCCAGCAATTTGTTATCGGGGCTTATGGCCGTTCCACCCACCCTAAAGTAAGACTTACCTTCCGCCATTGCATTTACATCGAGCAGCACTTCCTCCGGTGCGGAGAGGCTGGTTTTTTTGCGGCAATACACATAATAATCTTTACCTGCTACCTGCCGGTTGTAATAAAAATATCCATTTTTAAAAAAGGGCACACTCTCGTCTTTCTCCTTTATTCGGTTTTTCATTTCATTGTACAACTTCTCCTGTAAATCCCTGGTGCCGGCCATCATACTGTCATAATATGTATTCTCCGCTTCCAGGTAGGCAACTACCTTGCTACTGTCTGGCCCCTTTTTAAAATAATCATTCATCCAAAAATAGTTGTCTATACGGGTGGTATCATGTTCCGTAATGGTCTTTGGAATTTTATCAGCTATTGGTGCAGTCTTGCCATTTGGCCAGTTGTATTGCATAGTTTTCGTGCTGGTTGAAGTGTTACATGAAATAATAAGCATTGCTGAAAAAGTCAGGCAAATCCTAAAAGATTTTGCGTTGCAGTTTTTGCTGAGCATTTGTATATTTTTTGGTGGATAAAGAAAACCGTTGCTAAATGTATTGCAAAAAGGAATGATCTCATCACTGATTTTTGGGAACGGATCATCCGGGGAACGGGTATGGTTACCGGCAAAAAAGGCGATCAAAATTACTGCATCACTTCTGGCAAAAGAATTTAGTGTCGTCTTGCAAGTACTACAACATTTTTAAAGCGTTTTGTTTTGCCTTGCAAATTGAAAACTTCTGTATAAATAACATAGATCCCTGCATTTAATTGCAGGTTCTTTTCTCCCAATCCATCCCAGCGATAATATCCGCTTGTACCATTGAGCGCATTGCGTTGAAGGTAACGCACGGGTCGCCCACTGGCATCAAAGATGGTAATATTGGCTACATACCCGGGGTCAGGAAAGTTGTAAGTTATCGTAGCAAAATCATCCTGTCCATCATTATCGGGGCTCAGGATTTCAGGTGTAACGGTGATGGTGCCTTGCACGCCAGGTTCAGCAGCAAACTGTGAATTTTTATAGGTTGGGGTAGCATAGCCCACACTGCTTGCGGCGCTATGCCAGTTAGCCGCCTGCTCATTTACCTTTGGTGTTTGAGCATTATCTGCAGTGGTATCATTATAATTGATGCGCTCCAGGGATACACCCTCTTTATTGCTGATAAGAGGATAATGCCATTTGTCTGAATAACTAATTTCATCCAGCACTGCACCTTGTTCATTTAATAAAATCACATTGCCGGCATCATCATTATAAGATGGCATAGTTAACTCTATAAAAGCTTC
>DGQO01000084.1:0-3021 GCA_002400445.1 Chitinophagaceae bacterium UBA4412
GGAAGTCTGTAAATTTTTTACAGCACTCATCACCAGGTCTCTCACCCACAATACACCAAGGCCTATCCAAAAGGCGAATGCATAAAAAGATCCCACAAATGCATAGTCTCGTTCACGGGGCTGATTACCTGCCTGGTTTAAATAAAATACAATGGCTAGTCCTGTAAAGAAAAACAGGAGACCGATGACGAATGCATCACGTCCATCTTTTTTTACCTGGTAAATAAGGCCGAGCAATCCCAGGATGAACGGGAACATATAATACTTGTTATTGGCTTTATTGTGTTTTAATGTATCTGGCATTTTATCCTGGTTGCCCAGCCGGATGTTATCGTAAAATCCAATCCCAGACTTCCAGTTACCATCCCTTACATTCCCCATATTGATGCCTTGCACATCATTTTGTTTTCCGGCAAAATTCCACATAAAGTAGCGCCAGTACATCCAGTTTACCTGGTAGCTTAAGGCGAAGCCGATATTCTCTTTCATGGTAGGCTTTCGCTCCCAGGAGCCATCTTTGTTTTTGTTTATACCTGCCCAGTTTGCATAATAATCTGCATGGCCCTGATCATTGCTCTGGTCCCACATACGTGGAAAAAGATGCTTGTCTTCAGGAGCATATACATAAGACATTTTACGTCCGCTCTTCTCATACTTACCGTTGGATTTAATATACGTTTCCTGCATATCATAATCCTGTATATCTGCCGTAAAATCCTGGCCATAGAGGATCGGCCAGTCGCCATACTGCTCACGGCTTAGGTAGCCTACGAGATTCACGGGGTTATCTACATTAAACATATCCACGCTCGTATCTGCGTTGCTGCGAATGAGGGTGGTAAAATAAGTGGAGTATCCAAGGAGCATAAAAGAGAAACACCAGAGACCCAGTTTCAGGAAATTCCAGTTATTATTATTGGCAATGCGAATACCAAAATAAATGAGCACGCCTAATAAAATGAAGAAAAATGCGAAACCAATAAAGAATGGAGTACCCAGGCTATTCACAAAGAAAATATCCATATTGCCGGCACCTTTAATGGTCCATACAATTACGGCCTTTTGTACCACGCCGGTAATCACACATCCTATAACGAAGGCCCAGAAGGTTCCCCAGTTAGTGGCTTTATACCGGCGATAGTAATAAATAACCACCATTGCCGGAATTGTAAGAATATTAAGCAAGTGCACACCGATGGAAAGACCCATAAGGAAAAAGATGAGAATAATCCAACGGTCTGCCCGGGTAAAATGCCCATTGATGCCTTCGGCTTGTTCTTGCTCTACATCCTGATCCCATTTGAGCATTGCCCAAAAAACGATGGCGGTAAAAAAGGACGACAAGGCATATACCTCTGCTTCTACGGCACTGTACCAGAAAGAATCAGAAAACGTGTAAGCCAATGCGCCCACTACACCTGCGGCCATAATGCCGACAGTATGGTTTGTACTCAACTCGCCCACCTCTTTTAAAGTGAGCTTACGGGCAAAATGCGTAATACTCCAAAACAGGAAAAGGATGGTGAAACCGCTGGCTAAAGCGCTCATGAGGTTAATGCCTGTAGCGGCATTTGCCGGATCGAAAGGAGCCATAAAGAGCCGGCCCAACAACACGAAAAGTGGTGCTCCCGGCGGATGTGGAATTTGTAATTTGTAAGCACTGGAGGCAAACTCCCCCGTATCCCAAAAACTACCATTGGCTTCCATGGTAAGAATGTACACGGCACATGCAATTAAGCAAATCACCCAGCCTGTAATGTTGTTAATCCGTTTAAAGGTCATACGTTGTTAGTTATAAGTGCGCAAATATAATGATGTTTGTTGTGGAGGGCCTGTTGCCACCTATTTTTTGCAATTATTTGGGCCAGCTTGTTTTTTCTTTGTTCCGGGTGCCGGGGCAGTGGGCAAATTATATCTTTGCGAGCAATGAAAAAAGCCTTCATACAATTGCACATTGCTGTATTTCTCGCAGGGTTTACGGCTATATTTGGAAAACTCATTTTGCTGGGCGAGGGTTTTTTGGTTTGGTGGCGCCTGCTCATTACTGTTGTAGTGTTACTGGGTTGGATGCGCTGGAAAAAACAATTGATAAGATTGCCGTGGCGATTAGTGAAGCGCATTGCCATTGTGGGCGCTATCCTGGCTATGCATTGGTTGTTTTTTTATGGTGCGGTTAAATACGCTAATGTTTCAGTAGCATTGGTCTGTCTTTCTGCCACAGGCTTCTTTACTGCTTTTACGGAGCCGCTCATTCTGCGCCGGCAAATGCAATGGTGGGAATTCTTTCTTGGTACAATGGCTATTGCAGGCATCTATATCATTTTCGATTTTCATCCTCAATACAAGCAGGGTATTGCTTTCGGGCTACTTGCAGCACTAGGCAGCGCTTTGTTCCCCGTGCTCAATAAGCAATTGTTAGATGAAGTAAAACCCCGGGTACTCACACTTTATGAACTCGGCAGTGGATTTCTTTTTCTGTCCTGCTTCCTGCCACTTTACCAGCATTTTTTTCCGGCGGCCTATTTTATGCCTACTTTAAGCGATTGGACCTGGCTGATCGTGTTATCCGTTGCCTGCACCGTGCTTCCATTTGATTTGCAACTAAAAGCCTTGCAGAAAATATCTGCATTTACGGCCAACCTTACTTATAACCTGGAGCCGATATACGGCATCATCCTGGCGTTGATTTTTTTTGATGAAGGCCGAATGCTGCACTGGGAATTTTTTGCCGGGCTCGCCCTTATTTTGTGCGCCATTTCTTTGCAGATGATTGTAATGCGCTGGAAACTGAAGAGGGAGCGGGCCAGCTTGCATCCTTAGCGTTACAGGTAATTAGATAAGCTTTACCTCAACCAGGCATCAGGTATTTTTTTCTTGCTTCATTATTTTGGGCGGCTGATAGAAAATGGAAAAGAAGAAGAGGAAGTTCCTCGTTTGAAGTTTGGTACAGGAGACATTTGTACTTTCATATTTCCCCCTTTCATGATCGTGGAGTGACTAATCCAGTTTTTATCCCAATTT